>DJWL01000139.1 GCA_002441545.1 Flavobacteriaceae bacterium UBA6231 | reverse complement strand
GGAACTGCAGTTTATGCATGGAAAGGAATGAATGAAACTGAATTTGACTGGTGTATTGAGCAAACGCTTTTCTTTGGTGAAGACAGAAAACCTCTTAACATGATTCTTGACGATGGTGGAGATTTAACCAATATGGTTTTTGACCGTTATTCTGAACTGATTTCTGGCATAAAAGGTTTAAGTGAAGAAACAACTACAGGTGTTCACAGGTTATACGAACGTATGAAAGAAGGAACTTTACCTATGCCTGCAATTAATGTGAATGATAGCGTTACAAAAAGTAAATTCGATAACAAATACGGATGTAGAGAAAGTGCGGTAGATGCTATTAGAAGAGCTACCGATGTGATGCTTGCTGGTAAACGTGTAGTAGTTTGCGGATATGGCGATGTTGGTAAAGGTACTGCGGCTTCATTTAAAGGAGCTGGAAGTATTGTAACAGTTACCGAAATTGATCCGATATGTGCGCTACAAGCTGCCATGGATGGTTTTGAAGTAAAACGTTTAGAAACTATTGTTGGTAATGCCGACATCATTATTACAACAACGGGAAATAAAGATATTGTACGTAGCGAACATTTTGAAGCTGTAAAAGACAAAACTATAATTTGTAACATAGGGCATTTTGATAATGAAATTGATATGGCTTGGTTAAACAAAAATTATGGTCATACTAAAAACACGATCAAACCACAAGTTGATAAATACACTATTAACGGAAAAGATATTATTATTTTAGCCGAAGGTCGTTTGGTTAATTTAGGTTGTGCAACTGGGCATCCAAGTTTTGTAATGAGCAACTCTTTTACAAACCAAACTTTAGCTCAAATTGAATTGTGGACAAATAGCGAAGCTTACGGAAACGAAGTGTATATGCTACCAAAACACTTAGATGAAAAAGTAGCTAAATTACACTTAGCAAAAATTGGTGTGGAATTAACAGAACTTCGTAAGGATCAAGCCGATTATATTGGTGTAACTGTTGAAGGCCCATTTAAACCAGAATATTACAGATACTAAATAATTGTCATGCTGAACTTGTTTCAGCATCTCATTATAAATTAGAAACCCTTACAGATATGTGAGGGCTTTTTCTTTATTAATGAAATTGTATTAGAAACTTTTTAGGAAGTTATAAACAACAAAAAACCCTTTCTGAAAACAGAAAGGGTTTTGTTTTTTTAAGAAAATTGTTTCTTAAGCTTCAAAAGGCTCAATAGAAACATAAGACTTGTTATCTTTTTTCTTTGTAAATTTTACAACGCCATCAACTTGAGCGTGTAATGTATGATCCTTTGAAGAATATACATTTTCACCTGGATGATGAGTATTTCCTCTTTGTCTAACGATAATGTTCCCAGCTATTGCAGCTTGACCGCCAAAAATTTTAACACCTAAGCGTTTTGATTCTGATTCTCTACCGTTTTTCGAACTTCCGACTCCTTTTTTATGTGCCATTTTATTTCGATTTTATATTTTAAAATTAACTTAAAGCAGCAATTAAATCAGCTTTTTTCATTGAAGTAATTCCTTCAATTCCTTTAGCTTTTGCCATCTCTTTTAATTCTGCAACAGTTAAACTGTTTAAATCTTGAGTAACTTCAGCTTTAGTCTCAACTTTTTTCTCTGTTTTAGCTGGAGACTCTTTTTTAGCTTCAACCTTTTCAACTTTAGCAGCTTTTTTTGCTCCTTCGTTTTCAACTTTGGAAGCCTTTGTGGCTCCCGAAGCAGCAATGCTTTCAATAATAATCTCTGTTAAAGATTGACGATGTCCGTTTTTCTTACGGAATCCTTTACGTCTTTTCTTTTTGAAAACTATAACTTTATCACCTTTTAGGTGCTTTAAGACTTTTGCTCCTACTTGAGCTCCGTCTATAGCTGGGGCGCCTACAGTTACTTTTTCACCATCACTAATAAGAAGAACATTATCAAAAGCTACTTGCTTTCCTTCTTCAGTTTGTAAACGGTGAACAAAAACTTTTTGGTCTTTTACAACTTTAAATTGCTGCCCTGCTATCTCTACAATTGCGTACATAGCGTAACGTTTTATTAATTAAATTATTTAAAAATGAGTGCAAATATACTGCTAATAAATTAATTTACAAACGTTTTATTTCTTTTGAGGAATATTTCCACTGTTTTTAAAAAGTTGCATTACAGTAAGGGTTGCAACAACAGTAGTAGCAAAGCCCATAATGGCTACAATAAATGTTACCATACCATTATTAATATCGAAATTACCTTGTAAAGAATTTAATAATTGAGGAAGGAAATCTTGATTAACTTCGGTTGAATAAAACAAAAAGAAAAATGTAAACACAATAGTTGCTGTTCCTCCAGTAATAAGCCCTATTGTAAATCCGTTGGTATAATTAAAGAAATCTTTTTGTTCTAATTTAAAAACCCGAACTGCTTCATAAATACCATATGTTGTAATTCCAGCATTAAGGAAACTATAAACAGGATTAATATGTTTATCTAACATTGCTAATACCAAAAAATAAGCAATTAAAATGGCACTTGTAACAAGACCATATCTAATGGGAAGGATTATTTTTTTCATAATTATTTCAATTATTTTATTAAATATCTAAAAAATAAATTAGATAAAACAATCTAATAAAATTTAAATATTTGTTAATGAATCATTTACAATATTTGAAACCTTTTTTAATTTATTAAACATAAACTTTATTTTTAAGTTAATTTAAGCAATAAAAATGTGAGTTAGTAAAATTAAGACTCTATTATTTACTATTTTTGTTGATAATTTTTAATTTTTATCTAAAATGAATACCATTAAAAACATCATAACTATTGTAGTTGTGGTTTTATTTTCTATTAGCTGTAAAAACGAAACTAATCCTGAAGTTAAAACCATTGAAGTTGAAAACGCTCTAAAAGCGACAAATGAAATAGACCCAAACGCCTCTTATGCAAAAGCAGAGTTTACTATTGAAGGCATGACTTGTGCTATAGGTTGTGCAAAAACTATTGAAAAGAAAATCTCTGGAATGGATGGCGTAAAATCTGCCACTGTAGATTTTGACCGTAAATTAGCAATGGTTGAATATAATGAAGCTAAAGTTACGCCTGCTTCACTTGAGGAAACAGTAACAAAAGTGGCCGATATTTACAAAGTAAGCGATATGAAAACTGTTGATGCTTTTTCAACCGTTAACAAAGAATGTGCTGCTAAATGCAAACCAGATTGTACTGTAAAAGATTGTGCTGATTGTAAAGCAAAAACTGAAGCTTGTAAAGCTAATTGTGCTAATAAAACTGAAGCTGAAAAAATGGCTTGTGCAAAAGATGGTCAAAAGTCTTGTTGCGCTAATAAATCTAAAGCATAATTACTGTTTAAACATATAAAAAAAGCTTCTCATAATGAGAAGCTTTTTTTTATTTCCATCTAACAGTTTCCATAATATGCTTTATATCTTTTTCCAAATATTTTGCGGCAGGAAAAATAGAATCATAATTCGGTTTAGCATAAAAATATAAAGAGCCTGTTAAAAAATGTTTTGTACTATCTGTTAGGTAAAACTGAGATTGCGATGCTGCATTGCCTCCTACTTCGTAAAACATGCCATAAACATTATTAAGTTTATTTACATATTCTTTTTCTTTTATTTCATCAGCTTTACTAGTATGTTTTTGGGTGAAATTTTGTGCGTCTTTTAAAAAAGTTATTAAATTATCACGACTATTATCTATTGATTTATAGGTTAAATATATGGTTCCCTTTAGCTCGGAATACTCAATATTTATAGCATAGCTTTGAGTAGTACTTTTAAGATTTTTTGAAGTAATTTTATTTGCTAATTTATTAGCCTCAAAAGAAAAAGGCACTTCATTAACCTCTGTTTTTATATAATTTGCTTCTGGATATTCTAAACGTAAAAACGCTTTTGGTTTAGGAACAATATCGTCATTGCATGCTATACAAAAAACAAAGATTAAACTTAAAAAATAAAACTGCTTCATTCTGTTTTAGTAAATTTTACAAATTTGATACGCTTTTTATCTAAAGCTTCAATAGTAAAAACGTAATTTTTGAAATTTATTTTACTGTTTAATTTTGGGAAATTCTTAGATATTTCTAAAACAAAGCCTGCAACAGTTTCTGCTTCACCCTTATTTTCTTCAAAAACAGTTTCGTCTTCTACCTTTATAATTTTATAGAAATCTTTGAGAGCTGTTTTACCTTCAAATACAAAATTATGATCATCAAGCTTTGAATACTTTAAATCTTCATCATCAAATTCATCGCTTATATCTCCTACAATTTCTTCAATGATATCTTCTAAAGAAATCAATCCTGATGTTCCTCCATACTCATCAACAACAACAGCAAGATGTACTTTTTTCTCTTGAAATTCCGCCATCAAATCATCTAGCTTCTTGTTTTCAGGCACAAAAAAGGGTTCGCGTAATAAAGTTGTCCAGTCAAATTGCTTTCTTTCAATATAAGGCAATAAATCTTTCACGTAAAGAATGCCTTGAATTTTATCAATATTATCTTTGTAAACTGGTATACGGGAATAACCATTTTCAACAATTTCTTCCATTATTTCTGTATACTTTTGATCAACGCTTAAAGCAAAAATATCAATTCGAGGACGCATAACCTGTTTTGTGTCTGTATTTCCAAAAGACACAATTCCTTGCAGTATTTTTTGTTCTTCTTTTGTGGTATCATCTTCACTTGTAAGCCTCAAGGCTTGCGATAACTGATCTACACTTAAATTTGATTTTTGCTTACCTAATTTATTTTGAATAGCAATAGTAACACTACGCATAGGCAAACTTAATGGTGAAAAAATAATGTCTAAAATATTTAACGGATATGCCATAAATGTAGCAAACTTTACCCTATTTCTGCTAGCATATATTTTAGGAAGGATTTCACCAAAAAGTAATATTAGAAAAGTAACAATTACAACTTCAAGAATGAATCTTAAAATTGCAGAAGTTATTTCCTCGAACATAAATTCTCCTAAATAAGCAAACAAAATAACAATGGCTATATTTATAAAATTATTTGCAACTAATATAGTAGCCAACAATTTTTTAGGACGTTCTAAAAGCCTTGAAATAATTTGGATGCGTTTAGACTTTGCTTCTAATCCTTCATCAATATCAGTTCTAGTAAGAGAGAACAATGCTACTTCTGCCCCAGAAACAAGAGCAGAGAAAAACAATAATAAAAACAACAAGGCAATACCAGTAACAACTGAAAAGTCAATCGTAAAAAATAATGCCTTTAAACTCGGGGGATCGGGATCCAAATAATATAGTATTAGTTAAACAATTAGAATGGAAGGTCATCATCCTCTTCTCCAATAGGTTCATCAGCCATTTGTTGGCTTTCAGTTTGTTTTGGGGCTGCGGGTTTACCTGACGCTTGTCCTTCACTTTCTTTTTTAGTAGTTAAAAACGTAAAGTCTGTACATTGAATTTCGGTAGAATATCTTTCATTTCCACTTTCGTCTTGCCATTTTCTAGTTTTTAGTCTTCCTTCAACATAAATTCTATCGCCTTTACTTAAATATTTTTCGCAAATTTCTGCAGCCTTATTTCGCACCACAATATTATGCCATTCTGTATTTGTTACACGCTCATTTGTTTGCTTACTCAAGTAAGTTTCATTGGTTGCTAATGGAAAACGACCAACACAACCTCCGCCTTCAAAATAGTGCATTTTTACTTCATCTCCCAAATGACCAATAAGCATTACTTTATTTAATGTTCCTGACATAAAATTTATTGAATTTAAAAAGCAAAATTAATTAATTGCTTCTCATTTTTTTAAAATTAATAAAAAAATATGATTTAAGTACTAAAGCTCTAAAAATTAAATCTTTCTATAAAATTCCCTATTAAAATTGGTACAGGATATTGGTGTATCTCACTAAAAGGAATTTTGGCTTCCTCTAAATTTTCAACATTAACAATCCAAAACTTAGTGTATAAATGCTGATGAGATAGTTTATGAACTATCAAATCTTCATTGTATAAAGATAGTTCAAAATCTACTGCTTTAAACAAATCTTTTGCTTTTAAAATTGTTTGAAATTCTTCAAAACTCATTTCATTTGATGTTTCAATTAATGGAAATTGATACAGATTTTGCCAAATACCTTTATCTTCTCTTTTTTCAAGAATTGTTTTTTGGTCTTTTGAAATGATGACCAAAAAATTGAAATATTTTTTAGTAGCCTTATTTAGCTTTATTTTTACTGGTAAATCATTTATCCTATTTTCATTAAATGCAATACAGTTATTTTTAAATGGACATATTTTACAATCTGGATTTTGAGGTTTGCAATGCACCGCACCAAACTCCATAATAGCCTGATTAAAATCTGCCGGATTATTTTTATCAATTAGTTCTTGCGCCAATTGTTTAAACTCTTTTGCTCCTTTTGAAGAATTTATAGGCGTTTCAATTCCAAAATAGCGCGACAAAACCCTATACACATTGCCATCAACCACAGCTGTTGATTCATTAAAACAAATGGATGCTATGGCACTAGCTGTATAATCACCAACTCCTTTTAATTTTAAAAGTTCTTTATAGTTGTTTGGAAATTCACCTTTTAATTCTTCAACAATATATTGGGCTGTAGCATGTAAATTTCTGGCGCGAGAATAATAACCCAACCCCTGCCATAACTTTAAAACCTGACTTTCTTTAGCTTTTGCAAGATGAAAAACTGATGGAAATTCTTCTATAAACGCCTCATAATAAGGCAACCCTTGCTTAATTTGTGTTTGCTGTAAAATAATTTCAGATAACCATATATAATAAGGACTCCTAGTAAGTCGCCAAGGAAGTTCTCTCTTATTATTTGAATACCAGTGATTTAATATTTTTGAAAATATCATTATTGATTTTATACCAAACGCAAAAATAAACGTTTATAATCTTAAATTTTAATGATTTAGGTTTGAAATATTGAATATTAAATTCCTATATTTGCATCCCCTTAAATTTATATAGTAACTAAAATAAAATATTAAAAATGACTAAGGCTGATATAGTAGCAAAAATTTCTGAAAAATTAGGAATAGAAAAAGGTGATGTTCAAGCAACTGTTGAATCATTTATGGACGAAGTAAAAACTTCATTAGAAAGTGGAGATAATGTTTACTTAAGAGGATTTGGTAGTTTCATTATCAAAACAAGAGCAGAAAAAACTGGTAGAAATATTTCAAAAAATACTACAATAAAAATTCCTGCACACAATATTCCTTCTTTTAAACCAGCTAAAGTTTTTGTTGAAGGCGTAAAAACAAATGTTGACGTTAAATAAAAACATTATATTAATAATTTAAAAAACATAATTTATGCCAAGCGGTAAAAAACGTAAAAGACATAAGGTTGCAACGCACAAACGTAAAAAACGTGCACGCGCTAATCGTCACAAAAAGAAAAAATAAGCCAAAAAAAGTAGTTCTATAAGCTACTTTTTTTTGGTAAAACAAAAAACGTTCTTTGAAATGAGTTCATTAAAATTTTAAGCATTTTTTGGTGCTTTATGAACTCCACGGATATTAAAAATCCTGTGAAAATAATGTATAATCCATCTGTACCGGTTGGTTGTTAGTTGTTAGTTGTTAGTTGTTGGTTGTTAGTTGTTAAGTATTCTTCTTAACACGCATACAACTTTACAGCTTTACAACTTAACGACTTCTCAATTATAAGTATGGATAAAAATTAACTTAATGGATAAAGAATTGATTATTCGATCTAGTTCAGAAGATGTTGATTTTGCCTTATTAAAAGATGGAAAACTTATTGAATTACAAAAAGATGAAGAAAGTAACGACTTTGCTGTTGGTGATGTGTTTATAGCCAAAATAAGAAAAGCCGTTCCTGGTCTAAATGCCGCATTTGTTAATGTAGGTTATGAAAAAGATGCTTTTTTGCATTATCATGATTTAGGACCTAAACTTCCTTCTCTTTTAAAATTCACAAAAAGTGTAAGCACAGGTAAACTAAAAGATTTTTCTTTAAAAAATTTCCCATTTGAAAAAGATATTGATAAAGACGGAAGCATTGCTAATGTTTTAAAATCAAATCAATCGTTATTAGTACAAATAGTAAAAGAACCCATATCAACTAAAGGTCCCAGAATAAGTTCTGAGTTGTCAATAGCTGGTAGATACATTGTTTTAGTTCCTTTTTCTGATCGTATTTCTATTTCTCAAAAAATAGAAAGTAAAGAAGAAAAAGATCGATTAAAACGATTAGTAAAAAGTATCACACCGCAAGGTTTTGGAATTATTGTTCGCACAGTAGCAGAAGGCAAAAAAGTAGCCGAACTAGATAAAGACTTACAAAATTTGCTTAGTCGTTGGACAGCAATGTGTAAAAAATTAAATAAAGCCCATCAACCAAGTAAAGTACTAGGAGAAATGAATAAAGCCTCGTCTATGTTACGAGATATATTTAATGACACTTTTACAAGTATTCATGTTGATGATGAAGAGCTTTATATTCAAATTAAAGATTATGTGCAAGAAATTGCACCAAATAAAGAATCAATAGTTAAGTTGTATCAAGCAAATGTTCCCATTTTTGAAAAATTTGGGATAGAAAGACAAATTAAAACCTCATTTGGTAAAACCGTTTCTATGGCTAAAGGTGCCTATTTAATTATAGAGCATACAGAAGCATTACACGTAATAGATGTAAACAGCGGAAACAGATCAAACAAAGCCAATAACCAAGAGGACACAGCATTAGAAGTTAATCTTATAGCTGCTACTGAAATAGCTCGTCAATTACGCTTACGTGATATGGGTGGCATTATAGTAGTAGATTTTATAGACATGACCAATGCTGATAACAGGCAACAGCTTTTCAATCACCTTCGTGACGAAATGAAAGATGATAGAGCAAAGCATAAAATATTGCCTCCAAGTAAATTTGGATTGATACAAATTACAAGACAACGCGTTCGCCCAGAGATGAATATAAAAACGCAAGAGGAAAACCCCGATGCAATTATTAACGGATCTGAGGTTGAAGCACCTATAGGAATTGTGTCAAAAATAACACACGACCTAGAACAATTATTAAAAAAAGACTATAAAAAGCTGACTTTAAACACACATCCTTTTATAGCGGCCTTTTTAACAAAAGGTTTTCCATCAACACGTTCAAAATGGTTTTTTGAACACAAAAAATGGGTTAAAGTTTTACCAAGAGATGCTTACACATATTTAGAATATCATTTTTTTGATAAAAATGGTAAACAAATTAAATAATCAAAAAACCTGCTACTTTTAAGTTAGCGGGTTTTTTGTTTTAATACGTCATTGCGAACATAGTCAAGCAATCTGTTCTCGTCATTGCTAACGCAGTGAAGCAATCTTAAGTTGTGAACTCATATTCAACAGATTACTTCGTCGTGCCTCCTCGTAATGACATAATAAATTTTACAACGAACTAGCACTAAAAGTATCACCTTGCGATAAATCCCCAGTATCAAATCCTTTTTTAAACCATCTCATGCGTTGAGCAGAAGTGCCATGTGTAAATGAGTCTGGAACTACGCGTCCACTCGATTGTTTTTGCAATCGGTCATCACCAATAGCATTGGCAGCATTTAAAGCCTCTTCAAGATCACCAGATTCCATCATGCTTGTCATTTGTTGAGAATAGTGCGCCCAAACACCCGCTAAAAAATCGGCTTGAAGCTCGAGTCTAACCGAATATTTATTGTATTCTGTCTGACTAACTTGCCCTCTTAATCGTTGTATTTTATCTGTAATCCCAGTAATTTTTTGAATATGATGACCAACTTCATGAGCTATCACATAGGCTTGGGCAAAATCTCCTGGTGCATTCAACTGTCTTTCCATATCATCAAAGAAACTTAAATCTAAATATAATTTTTCATCACCTGGACAATAAAAAGGTCCTGTAGAACTAGAAGCAGAACCACAGGCTGAAGACACCGAACCTGTAAAAAGCACTAAGGTTGGTTCTCTATAATTATCTAAAAGCTTATTCCATATATCTTCGGTATCCGCCAAAATTGTTTTACTAAAATCGGCTAATTCTTCTTCTTTCGCTGTAGATTTATATGGTACAGAAGACTCTGTTTGCAAATTGCCTCCATTTAAAAACTGACTGATTAAAGTTAGTGGGTTTTTGCCCATTATTAAAGATATGACCAAAAATATCCCTACTAAAAAAAGCCCTACTTTAGAAAAAAGAATTTTAAACAATGGTCTCAATAATGTAGGATTAAATCCTCCAATTCCTTGTCCAGAACCACTTTGTCCTCTTCTGTCTTCAACGTTAGAACTTTGTCTTCTACCTTTCCATTTCATATTATTATCATATTTATTAAGTGTTCAATTTACATATAATATCAATTATGTCGCAGGGTTAGGAATCACATTATGTACCGCATTAATTTGATTTAAAATATCATCACTTAATGTTAAATTTATTGAATCAATATTTTCCTTTAACTGCTCCATTTTTGTTGCTCCTATAATGTTACTAGTTAGAAATGTCTGTTGATTTACAAACGCCAAGGACATTTGTGCCAAGGTCATATTATTATCTTCTGCAATTTTTAGGTAACGTTTCGTAGCTTCTGTACATTGCTCACTGCTATATCTTGCAAATCGAGGAAACAATTTTAATCTTGCATCATCACCTGCTATTCCTTTAATATATTTCCCAGAAAGCACTCCAAAAGCCATTGGAGAATATGCCAATAAACCTATATTTTCTCTTAATGACACTTCTGCCATATCACCTTCAAAAACTCTGTTAATTAAGGAATATGCATTTTGAATGGTAATCATTCTAGGTAAACCTTTTTTTGATTCTTCCATATAACGCATGGTTCCCCAAGCTTTTTCATTTGATATACCAATATGACGGATTTTTCCTGATTTAATTTGTTCTTCAAGAGCATGAAGCACTTCATTAAAATTATCTATCCATTGATCTTCTGGAGACGGTTTATAATCTCTAATACCAAACGTATTGGTTAAACGTTCTGGCCAATGTATTTGATATAAATCAATATAATCTGTTTGCAATCTTTTTAATTCGTTATCAATAGCTTCTTTTATCGAGTCTGAGTTAAGACCTGTTGTTCTAATATGTGCAGAATAATCACTGGAACGACCAATAATTTTACTAGCCAAAATAATCTTGTCTCTATGTCCTGTTTTTTTCAACCAAGTTCCAATAATCTTACTTGTTCTTCCTTGCGTTTTAGAATCTGCTGGAACAGGATACATTTCGGCAGTGTCAAAAAAATTAACGCCATTTTCAATGGCATAATCCATTTGAGCATGACCTTCTTCTTCTGTATTTTGATTGCCCCAAGTCATGGTGCCTAAACATATTTTACTAACTTTTATATTGGTATTTGGTAGATTAGAATATTTCATAAAATGTTTTTATCTCGTTTTTTAAACAAAGTTTAAAGATAAAAAAACCTTTCAGAGTTAATACAATGAAAGGTTTAAAACTATGTTATTAAAATAAATATTGTCATTGGACTGTCATTGCGAGGAGTGAGCGACAAAGCGATCTGTTTGTATTGACTTTAAAGATAAAATCATGAGATTGCTTCGTGCCTCGCAATGACAGATTTTTAATTGTTTTTTAATAATTTTGAAAGCTCATCTAACTTAGGTGTTAAAATAACTTCAATACGTCTGTTTTTAGCTTTTCCTTCCGCTGTATCATTTGTTGCAATAGGTGCATATTCTCCACGTCCTGCAGCAGTTAAGTTTTCTGGATTGATAGCTGCATTTTCTCTTAGAATATTAACAATGGCTGTAGCACGCTTGGTTGATAAATCCCAGTTACCACTTAACTGAGCATTTCCCTGATAAGGAACATTATCAGTATGACCTTCAATTAGGACTGCAATATCTGGGTTTTTTCCTAATACACTTCCTAATTGTTGCACAGCTCTTCTACCTTCTGTTCCAACTGCCCAACTACCAGAGTTAAATAATAATTTGTTTTCCATAGATACATACACTTTACCATCGCGTTGTTCAACCGTTAAACCTTTTCCTTCAAAATCTGTTAAGGCTCTTGATATCGCATCTTTTAAAGCTGTCATAGCGGCATCTTTATCAGCAATAACTTTTTCAAGTTCTGCAACTCTATTTGAACGATCTTCGAGTGCTTTTTTAAGACTTTCTAAACGTTGATTTTCTGCAGCTAGTGCCTGTTCTTTAGCTTCTAATTGTGCTAATAATTCTCTGTTTTTTTGAGAATTGGCAGCAATGGCAGCTGAACTATTCTTTTCTAAAGCATCATACGATGCTTTTAAATTATCTAAATTGGCTTTAGTTGCATTATAGTCACTTTGTAATCTATCTCGGTCAGCAACTGCTTCATTATATGCAGATTGCAGTTGCTTTAGTTCGTTTTCAGCAGCTGTTTTCGCACTTAAAAGCGATTCATTTTCTTCTGATAGTTTTCTGTTTTCTTGTTTTAAATTGGTATACTTTCCTTCTAATTCTTTATAAACTTTAGGAGAAACACAAGATGCGACAAGTGCTAAAGTTAATACTGCTAATGAAATCTTTTTTATCATTTTTTAAGTTCTGATTTTGGTTTGTTTTAAATTAATTTTCTATTTCTACTAAAATAGGGCAATGGTCACTATGAACTGCATTTGACAATATAACGGCTCTTTTGATTTTTTCTTGTAATGGCTTTGAAACCATGGCATAATCTAATCGCCAACCTTTATTATTAGCTCTTGAATTCGCTCGATAACTCCACCATGTATAATTGTGAGGTTCTTTGTTTAAATGTCTGAAAGAATCAATAAATCCACTATCAATAAAACTTCCAATCCATTTTCGTTCTACTGGTAAAAACCCAGACACATTGCTTAATCCTTTTGGGTTATGGATATCAATTTCTTCATGGCAAATATTATAATCTCCGCAAATAATTAAATTTGGAATGTCCTTTTTAAGCTTGTTAATGTAATCTTGAAACATATCCATGTATTCTAATTTATGGTCTAACCTATCATCGTTAGTTCCGGAAGGTAAATATAAACTTATTACAGAAAATTCGTCAAAATCGGCTCTAAGGTTTCTTCCTTCATGGTCCATTGACGCAATTCCTGTGCCATACTCAACATGGTTAGGTTTAATTTTACTTAAAATAGCAACACCACTATATCCTTTTTTTTGAGCACTAAACCAATAGTTGTATTTATAACCCGCTTCAACAAAAAGATCTAAATCCAATTGCTCTTGTAAAGCTTTAATTTCTTGTAAACAAATAACATCTGGATTGGCACTTTTTAACCAATCTAGAAATCCTTTGTTGATTGCTGCTCTGATACCATTTACGTTATATGAGATTATCTTCATGAATTAAAATAAGAATTTTAGCTAAAATAAATATTACGTTACTTTTACACTATTAATTTATAGCACTTTTAACGAAAACTATTAACAAAATATTTTAAACTATTTGTAGTTTAAGTATCAGATGAAATTTATAGCCTTTCTTTTTGTCTTTTTTACAGGGCTTTGTGTTTTAGCTCAAAACCCTAATTCTAATTATAGAACTAAAAAAGTTGCTGTAAATGATACTATTATGATAGATAGTGTGAGTATCAATTCTAATTTCTTTTCCATTAAAACAAAAGACAACTTATATCTTGATACTAGTTTTTATACGGTTGATTTCCCTAAAGCAGCTTTAACATTTAAAAAGCCTGTTGAAACCGATTCTATCATTATAAATTACTTACGCTTTCCTGATTTTTTAACCAAAACCTATAAACAATTAGACGAGAAAATAATTGTTGACAACAATGATAACATTCAAACGCTTTATAAACTATCTCAAAGTAATCAAGAATCTAATTATATTCCTTTTGATGGTTTAACAACTTCGGGAAGTATTTCGAGAGGTGTTACTATTGGAAACAATCAAAACTCTGTTTTGAAGAGCGAATTAGACCTTCAAATTACTGGAAAATTAAATGACAAAGTATCTCTTAGAGCCTCCATTCAAGATGCTAATATTCCACTGCAAGAAAGTGGTTATTCACAACGTTTGGATGAATTTGACCAAGTTTTTATTGAACTATTTAGCGATAAATGGAATGTGCGTGCTGGTGATATTGATTTAATTAATACAAATTCATACTTCGCCAATTTTTCTAAACGTGTTCAAGGCTTATTTATAAATGTAAATCTAGGCTATGATGAAAACAAAACAAACCTATTTGCTGCTGGTGCTTTAGTGAGAGGGCAATTTACACGTAGCCAGTTTACTGCTCAAGAAGGCAATCAGGGTCCATATAAATTGCAAGGTCAAAATGGCGAATTATATGTTCTCATAGTTTCTGGTAGTGAAACCGTTTACGTAAATGGAATTGCTCTAAAACGTGGTGAAAATGAAGATTATATTATTGATTATAATGCTGGTGAAATTATTTTTAATTCAACATTTCCTATAACTTCTGAAATGCGAATTACCGTTGATTACCAATACAGCGAACGTAACTTTTCGCGCTTAGTAGCTTATGGAGGCGCTAAATTTGAAAGTGAAAAACTTAATATGGGCATTTCTGTATATTCTGAAAATGATGCTAAAAACCAACCTTTGCAGCAAAATCTATCTCAAGAACAAGTACAGCTTCTTTCAAATGCAGGTGACGACAAAAGCTTAATGATTTCTCCTTCAGATGTTTTAGACAGTTACAGTGACAATAGAATTTTATATAAAAAAGAACTTATTAATGGTGTTGAGACTTTTGTGTTTTCTAATAATCCTGATGATGAACTGTATAGAGTTACTTTTAGTTTAGTTGGTCTAAATAAAGGCAATTATGTTTTAAGCAGCATCAATGCTATTAGCAACATTTATGAATATATTGAACCCATTGCAGGAATTCCACAAGGAAATTATGCGCCAATTGTTCAACTTATTGCACCAACAAAACTTCAAATTGCTGTATTAAACGGAAGTTATAATCCTTCAGAAAAAACAGCTATTAATTTTGAAATGGCTGGCAGTAAAAATGACTTAAATCTTTTTTCAAGTTTAGATGATAGTAATAATGATGGTTTTGCTGGCAAACTTAAAATCTCACAAAACCTTATAAAAAAAGATAGCCTTTGGAACTTAAATGCCTTTGTTGATGTTGACTATATCCAAAACAATTTTAAAACCATTGAACGTTTGTATAAAGCTGAATTTTCAAGAGATTGGAATATTGAAAATCCTCTGGGAAATCAACAACTTTTCATTACCGGATTGCAATTAAATCATCCTGAAAAAGGCGTAGCTTCATACCAGTTTGAACATTTAGGATACTCTGAAAATTTTAATGGAAACAGGCATGTAGCTAATTTAAACCTGTTCTTAAATAAATTCAATATTGTGTCTTATTCCAGTTTTTTAAATGCTGAATCTGGTATTAATTCATCAACTTTTTTAAGGTCATACAATAGAATTACTTATAGTATGAAACAAAGTTGGTTAGGTGTAAAACTTGCTATTGAAGATAATGAACAAAAAGACAAAACAACTTCAACACTTACGCCATTGAGTCAAAAATTTAAATCATACGAAGCATTTTATGGTATTGGGGATAGCACTAAAGTTTTTGCAGAATTTGGTTATAAAAACAGAGTTAATGACAGTATAAGAGATAATGAATTACAAAAAGTAAATACATCAAACACCTTTTATTTAGATTCCAGAATTATTCAAAATACAAATACCAATTTATCTCTATACATTAATTATAGAACACTTAATAATACTGATGAAAATATTGATGATGAACAATCAATTAACTCAAGATTGTTATACAACCAAAAGTTTTTAAAACAACTCATTCAATGGAATACTGTTTTTGAAACTAATTCAGGAACTTTAGCACAACAAGACTTTACTTATGTTGAAGTGGAGCCAGGACAAGGCACTTATACCTGGATTGATTACAACAACAATGGTATTCAGGAATTGGAAGAATTTGAAATTGCTCAATTTCAAGATCAAGGAAAATACATTAGAGTACTTTTGCCTAATCGTGTTTTTATAAAAACACATCAGAATAGATTGAGTCAAACCTTAACTATTAATCCACAACAATTTAATATAAGTGAAAATAAAGCCAGAAAATTCTGGTCTCATTTTTATAATCAAACCAGCTATTTAATTGATAGGAAAATAAAAAGAGATGGAAATAATTTTAATATAAATCCGTTTCAGGCAGATGCTTCTAATCAATTAGGATTACAATTAAACTTAAGAAATGTTTTGTTTTTAAATCGCGGTAAACAACATTATACAGCTTCTTACACCTATTTATCTAATAAATCAAAAAACATTTTATCTATTGGTTTTATACAAAATAGTTTAAAAAGTCATCAATTTAATTTCAATCATAAAATTGAAGAATCTTGGTTAATAGATCTTTTAACTGCTTTTGACTCTAATGAAAGTTTAAGCGAAAATTATACTAGCAAAAACTATAATTTTAATAAACATCGATATAACTCTAAACTATCTTATTTATTTAATGATAATGCACGTTTTGATTTATTTTATCAATACGCTTCAACCAATAATTCAATAGGAGATTTAGAATCTTTAAAACAACAAAAATATGGTGCTTCTTTTACTTTTTCGAGTAATCAAAAAGGAGCTATAAATGGTGAGTTTAATTACTTTTCAAATAATTTTACTGGCAACCCAAATTCTCCGGTTTCATATCAAATGCTTGAAGGTTTACAACCTGGAAAAAATTTTACATGGAGTTTGCTGGCACAAAAAAAACTAACAAAATTTTTAGATTTAAACCTAAGCTATTTTGGGAGAAAAACAGAAACCAGTAAAACTATTCACACTGGAACTGTACAGTTAAAAGCTTATTTTTAAAAATTAAGCTTATCGATTTTATTACAAACTTCCATAATAATCTTTACAGATTCTTTGTAAAATTCTGGTTGAATATTTTCATAATCATCCGTTGGCATATGATAATCTACATGGTCATCAACTCCAAAGTAGATAAAAGAAATTCCTTTTTTGTGAAACGAGGCATGATCAGATGAATCTGTCCAGTCTTCTAGTCCATCCATTCCATCATGACCAGCAATAAGCTTTACGGTTTTTGATTGTTTGAAATTTAAAATAACGTCTTCAAGTGTTTTATTAAATCTTGCCCCTACAGCAAATAATTCATTGGTGTCACTTCGGCTAATCATATCCATATTTAAATTAACCATGATTTTATTTAGTGGAACAATAGAATTGTTTACAAAATATTTTGAACCTTGAAGCCCCAGTTCTTCCGCATCAAAAGCAGCTAAAATAACGGAATGCTTCGGCGGGTTATTTTTAAAAAACTCAGCAAAACTTATTAATGCGCTAACGCCAGAAGCATCATCATCAGCTCCATTATAAATAAGTCCTTTTTTTATGCCTTCATGGTCATAATGTGCACTTATAATTATATATTTTTCGTTGCTCTCAGTTCCTTTTATTAACCCTAAAACATTAGTCCCATTATAACTTTTCCCTTTACTAGAAAAATAAAATGATTGTTCAAATTTTCCACCCAAAGGCAATACATTAAGATGATAAAATTGATTTGCAATATATTCTTTTGCTTTGTTAGCTCCTTTTGTTCCAGTACGCCTACCTTCAAAAGCATCTGATGATAATGTTTTTATGTTTTGAAGTAACATTGTCTCATTAAACAATGCCTTGTTTTTATTAGAGCTATTTTCACTTATTGATTGTGCATTACTTTTAATACTTAAGAAGCATATAAATACACAAAAGCAGATTATTTTGTTCATTTTAAAAATTAAGAAGCTAAATCTAAACAAAAAACCCAAGCCTAAGCTTGGGTTTTTTAAATTATCGATGAAAGGAAATAATTATGACAAATTCGCTTTCATTAATTCTCTGTTCATACGTGCAATATTGTCTAAAGAAATACCTTTAGGACATTCTATTTCACACGCNNGGCAATAAAGCATATTGTGATACTTTTGCTCCAACAAACAACATAGCACTTGAGTTTTTACAAGTAGCTACACAAGCTCCACAACCAATACAGGTTGCAGCATCCATAGCTTCATCAGCAGCATGTTTTGAAATTGGAATGGAGTTAGCATCTTGAGTGTTTCCTGAAGTATTAACCGAAATATATCCTCCAGCTTGTTGAATACGTTCAAAAGCTGTTCTATCTACAACTAAATCTTTAATAACTGGAAATGCAGCAGCTCTAAATGGCTCAATAGTAATGGTGTCACCATCCTTAAACATACGCATGTGCAACTGACAGGTAGTTACGCCTCGATCTGGTCCGTGAGCCTCACCATTAATATACATAGAACACATACCACAAATTCCTTCACGACAATCGTGGTCGAAGGCTACAGGTTCTTCTCCACTATTTACTAATTGCTCGTTCAAAACATCCATCATTTCCAAAAAAGACATATGTTCTGAAATATCAGTTACTTTATAATCGACCATTTGACCCTTTGATTTTGAGTCCTTTTGTCTCCAAATTTTAAGTGTTAAATTCATAATGCCTTTATTATTTGTATGAACGTTGTTTTAGTTCAATATCTTTAAATTCTAATTGTTCTTTATGCAAAACTGCATCGGCTGGTTCACCTTTATATTCCCAAGCTGCTACAAATGCATAATCTTTATCATTACGTTTAGCCTCTCCTTTTTGCTCTCCACTTTCTTCAACAGATTCTTCACGGAAATGACCTCCACAAGATTCGTTACGCATTAAAGCATCTTTCGCAAATAACTCTCCTAATTCTAAAAAGTCTGCTACACGTCCTGCTTTTTCAAGTTCTGGGTTCATTTCATTCGCAGTTCCCGGAACTTTAACATCTTTCCAGAATTCTTCACGAATTTGTTTAATTTCTGCCATAGCTTCTTTTAAACCTTTTTCATTACGAGCCATTCCTACTTTATCCCACATAACTTTTCCAAGTCGTTTATGGAAGTAATCAACAGATTTTGTTCCTTTATTATTTAAGAAGAAATCAATTCTATCTTTTACTTCTTTTTCTGCCTCATCAAACTCAGTCGTATTTGTTGGAATTTTTCCTGTTCTAATTTCTTTTGACAAATAATCTCCAATTGTATAAGGCAATACAAAATATCCATCGGCCAGTCCTTGCATTAATGCCGAGGCTCCAAGTCTGTTAGCTCCATGATCTGAGAAATTGGCCTCACCTATACAATAAAGTCCTGGAACGGTGGTCATTAAATTATAATCAACCCAAATACCTCCCATGGTATAGTGTGTGGCAGGATAGATCATCATAGGCGTTTCATAAGGATTTTCGTCCACGATTTTTTCATACATCTGGAACAAGTTTCCGTATTTAGCTTCTACAATGGCTTTCCCTAATTTGTATGTTTTTTCTTTTGAAGGATTGGATATGTTATGGATTTTAGCCTGTTCTTTACCATAACGTTCTATGGCTGAAGCAAAATCCAGATACACCGCCTCTCCTGTAGCATTGACTCCGTAACCGGCATCACATCGTTCTTTAGCTGCTCTTGATGCTACATCACGAGGCACCAAGTTTCCAAAAGCCGGATAACGACGCTCTAAGTAATAATCCCTGTCTTCTTCTGCTATTTCTGTGGGTTTTAGTTTTCGTTGTTGCAAAGCTTTTGCGTCCTCAAGCTTTTTAGGCACCCATATACGGCCATCGTTACGTAACGATTCAGACATCAAGGTTAATTTGGATTGATAATCTCCTGAACGTGGAATACAGGTTGGATGGATTTGTGTATAACAAGGATTTGCGAAAAACGCTCCTTTTTTATGGATTTTCCAAGCAGCGGTTGCGTTACTTCCCATGGCATTGGTTGAAAGATAGTAAACATTTCCATAACCACCCGAAGCTATCACCACCGCATGGGCTGAATGACGTTCAATTTCACCAGTCACCAAATTTCTGGCAATAATGCCACGTGCTTTGCCATCAACAACAACCACATCCAACATTTCATGACGATTAAACATTTCAATTTTACCACGAGCAATTTGACGGTTCATTGCAGAATAAGCTCCTAATAATAACTGCTG
>DJWL01000103.1:9537-15862 GCA_002441545.1 Flavobacteriaceae bacterium UBA6231 | reverse complement strand
CTTTAGATGATATCGCATCATCAAAGGGGATGGCAATGGGTGAATTTATTAAGGAGATGGAAGCTATTGTTTATTCTGGAACCAAATTGAATATTAATTACTGGATTGATGAAATTTTAGATGAAGACCAGCAAGAAGAAATCCACGACTATTTTATGGAATCGAAAACTGATAACATTGAGACTGCTATTAAAGAATTTGATGGTGATTATGATGACGAAGAACTTCGCTTATATAGAATAAAATTTATCAGCGAAGTTGCTAATTAAGGATGTATATCTTCATTAACTTCAATTTTAGAAAACACTATTTTGCCTTTTTGAGAAGTAAGAATAAGATTTTTAATAAGTGACTTATCGAGTTTTGGTAAGTCACTTTCATTTAATATAAAGTCAATTTTTGTAATATATCTTTTTGAAACATTAGATAATTCTGACTTTAACTCTACCATGTCAGACTCTAATAGTAATTCTCCATTATTTTTTATAACTTTAAGTTGTGCACCTTTTAGGGTTTTTATTTTAAAAGTACCAACAATAACCGTTTGTAAGTAATAATAACCACCCAATTCATTGGTGCCAGCATACATTACATTTTGTTCAGAAATAGCAAAAGGTTCATTATCTATACTATTAATAATATCTTCGGTATAATTATCTACATGTAGTTTTTCCATAGTGTTAGGATTTCCAAATGCAGCTTTAAGTTTTGTTATAAAGAATTTCATATATAAAATTTTGAACAAAACTAAGTATATAAACTTATTTCATCAAACTTCGTGCTTCTAACTTAGTTTCTTATCTTTGCGACTTCAATAAAAATATAGAACAATGCAAGACGGATTATACGCAAAATTTAATACAACAAAAGGCGAAATTTTAGTTGCTTTAGAATACAAAAAAACACCAGGAACCGTGGGGAATTTTGTATCTTTGGCAGAAGGAAATTTAGAGAATGCTGTAAAACCACAAGGAACACCATATTATGATGGTTTAAAATTCCACCGAGTGATTCCAGATTTTATGATTCAAGGTGGATGCCCACAAGGAACAGGTTCTGGAAATCCTGGTTACCAATTTGATGATGAATTTCATGTTGACCTTAAACACAATGGACCAGGTATTTTATCTATGGCAAATGCTGGTCCTGGAACTAATGGAAGTCAGTTTTTTATCACGCATGTGGCGACACCTTGGTTAGATAATAACCACACAGTTTTTGGTAAGGTTGTTTCTGGTCAGGATGTTGTAGATGCAATTGCACAAGGAGATTTGATTGAAACTTTAGAAATAATTAGAGTAGGAGCAGCAGCAGAAGCTTTTAATTCTGTTGAAGCATTTAGAACTTTTGAAGGTGCAAGAGAACAAAAAATAGCAGAAGCTAGAAAAGCAGCGCAAGCAGAATTAGATAAGTTAGCCAATGGTTTTAATGAAACTAAAAGCGGATTGCGTTATCAAATCATCCAAAAAGGAACTGGTAAAAAAGCGGAAAAAGGCAAGATGGTCTCTGTACACTATAAAGGGCAATTAGCTGATGGAACTGTGTTTGATTCTTCATATAAACGTAATGAACCTATTGATTTTCAAGTAGGTGTTGGACAAGTTATTTCAGGTTGGGACGAAGGCATTTTACTTTTACAAGTTGGCGATAAAGCTCGTTTTGTAATACCAAGTGATTTAGGTTATGGTAGTAGAGGAGCAGGTGGTGTCATTCCGCCAAACGCAACCTTAATTTTTGATGTAGAATTAATGGATGCTAAATAATCTTTTTTGATTAAAACAGTAACAATAATTTTAAAAAAGCGTCTCATTTTCATGAGGCGCTTTTTTTTTGCGTATATTTTTACTTCTAATTTAAATTCCATCAAAATGAAAACTAAAGCATTATTATTGTCTTTGTTTTTTATCATTATTGTTTCTAGTTGTACAAAGCGTATTGATTATTCTCCAGAATTCATGGAACAAACTTCTGGGCGATATTTATTCAATCAAGACGCGGTTATTGATGTGTTTTATGATGACAATAAATTGTTTTTAAAATGGAAAGGGACAGACAAAATTGAACCAATAGCTTTAGATGAGAACACATTTTTTGTGGCAGACCTATACAAAAAATTTCAATTTGTTCAGCACCCAAAAACAAGAGCATGGTATTTATCTGAAATAGTCGATAATCATGAAAATACGATTTCTTACGACTATTTAAAAGTAGAAGATTCATTTAAAACGCCGAGTATGCACTTAAAAGACAAGGCCTATGATAAAGCACTTTTAGGATATTTACAAATTCAAAAACAAGATTCTACAAGCGTTTTTATCAATGAAGGAGATTTTAACAGGCTTGGATATGATTTTTTAAGAGAGAACCAATATCAAGATGCCATACATGTTTTTAAAATGAATGTGGCACTATATCCTGATAGTGATAATGTTTATGATAGTTTAGCCGATGCTTATTTAAGAAGCGGAGATAGTTTGCAGGCTTTTGTTAATTACAGTAAAGCTTTGGAATACAATTCGGGAAACAAAAGAGCAAAAAACTATGTAGAACTCTATAATAAAAAAAATAAATAGTCCATATTTATTTAAGTTGACTTAGTCTTATATTTGTTATATGACAGCAGAAGAGTTATACCAATTACAATATCCTATTGGGACATTTGAAATTCCAACTTCAATAACTCAAAATCAAATTGAAAGCTGGATTTCTATTTTAGAGCATTTTCCAAACAGATTGGAGAATTTAGTTAAGAATTTAACTGAAAGCCAGCTTGATACACCTTACAGGCCAAACGGTTGGACCGTTAGGCAAGTAGTACACCACGTTTCTGATAGCCACCATCATAGCTATTCAAGATTTAAATGGGCCTTAACTGAGGATAAACCTATTATAAAAGCCTATTATGAAGATCGTTGGGCAGAATTAATAGATTCTAAAATCGCACCAATTGACATGTCTATTCAGCATATAAAAGCTGTTCATTTTAAACTTGTTTATTTGTTGAAGCATTTAACAGAGAATGATTTGAACAAATCTTTTATTCATCCCGAAACAAAAAAGGAAGTTTTGTTAAAACATAATGTAGGAATTTATGCTTGGCATAGTAATCATCATTATGCCCATATTGAAAACTTATTAAAGCGAAATCATTGGATTTAATAGTGTTTTATGATTAGAAACGTTCACATAAATGATGCTCAACAACTTCTGGATATTTATAATTATTATGTTGTAAACACCGTTGTTACTTTTGATCTTGAAGCCTTGTCATTAGATGTATTTAAAGAAAAAATCACAACAATTAGTGCAGATTATCCTTTTATTGTTTATGAAGAAAATAATGAAATTTTAGGATATGCCTATGGCAGTAAGTTTAGACCAAAACCAGCTTATAATGATACGGTAGAGTCAACTATTTACTTAAAACACGGTGAGCAAGGAAAACAAATTGGCAGTAAATTATATAGTGAATTACTTTCTTTACTAAAATTAAAGAATGTTCATGTGGTTTTAGGTGTTTTAACATTGCCAAATGATGCCAGCGTAAAACTTCATGAAAAATTTGGTTTTAAGCAAGTAGCACATTTAAAGGAAGTAGGCTTAAAATTTGGTAATTGGCAAGATGTAGGTTTTTGGCAATTAACATTTTAATTATGGTTTCCATTTAATGTTACAGCCAATACTCGGTTTTTGACGTCTGCTATTTTCTTTATTTTCTATTAAACAATCTATGGCATAACGTAAGTCATTCCCAGTAACTGGGATTTTATTTCCAGGACGAGAATCATCTAACTGACCTCTATAAATTAATTTTAAATCTGCATCAAACAAATAAAAATCTGGAGTACAAGCTGCGTCATAAGCTTTGGCTACTTCTTGTGTTTCATCATATAAATAAGGAAAAGGGTAGTGTTCATTTTTAGCATGAATTTTCATGTTTTCAGGACCATCTTGTGGGTATTTTATGGCATCGTTACTGGAAATTGCTATAAAGCCAATGTCTTTGTTTGAATAATCATTTGCAATCTTAACCAGTTCAGCATTTACATGAATTACAAACGGACAGTGGTTACAAATAAACATAACCATGGTTCCTTTTCTTCCTTTTAAATCATTTAAGCTAAAAGTATTACCAGAAATGGTATCAATAAGTGAAAATTCAGGCGCGTTAGTTCCTAAAGGAAGCATGTTTGAAGGCGTTTGTGCCATAGTTTAAAAGTTTTATGCTAAGTTCGTGATAATTTGTATTTTTAAAAAATGACTAAGACCATAACTTTTGAAGATTTTACTAAAGTAGATTTACGTGTAGGAACCATTATTGAAGTTAACGATTTTCCTGAAGCAAGAAATCCTGCATACCAACTTACTATTGATTTTGGAGCATTAGGAATTAAAAAATCGTCGGCTCAAATTACAACCTTGTATACTAAAGATGATTTATTGAATAGGCAGATTGTAGCTGTTGTTAATTTTCCAAAAAAGCAAATTGCTAAATTTATGAGCGAATGTTTAGTGCTTGGAGCGGTTAACGGAAAGGATGTCATTCTTTTAAATCCAGAAAATAAAGTGAAAAATGGTTCAACCGTATTATAAGATTATATGAATGAACTAGATAGTATTCAAATACATTTTGATAATAACAGTCTTTGGATTTTAAATATTTCTTTAGCTATTGTTATGTTTGGAGTGTCTTTAGGCATTTCTTTAGATGATTTTAAACGCTTATTGCTACAGCCAAAATTGGTTTTAATAGGTATTTTGTCTCAATTTATCTTATTACCTTTTTTTACATATCTACTTATTCTTATAATAAAACCACAACCCAGTATTGCTTTAGGAATGATTATGGTTGCTGCTTGTCCTGGTGGAAATATTTCTAATTTTATGACGCATTTAGCAAAAGGCAATACTGCTTTATCTGTAAGTTTAACAGCCTTTGCTACATTTTTGGCTTTGTTTATGACACCATTTAATTTTGAGTTGTATGGTAATTTATATAAGCCAACTTCTGAAATCTTGAAGAATGTGGAATTAAACCCTTTTGAGCTAGTTAAACTGGTATTATTGATATTAGGAGTGCCTTTATTTTTTGGTATGTTTTTAAGGAGTAAGAATGTATTATTTGCAAGTAAACTTTCAAAAATACTTAAGCCATTTTCTATTTTATTGTTTGTGGCTATTGTTATTATTGCTTTCGCCAACAATTTAGATGTGTTTAAAAGCTATATTCATCATGTTTTAATTTTAGGAATCAGTCACAATACCTTAGCTATTTTGCTTGGGTTTTTAGTAGCTAAATTGTTTGGGTTATCATTTATAGACCAAAAAACGATAGCCATTGAAACAGGGATTCAAAATTCTGGATTGGGATTGTTATTAATTTTTACCTTTTTCAATGGGTTAGGTGGTATGGCAATTATGGCAGCATTTTGGGGAATATGGCATATTATTTCTGGACTATTACTGTCGTTATATTGGTCAAAAAAATCTGAAAAACTAATAGCGTGTTAAAACAAATATGGTTGCATAGTGTGAGGGCCTATATTCGTTTGGGCTTATTTTTTTATTATAAAAGAATTCATGTTGTTGGACTGGATAATATTCCTAAAGATAAACCTGTTTTAATTTTAGCTAATCACCAAAATGCTCTTTTAGATGCCCTTTTAATTGCTACAAGATCTCATAGTTTTTCTTATTTTTTAACCAGAGCCTCAGTTTTTAATTCACTTTTTTTTGCTAAATTATTAAAGAGTTTGCGAATGTATCCTATTTATAGAATGCGAGATGGCATGCAAACCATTACTAAAAATAATGCTATTTTTAAAAGGTGTTCACAATTGCTTAGCAACAAAAACTCCATTGTTATTTTTCCTGAAGGAAATCATAATTTAAAAAGAACAGTTAGACCATTAAGTAAAGGTTTTACTAGGCTTGTTTTTGAGACTTTAGATACGCACCCAAATTTAGATTTACAGTTAATTCCTGTTGGATTTAATTATAAAAGAGCCGAAAATTTTGCAGATGAAGTTGCCATATTTATTGGCGAACCATTACTTGCAAATGATTATGTTTTTGATGAAAAAAATCAAGCCGTTTTAAAATTAAAAGTGGATGTACAAAACGCTATATATAAACTTACAACCCATATTCCTATTGAGAATTATGAAAATTATTTAAAAAAGCTAGAAGGGTTGCATGTGGATTTTTTAAACCCAGAATCAGTTAATGCTTGCATGTTGAATAATTTTGAAAACTGTAATATTAAAAAGCTTAAAAAACCGTCATTTGTAAAACAATTACTTAAAATAGTTCTTATTATAAATGT
>DJWL01000103.1:0-9441 GCA_002441545.1 Flavobacteriaceae bacterium UBA6231 | reverse complement strand
TTTAATTTCATCATCTTCAACTTCTACAGATTCTGAATCATATTCTTTTTTGAAATCTCTTTGATGACGTTCACTAATTACTTCGTCACCTTTTTCATTAATAATATAATCAGTCATTTCATTTAAAATATCTTTAAACTCAGAAAAATCTTCTTTGTAAATGTATATTTTATGCTTTTTATAGTGAAAAGAACCATCATCATTTGTGAATTTTTTGCTTTCAGTGATTGTAAGATAGTAATCATCGGCTTTTGTTGATCTTACATCAAAGAAATACGTGCGTCTTCCGGCTCTTAATACTTTAGAAAAAATATCCTCTTTCTCCATCATGTCATTTGTACTCATAGTTGTATTAAAATTTATAGGATTATAATTATATGTATCAAAAATCTAAAAAAAACAGATACTAAACAACAATTTATTAAGATTCTTTTAATATCAATTCCTTTTAATTGAGAATTAAGGCTTAAATTTTATTTTTTTAAAAAGATATTAAAAAAGTTAGTTTAATTATTTGCGTTTGATGTTTCGCTTAACTGTTTTAAATAGAGATGTTTGTAATAGCCTTCAGCATTAACAAGCGTGTCATGTGTTCCTTCTTGAACAATTTTTCCATTATCAAGCACAATAATTTTATCGGCATTTTTTGCTGAAGAAACTCGATGACCTACAATAATAGTAGTTTTTCCTTTGGACGCTTTATTTAAGTTTTTTAATATTTTTTCTTCTGTTTCTGTGTCAACGGCAGAAAGGCAATCATCAAACAATAAAATTTCAGGATCTTTTATAAGAGCTCTGGCTATTGAAATGCGTTGTTTTTGTCCACCAGAAAGAGTGATACCTCGTTCACCTAAAATCGTTTCATAACCGTTACTGAATTTGGCTACATTTTTATGTACATGTGCTAGTTTTGCGGCTTCAATAACTTCTTCATCGGTTGCCTCTTCTTTGCCAAATTTAATGTTGTTTTTAATGGTGTCTGAAAACAAAAAGGCATCTTGTGGCACATAGCCAATGCTATTTCTTAAATCTGTTAAATTGTGTTGAGTTATTTCGGTTCCATTTACCTTTATAGAACCTTCCTTAATATCATAAAGTCTTCCGATTAAATCTAAAATAGTTGATTTTCCTGCACCAGTTTTTCCTAATATTGCTAGTGTTTGACCTTGCTTAATGTTAAAACTAATTCCTTTTAATGCATTAATATTTGTGTCATCATAAGTAAAAGCAACATTATCAAAAATAATATCACCAGTAACTATTGTGTGTTCATTAACCGTATTTTTAATTTCCGGCTCAGTTTTTAAAAATTCATTAATTCGCTTTTGAGACGCTTCAGCCTGTTGCACAATTGAAGTAACCCAACCTACGGTAGCAACTGGCCAAGTAAGCATATTAACATAAATAATAAACTCTGCAATGGTTCCTAAACTTTCAATCTGTCCATTAATATATTGCAAACCTCCTATATAAATTACTACTAAATTACTTACACCAATGAGTAAAATCATCATAGGAAAAAAGAAAGCCTCCACTTTTACTAGGTTAAGCTGGTTTTGTTTGCTTGTTGTTGAAAGGGCATCAAAATTTGTTGCAGTTTGGGGTTCAATACCATAAGCTTTAATAACCGAAATACCACTAAATGCTTCTTGTGTAAAAGCTGATAGTTTAGATAAATACTCTTGAACAATAGTAGTGCGCTTATGAATTTCTTTACTTAATTTATAAATAGCAATTGATAATATTGGTAATGGTATTATGGTGTAGAGTGTTAATGTAGGTGCTTCATTGTACATATATATAATGGCTATAATGAAAAGAGTAATGGTGTTGATGCTGTACATTAAAGCTGGGCCAACATACATTCTAACTTTTCCAACATCTTCACTAATACGGTTCATTAAATCACCAGTCCTGTTTTTTTTGTAAAAATTCAAAGACAATTTTTGGTAGTGTTCGTACACTTCATTTTTTAAATCATATTCTATATATCTAGATACATTAATGATGGTTTGACGCATTAAAAAACTTAACAGACCAGCAATAATAGCCGCTCCAATTATATAAAAAATTATTTCTGCCAATTCAGCTTGAAGTGTGCTTTTACCAGATTGTACACCGTTTTTATACGTTTCTACAACTGCAAAAATTTCTCTTACATAACGAGGAGTAAAAAGCAAAAATATTCTTGCTATGATGGTAATAATCGTGCCAATTACAAGGTGCCACTTATATTTTAAAAAGTATTTATTTAGATGCTGTAATTCTTTCATTTACAGGTTTAGTGTTTTCTTTGGTTTAGCAATTTTATTAAAGAGCAGGAACAAAGATACAGCTATAAAAACAATTACATAGTTGGAATGCCTCTTTAAGCTGTTAAAAATTACTTAAACTAAATTTGATGTAATAAAAATAAAATAAGGTGTTATACTTTTTAAAATAGTATTATTTTTGCCATTCAAAAGAAATGATTCTTTTACTTTTTAATTAAAATTAAGTTCTTTGTAAATATGCTAAACAGAAGACATATTCGTGTAAAAGTGATGCAGACCATTTATGCGTTTAAAGGAAATGAAAGCGACGATTTGAGTAAAAATCAAAAGTTTTTATTATTCAGTATTGATAATATGTACAATCTGTATTTGTTGCTAATATCGTTATTACTTGAAGTTCAAAAAAGAGCTGAGGATGATATAAGCAAAAAACAAAAAAAGCATTTAGCTACACAAGAAGACAAAGATCCAAACCGGAAATTTGTAAACAACGAACTATTACAAATTCTTAAAGAAAACATTCAGTTAAAACATCAATTAGAGAACCTTAAAGTTGTTGATTGGGAATTAGACAGCGAATATGTTGATGTTATTTTTAAAGCAATTACTTCCAGTGATTTGTACAAAGAGTATATGAAAACTAGAGTCTCTGATTTTAAAGAAGACAAAGAGTTTATGGTTGATGTTTTTAAAGATATTGTAGCTCCTAACGAAAAACTTTATGAATATATTGAAGATAAAAACCTTACATGGCTTGACGATTTACCTACAGTAAATACAACCATTTTAAAGCTATTGCGTAAGGCAAAACCAACATCATCGGATAGTTTTTTTACACCTAAATTATACAAAGATCAAGACGATAAACAATACGCTATAGATTTGTTTAAAAAAACAATTTTAAATCAAACTGCTTTAAATAAAGAAATAGAATTAAAAACACAAAACTGGGATTCTGATAGAATTGCTAATGTAGATTTTGTGTTGCTGCAAATGGCCATTTGTGAGCTTCAAAATTTTTCATCCATCCCTGTAAAGGTTACTATCAATGAATATTTAGAAATTGCTAAGGAATATTCCACGCCAAAAAGTAGTATTTTTTTAAATGGTATTTTAGATAAATTGGTCAAGGAATACGAAAATGACGGAAAACTCAAAAAATCAGGTAGAGGATTGATGTAATTTTCTGTTAAGAAAGGACTAAATAATTTTTAATAGATTAAATAATTGTTACTTTTACAAACCAATTAGAAAAATACATATTATGAAAAAAGTTATATTAGGTTTAGTTGCTTTAAGTATATTATCTTTCACTTCTTGTAAAGAAGATGCAACCAAAAAAATTGTTGAAAATAATGTAGCAGCAGCAGCTGAAAGAGATGCCAATGCATCTAAGTTTCCAATTATTTCGTTTGACAAAATGGACCATGATTTTGGTGAAATTGAAGCTAATGCACCCGTTGAAACAGAATTTAATTATACTAATACAGGTGATGCTCCTTTAGTAATTACAGATATTAAAAGCTCTTGTGGTTGTACAGTGCCAAAAGATTGGAGTAGAGAGCCATTAGCACCAGGCGAATCTGGTAAGTTCTCAGTGAAATTTAACGGAAGTGGTTCTAATAAAATTACTAAAACAATTACTGTAACAGCTAATACTGAAAAAGGTTCTGAAGTTGTTAAAATTACAGCATTTGTAAAACCAGCTCCAGCAACAACTAAATAAATAATAAAGTTAAAAAATAGAAAATGGGTGATATGGGACAGTTTTTACCGTTTGTATTAATGTTTGTAGTAGTGTATTTCTTTATGATTGCACCTCAAATGAAACGTGCTAAAAAAGAAAAAAAGTTTGCTGCAGAATTAAAAAAAGGTGACAAAATTGTTACCAAAAGTGGTTTGCATGGTAAAATACTAGAATTTGGTGAGAAAGATAATACTTGTATTATTGAAACCATGTCCGGTAAAGTAAAGTTTGAGCGTTCAGCGATTTCAATGGAATTGAGTACTGCTGTTAATGCTCCATCAAAAACCGCATAGTTTGAAGTATATTATAAAAAAAGCTTCCATTTTGGAAGCTTTTTTTATTTAGCAATTTTTGTATTTGTCATTTAAACCAATGCCATTTAAAATCATAGGTTTAATTTTTTCTAATCGACTTAAAACGGTCTCTTCTCTTTTCGCTGTTTCAATGTATTCACAGTATTCTTTTTGTTTGTAAAGGGTTAACGCATAAAAACTATTGTTAAATTCTTTATTAATTTTGAGAGCATTTTTTAATGCTTCAGGAATAACTACAGTTTTAGTCTTTTCTGGTTTAATTTCTTTCCCTAATTTTTGATTTTCTATAACTTCTTTAACGTATGCCAACACAATATTCTTATCGATATCATGAATTGACTCAAAGCGCATTTGTCTAAGGCCTTTGGTTTTTTCTTGAGCAATTACTAAAAGTTTTTGCTCATCTTTTAAAAATACACCATTAAAAAACCAAAGACCAAAGTGGTTTTTATGTGCTCCTAAACCAATGATGTTTTTACCATTTAGTGAATAAATAGGAGCATTCCATTTGATGGCTTCATCTAATTCATTAGTAGAGGTAATAATAGAGTGCAAAAGTGTTAATGACTCACTAAATTTTTCATGGTTTTCAATATATTCTTCTACAGAATTGGGTTTTTTCAATTTTTCAGACGTTTATTTAAAGGTTTGCCTATGGACTCTTTATTTGAAATTATATAAGTGTTTTTAGCTATAGAAACTAAGATAGTAATAATGTTTAGAATTTTTGTTATAAAATTATTACACAATGTTATAGCAATCTTGTATTCTGTCTTTTCTTTGTTTATTTCAATAGCACAACCAAAACAAAAGTTAATAAATATGCAAAAATAGGGGCTATTCCCCAAACAATAAAAAATCGTTTTACGGTCTTATTGCTAAACGTATTTTTAAAACCATTTTTACTAATACTTAACGCTATAAATGCTGCTCCATTTAATTGCACTAGCGATGTGGGAATCCCTTTTGTAACAGATGCTAATAAAAGTAAACTAGCTGTAATCATTGCAATTATGGTGGCATAAAATGGAGAAACTTCAACAATGTCCTTTCCTGTCTTTTTAGTTACTTTGTGTCCTAGCAATGAACTCCCAATGGCAAAACATGGAGCTACAATCAAAACCGATAAAATAATAATAGGTAGAAAATTTTGAATGACTTCTTGTCCGATTTCATTCGCAGTTAATGAAGCAATAGGTGCAGCTGCATTGGCTACATTATTGGCACCAATTGAGAAAGCAACATAAAACGAAGATAAAATTAAGACTACTTTTAACCCTTTGTGCTGCTTTAGATGTGAATAATCATCCGTGAAAATTTTGTTCTTGAGTAACGGTAAAACCCATTTTGTAATACTTAACATGATGAAAAAGGCGATGATTGGTAGGATAATCCATGTAGGAATAATTTCGTAAAACAGTTTACGTGTATTCAAACCGTCTAATGCGGTTGCTGCTCCTGCTATTGAAAGTACGGTTGCTTGACTTGTTGATTGTGGAACTCCAATTAAATTGGCAATTAATAGCGATAAACCAATTGACCCTAAAATAATAGAAGTTATTAAAGGTGTAAAAAAGGAGTGGTCTAAAAGTCCTTTACCTAGCGTCAAAGACACTTCTTTACCTGCAATTAAAGCGCCCGCAAGCACCATGATGCCAAATAGACCAGGAATAACTGTGCGTCTTAAAACGTTAGCTCCATAAGCTGCTGAAAATGCTGGTGCTGTTCCACTACCACCCATATTAACAGCTAAAAACATGGCTAATAAAAATGGGATGGTTAAGGCGTTAAATAGTTCAGACATAATTACTGATTTTTATGATTTTTTAATGTTTATAGTGTGATGAACTGTAAACCTTACAATATGTCGATTGTAAAAATCCACTCCTGATTTTCTTTGCTGATACCAATTAAAGTAGCCAAACTCAAAGCCTAAATTTTCAAGAGGCATATATTGAACACTTGCTCCGTATCTGTTTTGGTCGAATACATTTTGCACAATTTTTCCGCCTATATTGATGTGGATTTCATCAAACGCTTTTAGCGTCAAGCTTGAAATTGGTGAGTATCTTATTTCAAGTTTATATCGTATTCTGTTGTTGCCGTACTCAAAAGAGCCATTTGGTTGTTCAAAAAATCGAAATTCGCTCCAATAGCGATGATGAAGAATTATTTTTTCTGAAACAGTCTGTTTATAGGCTATTTCTAGTTGTGGACGTAACTCTAACTGATAGGTAAAATCTTTAATTTCTGGGTCGTGAGGTAGTGATTGCAAGAAATATGTAAATCCAATGGCGGCATTCCACCCTTTACCAAGTTTTCTTTCAGTAAAAGTTCTAGAAATAAACTGGTGTTGCCGCCAAGGAAACCAATACGTTCTTTCTTCAATTTCTTGTCTTATTTGATAGTTGTCATTGAGTTTAAGTTTTAGATAATAGCGGGTCCAGAGTAGATGCTGTGTATCCACGTTTTTTTGGGCATTTACATTTGTATAGAACAGTCCAAATAGCAAAGCTACACATGTAATAGTCTTAATTCTTCCCATCGATTTTGTTGTTTTTATGGGTCAAATATATTATATCCTACTAATCCTACCAAATTAATAGGATATAAAATTTAAAAAAAATTATTTCTTTAGTTTCTCCTCTCTTTTTATAATGTCGGTAAGGGTAGCAGCTTTTAATCGTTTTACAGTTTCATTACGAATTTCCATAGCAATTTGTCGAATGCCACAGGTTTCTTCATCAAAACATTCTTCGCAACGCAAATAAAAATTTTCTGAAACACAAGGTAATAACGCAATGGCGCCGTCAAATAAACGCATCACTTTTGCCATATCTATGCTTTCAGGAGTACCATTTAGTGAGTAACCACCATATTTTCCTTTGGTGCTATTTAGTATTCGCGAATTTTTAAGTTCTGTAAGAATAGATTCAAGGAATTTCAGAGGAATGTGCTGATCTTCTGAAATTCTGCTTACAGATATGGGTTGCTCGTTTTTGTTTTTAGCAATGTAAACAAGTGCATTAATGGCATATTTAGTTTTTTTTGATAGCATTTTTTTTTTATTTAATTTAAATGAGACACAGATAGAGCTTAATAAACTATTTGTATTGCAGTTAAATGATGTAAGTTAATGTTTTTTACATAGTTATTTCAAGCTTTTTTAGCCGTCAGTTCAGCAATCTTACAAATAACCTCGGTAGCTTTTACCATGCTTTCAACAGGCACATATTCGTATCGACCATGAAAGTTATGGCCACCAGCAAAAATATTAGGGCAAGGTAAACCCATATAGCTTAATTGAGAGCCATCTGTTCCGCCACGAATGGCCTTAATTAAAGGTTTAATATGAAGTTGTTTCATAGCTTCTTCAGCAATATCTACAATATGCATGACAGGTTCTACCTTTTCTTTCATGTTGAAATACTGATCTTTAATACTAATTTCAATAACTACTCTTCCATATTGTTCATTAATATCATCAGCTAATTTTTGCATGACCTCTTTTCTGGCTTCAAAATGGCGTCTGTTATGGTCTCTAATAATATATTCTAAAACCGTTTCTTCCACTTCGCCTTTAATAGAACACAAATGAAAAAAACCTTCATAACCTTCAGTATGTTCTGGTGTTTCTAGGCGTGGTAATGAGTTTATAAACTCTTGAGCAATATACATGGAGTTTATCATTTTACCTTTAGCATAACCAGGGTGCACAATTTTCCCTTTTACTTTTACCACTGCACCAGCTGCATTAAAGTTTTCGTATTCTAACTCACCAATTTGGCTACCATCCATAGTGTAAGCCCAATCGGATCCAAATTTTTCAACATCAAATTTATGTGCTCCACGACCAATTTCTTCATCTGGTGTAAAACCTACTCTTATTTTTCCGTGTTTAATTTCTGGATTGTTTATTAAATGTTCCATAGCCGATACAATTTCACAAATACCTGCTTTATCATCGGCTCCAAGAAGGGTCGTTCCATCGGTTGTTATTAAGGTTTGACCTTTGTAAAGGTGTAAATCTTCAAAATAATCTGGAGATAAGATAATATTTTGTTCAGCATTTAAAACAATATCTTTTCCGTCATAATGTTCAATTATTCTTGGTTTAACATGTGTTCCTGTAAAATCTGGTGACGTGTCAAAATGTGAAATAAAACCAATAGTAGGAACTTCATAATCAACATTGCTTGGTAAAGTAGCCATGATATAAGCATTTTCGTCAATAGTTACCTCTTTCATACCTATTGCTTTTAGTTCTTCAACGAGCTTGTTTGCTAAATCCCATTGCTTTTTTGTGCTTGGAGTACTTTCAGAGGTTGGATCTGATTGCGTGTCGATAGTTACATAACTAATAAATCTATCTATAATGTTTTGCATGACGTTATTTTTTGTTCTATCAAAAATACTACTAATTTTTAAAAAGCTTATTGGTATTTTTTGAGAAATGAATAGTATTTTTGCACAGCAATTCAACCTATATGTACAAATCGCTTATACGTCCTATCTTATTTTGGTTCGATCCTGAAGAAGTACATCATTTTACATTTTCTCTTATTAGAATTTTAAATAAAATCCCTCTGGTTTCTCAAATAATAAAGAAACTTTATACTGTTGAAGATACTAGATTAGAAAAACAAGTTTTTGGATTAACCTTTAAAAATCCTGTTGGATTAGCTGCAGGTTTTGATAAGAACGCTGTGTTGTATAATGAATTATCAAATTTTGGATTTGGATTTATTGAAATTGGAACTGTAACTCCAAAAGGGCAAGCTGGAAATCCTAAAAAACGATTATTTAGGCTGAAAGAAGATCAAGGTATAATTAACAGAATGGGCTTTAATAATGATGGATTAGAAGCTGTAATTAGTAATCTTAAAAAAAATAAAGGACATATAATTATAGGTGGAAATATTGGTAAAAATACTCATACAAAGCCCGATGATTATACACAGGATTATTTAGAATGTTTTGAGGCATTGCATCCATATGTTGATTATTTTGTGCTCAATGTAAGTTGCCCCAATGTTAGTAGTCATGCCAAATTAAATGATAAGGATTATTTAGAAGAGCTTATTGGTGCGGTTCAACAAGCTAATAA
>DJWL01000057.1 GCA_002441545.1 Flavobacteriaceae bacterium UBA6231 | reverse complement strand
ATTCCGCTCCAATATTGTTCCCAATTGTTAGCAGATTTCTTAAAATATTCCAAAGCTAAAAATTGATTTGAATTTATAAGTGGATTTTTTAGTATTTGATAAATCAATTTTCTTATTGAAATTGGCAAAAAATTGTAAAAATTCCAATATTTTTGATGAAATTTTATTTCGCGCAACATCCAATTATAACCGATAAATTGCTCATCACTTCCTTCGCCAACCAGCACAACAATTGTTCCTTCCTGACGAGTTTTTTTGCTCAAAAAATAAATTGGAATATTTACGGGGTCAGCATTTGGTTCGTCTGAATGCCAAACAACTTTATCTAATTCATCGAGTGCCATCTTTTGGTCAATGATAATTTCTTTGTGATTTGTCTTGAATAAATTAGAAATTTTATGTGCATATTCTAATTCATTGTATTTCTGCAAATCTTTAAAGCCAACAGTGAAAGTATCGATCGGACGATTCATAAATTCACTCATAAGCGATACATTCAAACTGGAGTCAATTCCGCCACTCAAGAACACTCCAAATGGTACATCACTCATCATCCTGATTTTAATAGCATCACGTAAGAGATTGATAATTTCGGATGTTAATTCATTCTCGGACCAATCGTTGTAAGAAATTCTTGTCGCAAACGGATCCCAATATCTTTTTACCTTTATTTCACCATTTTTGCTTATCTTTAAATAATGTGCTGCGGGTAATTTATTAATGCCATCGAACATTGTTGCATTAGAATTGGAGGCTCCCATATTCAAATAAAATGCAAGTTGCTCGTAATTAATTTGCTTTTCATATTCAGGATATTGAAGAATAGATTTGATTTCCGAACCAAAAATAAAATTTGAATTATGTAATAAATAGTAAAATGGTTTGATTCCAATTCTATCGCGTGAAGCAAAAATTTCTTGCTTTTCGATATCATAAAGAACAAATGCCCACATACCGAACATCTTGGTTAGAATTTGCTCGCCCCATTCTTGGTAGCCATTCATAATTGTTTCGGTATCGGTGTTTGAGTTATATTTATAGCCTTTTTTGATTAATTCAGTGCGTAATTCATTGTGATTATAAATTTCACCATTAAAAACTATATTAAAAGATTGGTCTGATGAGAACATGGGTTGATTTCCTGTATCATGCAAATCAATGATAGATAAACGTCGAAATCCTAATTGGAAGGTGGTTCCATTAGTCCAATATCCCGAGGCATCAGGTCCACGATGATAATTCTTATCATTTTGCTTTAAAAACCTGAGTTTAGGGCTTAAAGACCCATTTTTAAAAAATTCACCGTAAATGCCACACATAGTTCATCAATGTTTAAAAAACACCGTTTAATTTTAATTCATTTTTTAAAGTAGCCTTCCAAAAATCAAACTCCTGCAAATTTAGATGCGAGTTCTTACTTTTTTGAAGTTCCTTAAACCCATAATATGAATTTTCCATACCATTTAACGTATTGAACATTGGCCATTTCCTTTTTGAAAGAACACCAATTCCCCAATCGGTATCAAAACAAATCGAATATAAATCCTGTAAATGCCTGAATTTATAAAAAGCTTTCCAGGTCGTTCCATTCCAGAATCCTTTCGCTGGTGAGTTCCTAAAATAATAGTCTTCCCTTTGATGAAATTCTGTTGGTGGATTACAATCATGCAACACAATGAATCCATGGTCATTGATAAAATTAAGGCTGTTCTGTATATCTCGTTCTACTTGCTGTGCCAAATGAAGGCCATCAATAAAAATCACGTCAAATTTAATATCTTTAGAAAGTTCAAGTTCTGAAGTTTTCAAAGATTCAAAAAAAACATCAGATGTCATTTTAAAATTGACTTTATAATCAAGGTACTCAATTCCTGGATCTACCGAATATTTATGTTCACATAAAATATGGTTAAAATTGTCATCAGGATTTCTCACGCCTATTTCCAAATACTGTTTTGAATTAGTTAATGTCAACAAAAAATTTATAATATCGTGTCGTTTAGGCTCTTTCTTCAGCTCGGTGGTAATAAGTTGTTTTGTTTTAATAAAATAAGGGTCCGATTGTATGTTCTTACCTATTCTAATAGAACGTATAAAATCCCCAATAAACTTGCGAATTATTTTCATAACCTAAATTTCTTTTTTATACGTTTAAAAAGATTTGCTTTAAAACGATGCTCCAAAGGATAACGCAGTATGTAAAATAAAGAATACATTATAAATGTCAAACCCAAATGTTGGTTTATTTCTATAATGAATTGTGTACAGAGCGCATAACGATGATCTTCTTTTGTAATAATATGTGGATATTCATATGCAAACGATCGTATCAGCTCTCTTGCTGCCTTAAATCGAATATATTTGTAAGTGGTTATGGAAGTTCTGTCATGACTCCTATCTAATCTAACAAGCTCTTTTGGGATGCCTTGAATCTCAGAAATTAATGAAAAGCGCAAAACATAGGCCCAATCTATTGGGATATTTGGATAGTGCATGGAAAAATACAGTCCATTATTGACATGCAACGCCTTTCTAAACATCATGCAACTATTTACAACCTTCAACTGGTCTCTGTAATTCATTAGAAACATCTCTTTTCCTTTCGGATAGGATTTACCATCCACTAAAAGTCCAGGAAATTTAAAAGTAACATGCTCTCCATCCCAAAACTCAGCAATTCCAGATACCAGACCGACTTCATATTGGCTATCTAGTACTTTTTTTTGTAACTCTAATCTATGTGGATAATAAAAATCGTCTTGTTCTGCTACGGCAATATAGTCGCCTTGGGCATGAAAAACCAATCGATTCATGGTGCGTCCTAATCCCATATTTTGTGGGTTTTCCAATATATGTAAAGACTTGAATTTATTCTGATACGATTGTAATATTTTCAAAGAATCATCTTTAGAGCCATCTATACAAGCTATCAATTCAAAATCCTGACAGGTTTGGTCAAGAAGGCTATCTAAAGTTTCAGCCAAAGTATTGGCCCCATTATATACAGGCATTATAACAGAAATTTTATAATTTAAAGTCTTAGAATTCATCAATTATTATAATGTTTATGCCATAATGCTAAGGTTAATAACATACTTATAGGGTGAGCATTTTCAAGTGGTGCTTTGGTTTTAAATTTACTATAAAATTCCGTAATTAAATCCTTAGGAACTAAAGAATGGAAATTTTCATCAAACAAATAAGATCTAAGTTGTTTATCATTTTCAATGCCTAAAAATTGCAACTCCCAATTACGTTGTATATAAGGTTCTTTCAACAACAAACGAACTTCCCTTGCCATTTTATTCCAAATCCTATAGGGCACGTTAAAAGGCATTTTATTAAAAGTATAAGTATTCAAATTAAAAGGTCTGTGATTCTGCCAGGTTATTTTAGCCACAGCTTGATGTTGTGCTTTTATATAAGCTATTTGCAGTTGTCTGTTAGCTAAAAATTGTTCTGGCACGGTACATACAAAATCACACATGCTATCATCGTAATATGGGACAGTAATAGGATGTGCTGCTTCAAAAACACTTAAATTGGTGGTTGTCCAACGAGGTGCCCAATACATACTTTTAAACGCCCGAAACTTGGCATTAGTATCTTCTATAGAAATTGATGCTAATAAATGGCTTAGTCGGGCATTTAAATAATCCTCAAAAGTGCCTTTTAAATCCCAGTGCTTCCACAAATCATTGGCCAAATTCAAACCTCCCTTTTTTAGTATTTTAGTTTTTAAAACCTCTACCTCGGCTTCCGGCTTAAGTTGTGGTAAGTGCATGGAATCAAAAAATACATCTCCCCAATGCCCCAAACTAAAAGCCCCTGTCATATGTTTCAAATCATTTAAAATAGCCATTTGTCTTGGGTGCGTGAAATCTGAATAACACCTGTTAATAGAACTTAAATCGTTTAAAACATCCCATAGATAGCCTTTTTTAATAATAAAGGATTTAAAATCAAAATTGCAGGCATTGGCAATTTTTTCAGCAATTTTAGTCTCTGCATAACCTCCTTCAAATTCATAACTGTATGCTTGTACCTTGGCCTCCAGTTTCGATAAAGCAACCGCTTGTGTTCTGCTATCTATTCCACCCGATAATGGCAATATAACAGGCTCCTTTTTAATTTGAGACGCAATTATAGATTCAAACAAATCTGTAAATTGTTCAAGAACATCATCAAAACTTAATACCTTGGGTACATGATACCATGAAAACCAGGGCTCACTTTTAATTAAAGCCCCAGAATCATTTAAAGTATGGGTATGGGCCGGCTTTAATACCTTAATATCTTGCCAATAAGTATCGTCATCCAAAAAAAAACCCAGCGCTACAAAAACACAAATAGCCTCATAGTCCAAATTATGTGGGGCATCTATGGTTGCAAATTCCTGTTGAATAGGAATAATAGGAGTCTTTATTGTTTTCATCTAGAGAAGTAAAGATAAAAAATTCATTTAAACGTTAATCAATTTGAATTTTTATTCTAGATTTGGTCTTCATGGAGAAAAATAAAGCATTAAAAATCTTTAAATTAGAGTTAGACCCAAATCGTATTTTTGGGTTAGACATCCTAAGAGCTTTTGCAATCCTTGTTGTAGTTTTAGGTCACTCTTCAATTTATTTACCTAAAACACTTAGAAGTTACAACGCATATTTAGAATTTCCTGGTGTTGCTATTTTTTTTGTATTAAGTGGGTATTTAATTAGCAAAAATTTTAATTAAAACTTTTGAAGATAAAGCCTCAACATTAAATTTAATAACTTTTTGGAGTAAGAGATGGTTTAGAACATGCCAAATTATTTTTTGGTGCTTTTCATACTAACAAGTATAAATTACATTTTTAACCCAAATTTTGGACTTTATAAAATAAAAAAATATCTGTATTTCTCACAAAATTTAAACAACATACACCCTAGTTTTTTTCCTGAAGCATGGAGCTTAAGTGTTGAAGAATGGTTTTATTTAATAATTCCAATTTTAATATTATTATTTACTGTATGGATTAAACTCTCAATAAAAAAATCTGTCTTGCTTGTTGCTGTTTCAGTTATAGTATTAGTCACGTATCATAGATTTTATAGGTACTTCAATATGGATATCAATAATTATTCTGCTTGGGATTCAATATTAAGAAAGCAAGTATTTACTCAATTAGACAGTTTAATGTATGGTGTGTTGGGAGCCTATTTATCCATCTATTATAAAAAGTATTGGCTGAAAAACAATAAAATGCTATTAATATTAGGTATTGTTATCTTTTTTACATTACAGTACTTTCGCGTTAATTCATTCATTAAAGTTGAACTTTTTTATTGTGTTTTTTATTTCTCAATAATTTCACTAGCCACCCTATGTCTTTTACCTTTTCTTTCAAATTACAAAACTGGCAAGGGCATTGTTTTTAATGCAATAACTTATTTAAGTTTAATTTCGTACTCAATATATCTTTGGCATTATTCTATAATAAGAAATTGGATTTTTGAAAACATGAAAGTACCAACTATAGGTGGAACAGAAATTTTAAAATATTTTTTATTCTGGCTTACTACAATTCTTATTTCAATTCTAGTTTATAAATACTTTGAGCTGCCTTTAATGAAATTAAGAAATAAAAGATTTAAAAAACTTAGATTAATTAATTTTTAAAACTACCAATAGTCTTTTCATAAAGGTTCTCCATATCAGTTATCATCAAACCTTCAGCATGCTGTTGTTCTATTTTCAAACGGGCTTGTTTTCGTACCTCATTGATAGTTTCTATAGGCGCCTTCTGCAAACCAATTATCGCTTTTGCCAAAATTAACGGAGACCTTAATGGAATCAACCAGCCGGTTTCTTCATTGGTTATTAATTCTTCCATACCTCCACATGTGGTACTAATGACAGGTAATCCTAAAGCCATGGCTTCAACAGCGACATTGGCTATTCCTTCTTCTAAACTTGGCATCAGCAACATATCAGCTTCATTCATTTTATCATAGACTTCGTTTTGTGAACACTTGGGTTCTAAACTTACAAAACCAGTCAATCCCAAATCATGTGTCATATACAGTAATTGTTCATCATCTGCTCCTCCAACAATGGTATACGTAAAAGGAATTTCCAAATCCAACAAATGTTTACAGGCTAAAATGGCATCATCAAAACCTTTTTTCCAATGGGACCGCCCTATTGAAATCAATTTCAAAGGCTGATGTCTTTTATATAGCGTTCGAAAAGGAAACCTGTTTAAAGGCAAGCCTGTATAGATAACCCCATCGAGCTTATTGGGTGCCTTATAGATCATGTCCCCTGTTTTGGAAATAGCTTGGCTTACAGAATGAAACCCGGCAATTTTGGGAAACCATTCTTTAAGATACTGCATATTCTCTGCATTTACAAAGGGGCGCACATTAATATGGTACCCTCGTTGGCTTAAAACAACGGGAAACTGTTGGACCATTAACACGTCTTCAAATAAAGGAATCACAGAAGGCCATTGCAAATGAATGATATCAGGTCGTAATTGGTCCAAAACCAGATTCAGATTTTGTTTTTGCAAAAGAATGCGCTTACCCTTAATAAGATACAAAAATGTGTTGGTAAGCATTGGAATTCTCAAACTTTTAAAAGCTAAAATTAGGCTAGTTAACATAAATCGCAACTTATTGGTATTACTCCCAATCGAACGATAGGTAACGTTTTGGAGTTTATGAGATAGCACTTCATTAAGCCCTAGAATATAAACATCATGTTGTTTCGACAATCCAACGGCTAGGCGATTAATAAACGAGGTAGTTTTAAAACTGCCGTCAAAAATAACTATAGTAAGACGCTTACTCATAAAAGTTTAAGGAATCAATTTTTCATGGTTACTTTTATAAGCTTTTTTATAGCCTAATTTCTTTTTTATATAAAGGATGATACTTAAAGGATTCCAGTTGTAAGGAATCACTCCTAGTTTAGGCACATAGACTCGTTTAGAACTTATACGGTTTATGCGTTTCGAAAATTGCTCCATATATTCAAAATTCTGAAAATGAGGCGTCAAACTCTTTTTTGGGAACTCCAGTCGTTCATGAATAATTTTAACTTTAGTAAACAATAATAACATTGTTTTAAACCCATGGGCATTATAATGATCGGGTAAAATTGAAAATTTTACGTCATTTATATGCAACAATACAGCTTCACGAAGTCCTGGCATATCCATAACCTTTTTGTTGGTGAGGCAATAAGTCAGCCAATCAGAAAAGATATTCTGCATAATGGAATTATTATTATAAACAATAACACCAGTGTTAAACTCAGGAAAAACAAAGCGATAAGCCAAATTCAAAGATTTATCGGTATGAAGTGTTGCTTCTGTAGTCGTTGCAAAATCAACAAGATCCAAAACCTCAAATAATTCCGAAATTGTATCGGTAATAAAAGTATCGGTATCTAAAAACACCGTGCGATCAAATGGACTACATTGCAACCCAATAACTTTTGATAAATAGGTATGGTTTTCTATCTCTGAATTGGCAATTATAAAATCAAAATATGACTTCAAATCGTCGGTTTGCAAATTCTTCGGACAAATTAAACAAACAGGCTCCTGGTTAAAGCGTTTTAAGGAACCTGCCGAAATAATAGCCTCATTAATAAACTTTTGATGATTGGCTACATACAAATACCCGTTGCTGCTTTTCATAAATATCCTTGTTTGTTATATAAACCTCAAAATAACAATAAAATATCAATCCTTATAACCTTCCATATAAAAATTAAAATCTAAATGGGTATAGGCCCATTTTTGCCAGGCATACACATGCCAAACGCCCCAGGCATTATGATGCTTTTTATTATAAAAATCAGATACAAAAGCTTTCATGGCATTAATTTTTATATGCTCCTGTCCATAAATAGGAAGCTCAAAAACATGCTTATAAACATCCTCTTTCAAATCATGCTGTAGCCAGTCATAAATTGGAGCGTCAAAACCACGCTTTTTGGTTTCAATTAATTCTTTTGGAACATGTAGTTTTAAACAATCCTTCAACGTTTTTTTTAATAGGCGATGCTTTTTTCCTAATCCTGAATGCAAGGCCCAGGCAAAATCAATAACAGCCTTATCTAACAAGGGTACTCGCACTTCTACACCATGCGCCATACTCGCCCGATCCACTTTAATTAAAACCCGTTGCAAATGCCCATAAAATTCCTGCCATCTTAAATAATTCAATAAATTGGCATTGCTTAACTGCATTTTACCTGCATATAAGGATTGCATAGCTTTAGAGTAGGGCTGCGTTGGAAAAAAGATGTTAAGAGTATCATTTGAAAGATATTGATGCTTAGACATCACAAAATCATTAAAACTATCAAAAAAGGGAGCCCAGGTATTAGTAATCTTTAAGGCATTGGTTAGTCGAATTAATGGTTTTCTAATGGATTTTGGAATATAAAACCAGGCTCGTTTATCCAAAATATCAAGCATCCGTTCATAACCAAAAAACAGTTCATCGCCACCGTCTCCCGAAAGTAAAACTTTATGTTTTAATTTAGCTTTTTTGGCAAGCATATAAGTGGGAATACTCGAATAATCACCAAAAGGTTCAGAAAACCCTTTAAAATGGTCATTAATATTCGAAATTAAATCCGATTTTGTAACCTCAACTATACTATGTTTAATTTGTAAATGCCCTGCATATTGTTGGGCTATCTTACTTTCATTCAAAATCGGGTCATCTATTTTTATGGTAAAGGCATCTATTTCGGGTGCATTGCTTTTGGCATAAGCAGTCACTAAAGGACTGTCAATACCACCGCTTAGGAACGTACCAACGGAAACATCACTTACTAATTGTTGCTTTACCACCTCCTTTAAAACCACATCCAAAGCCTGTGTTGTGGCGTTATTTTCTTCATAAACTGTTGATGGCTTTGGCGAATAGGCGCAGAATAATTCTCGTGTTATCTCTCCGGTAAATTTAATACTAATAATTTCACCAGGCTCAACTTGATGAATAGTGCTATAAATAGTTTGTGGAGCCTGCATATAACCAAACGCAAAATAGTCTTTTATCACCTCAGGTCGAAGCTCCAAATTTCTATAAAACCACGGGTGTTTAAAAACCTGATCGAATTGGGATGCAAAAACTAAACCTTCTTCATTCAATCCATAATATAGTGGTTTAATGCCTGCATAATCGCGGATTAAACTTATACAGTCTGATTGAGTATCAATAATAGCAATGGCAAACATCCCTCTAATTAACGAGACTGTTTCATGTATTCCTAAGAGGTCTAAAAGATGCACAAGAACTTCAGTGTCTGAAGTGGATATTAAATGTTTTAATTTGTAGGTCTCTGATAAGATGTTGTAATTATAGAGTTCTCCATTAAAAACCACATGATAACGACCAGAAGGGCTTTGCTTGGGTTGGTTTCCATTGGTGCTTACATCCAAAATAGCCAATCGGTTAAAGCCCAACTGAAATCTCTCCTTACTGGTAATTTCCGTAGAATCGGGCCCTCGCTGTTTGGAAAGTTCCAGCAAATTTGCAAAAGCTTCTTTAGAACTTAATTCTCCTTCAAATACAAACTCACCTAAAAATCCGCACATAGTAAGGGTTATTTTAAAAGTCGCTTTACCTCTTGCATAACGCGATATTTTGTTCTAATCTTTCTAAACTTAGTTAACGAAGTATAAAAATTCTTTTTATACTTCCTTATAATGGTTCGTTTTAGAGCCTGCGCCAAGGTGTCTGAAAAATAGGCTTGACACATTTTATAGGTATGCACATCCAGCATAAGGGTTCGGCTACTTATACCTCTGGCCCCTCCTGTTGTAGCTGTAGCATGCAACAATTTGGCTTTGGCATTATACCAGATAGCAAAACCATATTTATATAATTTTAAAGCCATATCCCGATCTTCCCCTGCTCCAGTAGGGTCAAAGGATTCATTAAAACCACCAACTTTAATATAAACACTTTTTAATATAGCTGAACAACCGGCAGGAAATGCTAAACTGACACGCGATGTTTTAGCATCTGGACTATTAGTCAACACTTTAATAAAATTTTCATTATTTTGTCTCAAAAAATCACTCTCGCTTCTCAAATAATGACCTTCCATATCACAAACAGCTCCAGCAACAACATCAAATCTTCCTTTAATAATGGGGGTTGTTAGTTCTCTAATAAAATCTCTGTTTACACGGGCATCGTCATCCAAAAACACTAGTATATCACCTTTTGCAACTTTAGCGCCTAAGTTACGAGATACACAGGGACCTTTTGTATCTGTAATAATATGGTGGCAATTAGGAATTGTTTTTGGATGGTCAGATTGATCAACCACAATCAGTTCAAAGTTATCTACATCTTGCTTTAATAAATCATCAAGTAAGGTAGTAATATAATCAAAACGGTTACGAGTAGGAATGATAACACTTAT
>DJWL01000108.1:3747-3946 GCA_002441545.1 Flavobacteriaceae bacterium UBA6231 | reverse complement strand
ATTTTTATGAATTTTAAATACATACTTCTACTGATTACATATCCATTTTCAAAGTGTTCTCTGTATGCTTTTTTTAGCCAAGTAACTGTAATTTTTTCTAATCTTGACCTACTGTTTTCAGCTTTTATTTTATCAATATTATCCATTGTTTCAATGATTTTTTTTAGTTCTTTATCACCTTGTGTAATATCCCAAAGGA
>DJWL01000108.1:0-3686 GCA_002441545.1 Flavobacteriaceae bacterium UBA6231 | reverse complement strand
CTAAAGTTGTTTTTTTGAAATTATAACATAAGAGTAAGGAAAATAGCTTATATATATACAGTAAGGATTTATTTTAGTGAGTAAGGAAAAGGGCATATACCTCTAAAGAGGTTAATAAAATCATAGATTTTTAATAGTTTTTGAGTAAGGAAAAGGGCATATANNTATATGAACGACAGTGAATAGTGTCTAAGGATTTTTTTTTGAGAGGGTGTTTAAAGGAAAAAATCGCATTGATACTTTTACACGAAATAACTACAATAAATATCCAAATAAATTAAACAATTTCTCTTAAATTAATTTTGTTTTTAGAATAATTTATGCTAAAATTTGCTATAATTATATTAAAGGAAAAAGTTACAAGGTTTGTTAAAGGATTTAAAATGGCAAAAACATTAGTGGATAAACTCATAGAAAACACAACAAGAGTGAAAACAAGTAATACTAAAAGTTTAACTATTACTTTGAGTAACGAGAACTATGAAGCACTTGAAACATTATCAAAAGCAACAAAAACATCAAAAGCTAAAATAATCAATATGGCACTTGATGAAGCAGGGGTTTTTGATATGAGTAAAATTAACAAAAAACTTAAAGGAGTTGAAGATGATAGCGACAATTAAAGATTACCTTTTGACTGTTTTAGTTAGAGCAATTATTGGTTATGTTTTATTTCTATTCTTTTTACTTGTCATCTTTGTAGGATACATTGTAATTTCAGATTGGGCAAGTGCAGTTAATTTCATAACTGGATTAACTGATAATGGTTTTGCAAAAATTGTAGTTTGGTTGCCTTTGGTTTTCTCTTTATTCAAAGCAGATGTAAGAGCAAGTAATGAAACTAAAAAATTCTACAAACAAACTGAACACTTTTTTGAAATGTATGACACAACTGGAGGGAAATGGTAATGAAAAAACTGTTTCTCGCCTTAATTGTTTTTAGTAGCGGTGCTTATGCCGCTCACAATGGCGTAATCTATACTTGGGGTTATGCAAACATTATTAACGAAATTTTATTGGGAGTAAAAGGGGTTATTACTGGAATTGACAGTCTTGTTAAATCAGCTATGGCTATTGCTTTTTTTATATTTGCTATTAAAAAAGCAATGGATAGCAGGGTTAATCCAGTAATGGAATTTGCAAAGCTAACTTTTTTGTTTGCAGGGGTTTCTTACTTCTTTCTACAAGCTCCCGATGATGACAAGCATAGATTTGTTATTGAAGATAAAATTACTGGAGAAATGCACACAGTAAGTCAAATACCATTAGGTATAGGTAAAACTTTTTCTTTGGTTACTCAGCTTGAAGATGGAATAGCAACTGTTATGGAGCAACATTTTTCATTACCTGCGAGTGTAACTTATAATGAAAATGGTTTTGGTTATCCATTAACAACAAAAATAAATTTATCAAATGTAAATTTTACTGATGCTTATTTTAAAAGAACTTATTTTGAATACATAAGTAATTGTGTCTTGTATGATATTGAGTCTGGTGTCAATAATATTGGAAGTATAATGTCAGCTAATGATATTTTGACAGCATTAAGCTCTCCATCTTCAAGACTAACTGTTAAGTTTTCAGCAGCAAATCCATCTGGTGAAACATTACAATGCAATGAAGCTTTTAATTATATTCAAGGAGAAATGGGTAATCAAGTAAATAATCTTATGAAAGTTGCTGCGGCAATAAATGGGCAAAGCTTAGGTGTCTATTCCTCAAAAGTTGGAAACATATCGGAAATATTTTTCGGTGCAAATGAAAGTGCACAATCAGTAGTTCAGCAAAATGTTTTACTTAAATTAACCCAGCAAGGCTTCGTTAATAGTGCTAAGGCATCTGGACTTGATCCTGCTGCTTTGGCTTGGGGAACAAGTTTAGGAGAAATGCAAGCTACAAACCAATTTACAGCATCTGGACTTATGGCAAAGCAATATTTACCTATTATGAAAGCGATGCTTGTTGCAATCGTAATTGGATTGTCTTGGCTTATTGCAATATTAGCTATTATGTTTGGCGAATATGCACACATAAAGTTATTTTTTACACTAATGTTGTGGATGCTATTTTGGACTCCAATTCTTGTGATACTTAATTATATAACTCATATTTATGTATCAAATGTAACACGGCTTGTTTATGATGAGACAAGTCAAAGATATACACTTGAGATGCTACCAATGATAGACGGAGTTATAAGCAATGCGATAGCTTACGCTGGTAATATGATATGGCTTGTACCCCTTTTAGCTTATGGACTCGTAAAAGCTAGTGAACACGGTTTTGTTGCATTATCTACATCTATGGCAAGAGTTGGCTCGGCAGGTACTGATACCTCTGGAAAAAGAATTGCACAAATGGGAGATCCAACCAATACTAAATACTCTTATCGTGATGGAAATGATGTTCACGGAGACATTGGAGGACAAACTACAACTCAAAGTCAAAGTATGACAAACGGCCACTCTTGGAATGATAGCACTTATACGGACAAAGGAACTGGCACACAAACATATAGCGGACAAATGACGGACGGTTCTGGTAGCATCGGTATGGTTGGAGGGCAAGTTGTAAATGCTCAGAGTCAAATGGTTTTAAGTGCTGCACATAAAAATACGACAACCGCATCTAGCGAATTGTCAGATGCAATATCAAGCAGTTCCTCAAGTGTCTTAGGGAATGATAAAACATTAACTCAAGCACAAAGTCAGGGCTTATCTAAACAAGATACTCATAATATTACAGAAGCTAAAGGTACAGCAATGAGCCAAGCTTTTGAACATATGCAAGGGTATGGAGAAGATTTCAATAATTTAAAAAGAGTTGCTATGCAAGGTGGGGGCAATATTACAGCAAGCATTTTGGATAGAAAACTTGGGGCATCTGGTGGAGTAACATATTCAGGTATGGATCAAGATGGCAAGAAATATAGCTGGACTGATACCTCAAAAGATGCGGAACAAAACTTTAATCAAATTCAAGAACAGTTCTCTAAGGTTGTATCAGGTAATTCATCATATCAAGCTTCGTACGCAGAAATGTTAAAAGTTACGGATAGCGAAAGTTATTCTCAAGTACAAAATGCAATGTCAAAATTAAGCAATGCGGAAATGACAGAGGTTGGACTCAACGCAAACAATCTTCCTGCATTTTTAAATAACTGGATAGGGCAAAATGAGCGTTTTAGTAGGATGCCAAAAGTTGAAGCTGCTAAAGTTGCGATGGGAGAACTTACAAATTTATCAGCAAATGGTGAACGGGGCAAAATAAGTGATCTTGTAAGGCAATATGGTACTGGAGGTTTTGATATGAAAACAACTCCAGATATTCAAGCACCTACAAAATTTGATACTCCAGATGTAAGAGGGCAATATAACCAAGCCGCAGGAGATATTAAAACAAAGGCAGATGGAGCACTAGAGCAATCAAAAAATCATGCTCAAGGGCAAGTAGCGGAGTTCAAGCAAGAGAACGGCGGAGTTCAGGGGCAAGTGCAAAGCAGTGTGGCAGATGGTAAGAACTGGGGAGAGCAAGGCTTATTTAGCAGATTTTGGGATGAAAACGGTAAAGAGATGCTTGTTGGTGCAGCTGGATTGGGTGCAGCTCTTGGATTAACTTCGGCAGGGGCTAAAAAAATCGGTGGTGAAGTCTTAGATAAATTTAAAGGTGCTAAGAATGTTGATGAG
>DJWL01000059.1 GCA_002441545.1 Flavobacteriaceae bacterium UBA6231 | reverse complement strand
CCAATTTAAAATCTCTATAACAAAGCATTTTTCCGAAATACAAATTCTGAATGAACAGATAAAGTATCACCTCTTATATATCAGCTCTAAAACCTTTTTCTTATCCTAAAATTTTCTTAACTTTAACTGAATAAAAGACTGATTAAAAACCATTTATAATCAGCCATTTTTTCCCGTAATTTATTCTCATCTTAAAAATGAAATGCCATGACACACGGAATTTCTCAAAAAAAAGCAGCAGAACTTTTGAAACAATACGGCTTCAATGAACTGCCTTCTGCAAAACCGAAAAACGTTTGGCAAATTGCCTTAGAAGTGATTCAAGAGCCCATGTTTATCTTGCTCATGTTTTGTGGTCTAGTCTATGTTTTATTGGGAGATTATACCGAAGGTATAATTCTATTGTGTTGGGTTTTCGTCATTATTTCCATCACTTTTTATCAACACAGAAAAACCGAAAAATCTTTAGAAGCATTGAGACAATTGTCTTCTCCACGAGATTTGGTGATTATTTCTACCATTGCTTTCACTTTACTTTTAACCATTGGTAATTCTATGTTGCAAAAGATTTTTAGTTTTGAATATTCTGGCCTCAACATTTTATTACTTCTACTATTTGTGAAGTAAGTTTGTTGTTGGCTTGGCAAATGATTTAACTTTTTAAGTTAAAAAAAGAGACATAAAAAATAAAATTTTCTTGTTTTTTTTACAAAATCATTAATAAAAACAAAATACAAATAATTTAAAATAAACTATAAACTTAAATAAAATAAAATATAAAAATAAACATTATTAAAAAAAATAAATAATTTAAATAGAAAAAAAATTAAAATTAAATAAAAACATATTAATAATTATCATTTTTGATTTATATCATCAATTGGATTTAAAATATTTAATTAATAATTAATATCTTTGCAAAAGTTTTTAAAAAGAATGAAATAATTTTCTTTTTGTAAAAATCAAAGAACTAAATTTAAGAATTTAGCTTTTTTTCATTATTGATTTTGTAAATAAATAATAAAAAAGTTACTCCTTTTTTTAAGCTATCATTAGCAAAATAAAAAACACAACACAATGAAAATATTGGTCACCGAAAAAAATGAGATCATAAGAAACCTTATTTTACATATCCTTACAAAAGAAGGTTATGATCTAAAGTTAGCTTCTAACGGAAAAGAAGCATTTACTTTTTTGTCTGAAGAAAAATTTGACATAATAATTTCAAATATTCACTTACAATACTATTCTGGATTCGAACTTATTACTTTTATTAAATCTAATGAACATTTAAAAGACACCAAAATTGTAATTTTATCTGACAATTTTACTCCAGAAAACATTTTAAGACTCTACAAAATGGGAATAGATGACATGATTGAAAAACCATTTACTCCTATGGAAATGATTTGTAGACTAGGAAAATTATCAGAATTAATAACTAAAGAAAAAAATCTTGGGAAATTTACTTCATAATATACCTACCTATCTATTAGATTTTTTCTTATTCAATATTATTGTAATTAATATTGGAATGTTTCTGGTATTTATTTATAACATTCCAGTTATTATTAATAGTGAAAAAAATAATAGAATAAGAAATATTTTCAGCGAAATTCTTAGCGAGATTATTCTTTTAGAAAATTACGAAAACACAGAAAAAATAAAAATATTAAAAAAATTAAAAGTTCAAAAAAACAGAAGAATAAGAACCATATTTATAAAAGTTTTAAAAGATTATTCGATATTTTTAAAGGGCACCGAATTTGCTACTCTTACTGATGTTTATAAATCTTTAGGACTTCATGTAAAAGATATAAAAGATTTAGACAGTATTTTCACGAAAAGAGTTCTTGAGGCATTAGACCGCCTAAATCGATTTAAAATTGTTGTCAACCGAACGAAACTAAGAAAATTACAAAAGCATAAAAATTCTGACATACGAGAACTTGCCAACGCTTATACCCTCAATATTTATGACAGTGATGACATTTATGATTTTTTTGATTTTACAACAGAACCTTTCACACCATGGCAGCAATTAGAATATTTTCAATTAATCACCAATAGGCCTCTTGCACCTAAAGCTGATTTCGGCAAGTGGATTAATCCCAAATATGAAAGTTCAATAATAAGCTTATCATTAGATTTGGTTGCTTACTATCATCAAGAGACTGCTATTGAGCCTATCCATAGCATGATTAAGATAGACCACACCAAAATGAGACGTAAAATGATTAGAACGCTTGGTATTCTAAATCAAAAACAGTCTATTGATGTTTTGATGGATCTTTATCTTAAAGAGAATGATATAAAATGTAAAACAGAAATTGTTAAAAGTCTTGGATACATGGGATATAAAAATGAAAAAGTAATTCACTTTTTAGAAGAATTACTTAAAACAGAATTCCATACCAACTTTAGAAAGGCTATTTTAATTGCTTTATCAAGAGCTACAGCTTCAGAATCTATTTTAGAAAATAAAATATATCGTTATGAGCTTGAAAAAACAGTTCCTGATGAACAAAAAATTTTATAATGGAAGAAATTTTATACACAGCATTAGATTATTATAAAGGAATAGAATTTTCTGATTTTTACAACTCTTCTATGAGAGCTGTCGCTATAGGAATGTTCTTGAGCCTATTTCTGACCAATTTATTATCATTCTTGGCAATAAAAAAATACCTTTTTAAAAGAAAATTTTCTCAGAGCAAAAAACTTGCATTAATGAATCATGCTCCTGGCATAAGTATCATTACTGGGGCGTACAATGAATCTATGACTATTATAGACAATGTACACTCATTACTTTCTATCAATTATCATAAATTCGAACTTGTAGTGGTAAATGACGGAAGTAGTGATGATACATTAGACAAATTGATTAAAGAATTTAAACTAGAAGAGACCAAATATATTTTTGAAACAATAGTACAATCTGCACCCATTAAAGGCATCTATCGCTCTACAGATATGGCCTACAAAAATCTCGTAGTGATTGATAAATTTAATGGTGGTGGTAAAGCCGATGCCCTCAATGCAGGACTTAATATTGCTAAATACGACTATTTTTTAAATATAGATGTAGATTGCGTTTTGGATTTTGATACGCTACTCATTATGATGGATGTAGTACTTAATGAGAAAAAAAGATGTATAGGAGTAGGAGCTACACTAAGAATGTCTAATTCTAGTTTTGTAAACAGAGGGACTATGGAAAATGTAGGTGTTCCTAAAAAACTATTGGTTAGGTTTCAGGAATTAGAATACATCCGTTCTTTTGTACTAGGAAAAATGGCGTGGTCTTATTTGAATGCTGTTCCTAATATTTCTGGAGGGTTAGGTTTGTTTGACAAAGAAATTGTATTAAAAATTGGGGGTTATGATAAAAACTCTTTGGGCGAAGACATGGACTTAGTTTTTAGGATGGTAGGCTACATGCAAGAGACCAATCAGCCTTATTGTGTAAGAAGCGTTCCCAGAACTCTATGCTGGACGGAAGGCCCAGAAACGTTACAAATCCTAGTAAGACAACGTATAAGATGGTCTAGAGGCTTGTTTCAAATATTGAAAAAGAATAAAAAAGTATTCCTTAACCCTAAATATGGAAGAATGGGATTTATTATTTTTCCTTATAATTTATTCTTTGAATTTTTGTCTCCATTTGTAGAATTCATAGGCATTTTTGTTTTAATTTACAATTATTTCTATGACCCTGTAGCATTTATGAATATTCTTTACCTTATAATAGCAGTCATAAGTTTTTATATAGGATTAAGCTTCTCCGCTGTTTTTTTAGATCGAAAGGTATTTAACTATTATAAGAATGGTTTTGTAACGCTTGGCATCTCTGCAATGGCAATACTAGAACCATTTATATATCATCCTATTATAGTATATTGCAGTTTAAAAGGATATTATGATGAACTTACAGGCAAGAAAAAGAAATGGGGAGTGATGACAAGAAAAGGCTTTAACAAAACAAATTAAAATTATGAAACATTATTGGTATAAGAAAAGCATATCTATTGTAGCAATTATTTTTAGCGGTTTTATCTTTGCTCAAAATCACAGTGATTCTATAAAAATTAAACAATCTGTAATCAAAGAAAATCCAACAGATTCTTTAAAAGCACCACTTAATCAAGTAGGTCTCTCCCAAGTACAAAGCGTCTATAGTGGTGGAATTTCTACCATGAGCACTACTTCTCTGCACTACATGAGAAAAACTAAAAACCAAAAATTAACCTTTATAGGTAGAATAAACCTAAAATCTAGAGCAGAAATCACCAGCTTAAAATATGATTTAGAAGTTTATGCAAAACATGGTAAAAACCATTACTCATTTATCGGAGCAAGCGTATCTGACCAAAAACTATTTCCTAATTATGAACTGTTCTACTCATTTTACAGTAATCTAGGAAAAGGCTGGGAATTAGAAACAGGAACTAAGTTTTTAGCTGCAGAAAACTTTGATTTGGTAACGCCTATTATAGGAATCACGAAAGAAACCGACCACAACAGAATCACCCTAAGAAATTTCATCAGCTTCAGCCAAGGAAATACTTACTATTCTAACATGCTACAGTGGCGTAACTTTTTCAATGAAAAAAGAGATAATTTTTCTGTAGTGACTGGTTTTGGTAACGCTCCAGACAGTAGAAACATAGACCTTGCACAAGATTTTATTACCAACAAAACATTTTTTGCGGGATTAGGATACGAAAAGAACTTCAAACCCTTTAAAATTTCTGCTACCTCTGTTTATAACAGAAACCAATACAGCACTGGTAGAACATTTAATCAGTATGATATCTATCTTACATTAATGTATGATTTCTAAAAAAAACAAAATACCCTGCTCAAGCTTCCCTAGATAAAACTATTGCAAAAGTAATTTAATGTTTTATGAGTGTTATATAATAATTAATTCAAAAAATATGATTTAGATATCCACTTATATTAATACTTGTAAATTTACAGTTTAAAAGTTTTATTTTTATTTGGTTTTTTGTACAGAATACGACATCGTAGGATTTATATATTCAATGTTTTGAGATTTGAATTTTTATGATGTGAATTTAAGAGAATTTGTTTAAAACTAAAAAAGAAAGACCTTCAATAATGAAAGTCTTTTTATTATGTTTTGACTAAAGCCAAATTGTTTTTATGATTTCTAAAACGGACTAAAGTCCGTTCCTATTGATAAAAATATTCATAAATCCTGTGAATTACTTCATTATTTCATTCCTCGCAAATATTTTTCAAAAACCATAACTCGAATTACTCTTTAATCTTTGATTTAAATTTTTTCTGATAATTTTCCCATTGTTCACGGGTTTTGATGTTTTTATATTCTCCTTTAGAAAATAGAGTGATATAAGGTTCTAATTCTTTAGCAGAGAAAAATCCCATCAAATTGGTAATCGGTTGAGCATTTTCGTCTAAAAATACCAAAGCTGGATAGCCATTGACATTCATAAACTTCGCGAACTGGTGCATTGCATTTTTGCTTTTTGCCTTGTTAGCAAAGTCTGGATTGGTAAAAACCCTACCGTAAAAATTAACCGACTGATTGCCTTCTGCGTTGAATTTTACGGCGTAAAAATTCTCATTGATGTATTTAGAAATAATAGGATGTGAATAGGTTTGTTTATCCATCAATTTACACGGTCCACACCAATCTGCATAAAAATCGATGAGAATCTTTTTTGGATTGGTTTTTTGAGCAGTTAACGCTTGTTCCATCGTCATCCAATTCACTTGTGAAAAGGAAAAACTGAACACCCAAAGAAATAACATCGATAAAGTAGTTTTCATACAGTAGTTTTTATGTGGTTAATGAACCTCTTGCATTAATTT
>DJWL01000183.1 GCA_002441545.1 Flavobacteriaceae bacterium UBA6231 | reverse complement strand
TGGAACAAATTTATCTTTAACTTTTAATTTTGTAAATAATCCAAAAGTATAAAGGCCAAGCAGTGGACCATAAGTATAGCCGGCAAAAACAAATAATTTTGAGATAATACTTTCGTCCTTTATAAGATACTTAAAGGATATTATAACCAATATTAAAATCAAAGAAATAGCTATATGGATTTTCTTTCTTATTGATATTTGTTTATCTGAATCATACCTTTTCTCTATATCCAAAATATCTATACTAAAAGAAGTTGTAAGGGACGTTAATGCGCTATCGGCGCTACTATATGCGGCAGCAATTAATCCAATTATAAAAAACGACAATACGCCCACGCCTAAATAATTTTTAGCTAAAATTGGGAATAAATCATCTTTATGAGCATCAATACCATGTTGCTGTGCAAAAATTGTTAACAGTAATCCTAAACTTAAAAACAAAAAGTTTACAATGGTCAATACAATTGTGAACCAAAACATGTTTTTTTGAGCATCTTTTAAAGACTTACAAGTAAGATTTTTTTGCATGTTATCTTGGTCTAATCCAGTCATAACAATAGCTATAAAAGCCCCAGAAATAAATTGTTTCCAAAAATAATTGCTTAGTTTATAATCATCAAAAAAGAATGTTTTTGATAAGTCATTATCTAAAATATACCCCAGTAGGTTTCTGCTACTTAATCCTAACTCATCGCTTACAAAATAAATTGTAAAGCCAACAGCAATCAACATAAATAGCGTTTGAAAAATATCTGTCCAAATAATTGTTTTTATTCCAGATTTAAAGGTGTAAAGCCAAATGAGTAATACCGTAATTGTTACAGTTTGCCAAAACTGAATTCCAATTTCATTAAAGAGGATTATTTGTAAAACGTTGGCAACTAAATACAATCTAAAACTTGCTATAACTATTCTTGAAATCAAGAAAAAGGAAGCGCCGGTTTTATAAGAATTCACGCCAAATCGTTCCTCTAAATAAGTGTAAATTGAAGTTAAATTGAGTTTGTAATATAATGGTAATAAAACAGTTCCAATAACCAAGTAGCCAACTATATAGCCTAAAACGACTTGCATATAACTAAATTGAGACGCTTCAACCCAACCTGGTACAGAAATAAAAGTGACCCCAGAGAGCGAAGCTCCTATCATGCCAAAAGCAACTACATACCAAGGAGCTTTTTTATTGGCTTTAAAAAAAGTATCATTATCCTTTTTTTTACTTGTGAAATAAGATATTAAAATAAGAACACCAAAATATGATACAATGAGTAAAATGATTTTTGTTGTAGTCATGTATTTTTATTCAACTGTCAAATTACATATTTAAAAATTCAATTTCCAAATGAGATAATATAAATGTTTTTATAAAATAAAATAGTATTGAATTTAACATTTTGTTTTAAAATTGTAAATTCGCCCGTATGGAATTTTCATCAAAATTATTAGAACAAGCAGTAAAAGAAATGTCACAGCTTCCAGGAATTGGAAAGCGTACAGCTCTGCGTTTGGTTTTACACATGCTAAAGCAACCTAAAGAGCAAATAGTTTCATTATCTCAGGCGTTGCAAACTATGCGAAATAATATAAAATTCTGTAAATCTTGCCATAATATTAGTGATGTAGATTTTTGTGAAATTTGCTCAAATCCCAATAGAAATGAAGAAATAATATGTGTAGTAGAGGATATTAGAGATGTAATGGCAATTGAAAACACAAGTTCATTTAAAGGATTATATCATGTGTTAGGAGGGAAAATTTCTCCAATGGATGGCATAGGCCCTCATGATTTAAATATAGAATCTCTAGTAAATAAAGTTAAACAAGGGCATATTAAAGAACTTATTTTTGCGTTAAGTTCCACAATGGAAGGAGATACTACTAATTTTTATATTTTCAAGCAAATTCAGAATTGTAATGTTGTAACATCAACTATTGCCAGAGGAATTTCTGTTGGTGATGAGCTGGAATATGCAGATGAAATTACTTTAGGAAGAAGCATTTTAAATCGAATTCCTTTTGAATCAACCTTAAAACTATAATCTCTCACTTGAAACTCTCAATTATTATTTTAAATTATAATGTGCGATACTTTTTAGAATTGTGTTTAAAAAGTGTGCAACAAGCAATTCAAACTATTGACGCTGAAATTATTGTAGTAGACAATAATTCAGAAGATGATAGCTGTCAAATGGTTAGAGAATTGTTTCCTGAAGTGACTCTAATTGAGAACAAGGAAAATTTTGGATTTTCAAAAGGAAATAATATTGGTATTGCTAAAGCCAAAGGCGAATATATTTGCGTTTTAAATCCAGATACAGTTTTGCCAGAAGACATTTTTGTAAAGCTTTTTGATTTTTCTTTAAGTAAAGAAAATTTAGGTATTGTAGGCTGTAAATTGATTAATGGTAGAGGTGAATTCTTACCAGAAAGTAAACGCAATATACCTTATGTGAAAGTTGCTGTAAAAAAATTAATGGGAAATGCTAAAGAGTATTATGCTTCTCATTTAGAGGAAAAACAAATAGAAAAGGTATCTGTTTTAGTAGGAGCTTTTATGTTTATGAAACTTAAAGTCTTTGATGCCGTTGGTGGATTTGATGAAGATTATTTTATGTACGGTGAAGATATAGATTTATCATATAAGGTTTTAAAAACAGGCTATCACAATTATTATTTCGGCGATTTAGCAATGATTCATTACAAAGGAGAAAGTACTTTGAGGGACAAGCTTTATGCAAAGCGTTTTTATGGAGCCATGCAAATTTTTTATAAAAAACATTTTAAGAGAAATGCCATATTTAATTTATTGGTTTGGGTTGGAATTAGAATGGTTTATCTATTTAGGAAAATTCCAGTGATTCAAAGAAAAAAAGTAGAAAGATTCTTTTTTATTTCTAACAGAATGAACTTGCCATTGCAGAATAGTTTAGCTAAAGAAGTCATTTTAAAATCAATTTTAGAAGAGAAGATTCCAAATAATACAGAAATCATATTTGATAATAATATTTTGACTTTCAAGCAAATAATTCAAATGGTTGAAGATTTTAGTGAAAATAAGTTAGTGACTTTTAAGATATTACCTAAAAATTCTAATTTTGTTATAGGTAGTGATGATGCGATTAGCAGAGGAGAAATTTTAAATTTTCACTAGTTTTAATTGTAAATAGTTTAATGAAACTGATGATTTTTCATTAATTTTGCAAACAAAAATTAAAAACAGAGTATTACGTTATTGATATGGCAAGATTTGAACTTAAGTTACCAAAAATGGGAGAAAGTGTTGCAGAGGCAACAATCACAAGTTGGTTAAAAGAAGTAGGCGATACTATAGAACTCGATGAAGCAGTTCTGGAAATTGCTACTGATAAAGTTGATAGTGAAGTGCCTAGTGAAGTTGATGGTGTTTTGGTTGAAAAGTACTTTAATGTAGATGATGTTGTACAAGTTGGGCAAGTAATTGCTGTCATTGAGACCGAAGAAGAAACGAACATAAGTTCTACTACAGAAAGTATAGTTAAGCAAGATATTCAACAAGAAAATATTTCTGAAATTGAGCACGCTGTAGTCGCTGCCCAAGAAACAATAACTCCTATTTCTTCAAACGAAGATCGTTTTTATTCTCCATTAGTTAAAAATATAGCCAAACAAGAAGGTATTTCTCAAACAGAGTTAGATAGTATTCAAGGTACTGGAAAAGACGGAAGAGTTACCAAAAATGATATTCTGGATTATATTGATAACAAAGGTACAACCAAACCTAAAGAGCAACCAGTTTTTAAAGAAGCCACACAGCCAATTCAAGTTGTTGAAGTTCCTAAAGTTGAGAAAGCACCTGTAATTTCAACTGGTGGTGATGAGATTATTGAAATGACCAGAATGGGTAAAATTATTGCACATCATATGGTTGAATCCGTTCAAACATCTGCACATGTTCAAAGTTTTATAGAAGCTGATGTTACTAGAATATGGAATTGGAGAAATAAAGTTAAAGATGCTTTTGCTAAACGCGAAGGAGAAAATTTAACGTTCACACCAATTTTTATGGAAGCAATTGCAAAGGCGCTTCGTGATTTTCCAATGATGAATATTTCTGTTCAAGGAGATACCATTATAAAAAAGAAAAACATCAATTTAGGTATGGCTGCATCTTTAGCTGATGGAAATTTAATTGTCCCTGTAATTAAAAATGCAGACCAGCTTAACTTGGTTGGAATGACCAAACAGGTAAATGATTTAGCAAACAGAGCAAGAGCCAATAAATTAAAACCAGATGAAATTCAAGGTGGTACTTATACGGTAACTAACGTAGGCACTTTTGGTAGTATTATGGGAACTCCAATAATCAATCAACCACAGGTTGGTATTTTAGCGCTTGGTGCTATTAGAAAAGTTCCTGCAGTAATTGAAACATCTGAAGGTGATTTTATAGGAATCCGATATAAAATGTTTTTATCACATTCGTATGACCATCGTGTTGTTAATGGTGCTCTTGGCGGGCAATTTGTAAAAGCAGTTAAAGATTATCTAGAAGCTTGGGATAGTAATAGGGAGATTTAAAAAGTGAAACAAAAGTTCTGTACCCAACTGTTTCAAAGGGAGAATCTTTAATTTCAATTTTAAGAATCTCTTAATTAAATTTAAAATAAATGAAAGCTATATGTTTTGAAAGTGTGTCTTATTTACGGTATCTTGTATTTATTCAGCTATTTTCATTAAATGCTTTCTCGCAAAAGGATACATTGTATTTTGATATTTATGAAAATGAAATAAGTAAAGTTGTTTTTAATACTAAATTACATTCTAAATTTTACAATGGTATTAGGTATTCATCAGACACACTAGTGGTTCAAGGGTTAATCCCTAACCATGTCTTTGGACAACTTAGTCCAGTTGTAAAATCTCAACTGTTTAAGATGTTAAGTTCGAGAAGTGAAATTGATACTCTAAAAACTTTGTCTTTATATTATAAAGATACTTTAATTACTCGAAATGAATTCCCAAAAAAAGATTTATTAATTTTCCGAGACAGTTTAGGGAAGGTTATGGGAACCTCAAAATTGATAGGATGGTATTTTGATGGAAGACCATACAAAAAAGCCAAATACCATGATCGTATATACAGTTTTAAGGGTTTCAATAGATTGACACTTTCAATTTTTAAAAAATACAGGAAGTTTAAGCATGTTGAACCAGTATTTTTTTATGGAACCAATAATGGGCTGGATTTAAACACTTTAAAAGTCAAATGGCATAAAGACTATGGTTATCTCATAAAAAATCTTTTTAGATATAAAGATTATTGGTTTGGGCAATTAATCATAAAACCTAATGGTGAATATTATGTTAGATATGGGTATGTAGAAGGTGATTATAGAAAATTATTTAATATAAAAGAGTGGGATAAGCAAAAAGCTGAATTTTTAAAGTGGAATCAATAAAAAATAATTTTAATGCAATTAAACCTTAAGAAACCCATTTGTTTTTTTGATCTTGAAACAACGGGTGTTAATATTTCAAAAGATCGAATTGTTGAGATTTCAATTTTGAAAATATTTCCTAACGGAAAAGAAGAAAGTAAAACTTGGTTAGTAAATCCAGAGATGCCCATTCCTAAAGAAGTTACAGCTATTCATGGTATTACTGACGAAGCAGTTGCAGATAAACCGTCTTTTAAAGAATTAGCAAAAGAAATTTATAATATGATTAAAGATTCAGATTTAGGAGGGTTTAACTCCAATAAATTTGATATTCCTTTACTAGCAGAAGAAATGCTGCGTGCTGATGTGGATTTTGATATGAAAAATCGTGTGGCTGTCGATGTCCAAACTATTTTTCATAAAATGGAACAACGTACACTTAGTGCTGCCTATAAATTTTACTGTGAGAAAGAATTAGAAGGTGCTCATGGAGCTGAAGCAGATACGAGGGCCACTTTTGAAGTGCTAAAGGCTCAAATTGCTAAGTATGATGAAATTGAAAATGACACCAAATTTTTGGCAGAATTTAGCTCAAGAAAACAATTTGCAGATTTTGCTGGCTTTATAACATTTAACAAAGATGGTGAAGAATGCTTTTCTTTTGGAAAACACAAAGGAAAATTAGTAACCGAAGTTTTAGAAACCGAACCTGGATATTTTGGATGGTTGCTTAATGCAGATTTTCCATTGTACACAAAAAAGGTTTTAACGGCTATTAAATTGAGAAACTTTAATAATAAATTTTAAAAAAAAATTAAAGTATTTAAAAAATGAAACTTATTTGCATTGGAAGAAATTATGCAGAGCATATCAAAGAGTTGGAAAACGAAAAACCAACAGATCCTGTAATATTTTTAAAACCAGACACTTCAATTTTAGTAAAAAAGCAGCCCTTTTTTATACCAGATTTTTCAAATGATGTCCATCATGAAGTTGAAATATTGGTTAGAATAAATAAGGTTGGAAAATATATAGATAAAAAATTTGCACATAAATACTATGATGAAATTGGTTTAGGAATTGATTTCACTGCAAGAGATTTACAAAGTAAATTAAAGGAAAAAGGTTTGCCTTGGGAAAAAGCCAAAGCTTTTGATGGTGCAGCTGTAATAGGTGATTGGATGCCAGTTAAAGAAATAAAAGACATTAATGCTATTGAGTTTTCCTTAAAAAAAAATGATAATATTGTACAATTAGGAAATACTAGCCACATGCTTTGGAAAATTGATGAATTGATAGAATATATCTCAAAATATTTTACTTTAAAGATTGGAGATATTATCTTTACAGGAACTCCAGCTGGAGTAGGCAAAGTAATTGCAAACGATAAACTTAAAGGATTTATAGAAAACAAACAGATGTTTTCAATAACAGTAAAATAATGGAACAGCACTACAAATTATATAGAGTAAAAGAATTAGCTGACAATGATCAAGATTTCATTGGTGCATTAGCTGCAGCATTTTTAGAAGAAGTTCCTGAAGATGCAGAGCGATTAAAAAAAGCAGTTGCGGAAAAAGATTATTACAACGCATACCAAGCTGCTCATAAAATGAAACCAACTGTTGATTTGTTTGAGTTGGGTGTGCTTGATATTTTAATTGAAGTACAAGATTGGGGAAAATTTGAAAAAAGAGATTTAGATATAACTTCTCAACTAAATATTGTTATTTCCGCTGTTGATAATGCTGTAGCCGAAATAAAATCAGACTTTAATTTATAATGCTTGCTGAGATAATCACTATTGGAGACGAACTTCTTATAGGTCAAGTCGTTGATACCAATTCTGCATTTATAGCAAAAGAGCTAAATAAAATGGGAGTTTCTGTGTATCAAATTACTTCTGTTCAAGATGATAAAAATCACATTTTAACGGCTTTTAAAGAAGCAGAAAGTCGAGTAGAGATTATTATTATAACAGGTGGTTTAGGTCCAACAAAAGATGATATTACCAAGAAAACAATTGCTGAATATTTTAATGATACCCTGGTTTTAAACCAATCGGTATTAGATAATATTGAAAATATCTGGAAACTTTATGTAAGGCAAACTCTTTTGCAAGTCAATAAAGACCAAGCACTTGTTCCTTCTAAAGCTAAAGTTTTAATGAATGTAAACGGAACAGCACCTGGAATGTGGATTGAAAAAGAAAATAAAGTATTCATATCACTACCTGGTGTGCCTTTTGAGATGAAGGCATTAATTCAAAATGAAGTTTTGCCAAAACTCACAAAAAAGTATCATCTACCATTTATTTTGCATAAAACATTATTGGTTTATGGTTTAGGGGAAAGTACTTTGGCAGCAAAAATTGAGGCGTGGGAAGATGCTTTACCAAGTTTTATTAAGTTGGCTTATTTACCAGATTTAGGTAAAGTTCGTTTACGTTTATCAGCTAAAGGTTTTGATAAAGAAAGGATTAAATCAGAAGTTCAAAAACAAGTAGACTCATTGCTACCTCTAATAAAAGACAATTTTTTTGGTTATGAAGATGAAGAAGGAGCCGTTGAATCTATAATAGCAAATGAGTTAACCAAATTAGGAAAAACATTAGCTGTTGCAGAAAGCTGTACAGGAGGCAAAATAGCAGAACGATTTACAATTCATGCGGGTGCATCAAATTATTTTAAAGGAAGCATAGTTAGTTATGCAACAGACTCCAAAATAAATGTTTTAGGCATAGCAAAAGAGATTATTGAGGCCCATTCGGTAGTAAGTGCTCAGGTAGCTGAAGCCATGGCGAGTCAAGTTTTAAAATTATTTAATTCAGATTTATCAGTAGCAACAACAGGAAATGCAGGGCCATCAAAAGGAGATTCTGATGCTGAAGTAGGAACTGTTTTTATAGCTATAGCTACAAAAAATGGTGTTTATTCAGAAAAATTTATGCTGGGAAATGGACGTTCAAAAGTGATAAATAAAGCAGTAAATAAAGCCTTCGAAATGCTTCTAAAAGAAATTTTTAAAAATTGATAAAAATTAGATTGTCATAAATTAAAGATTTTGTATATTTGCACCTCGTTTTTAAACAACAAAAATTTAAAGTTATAAAATAATGTCAAGAGTTTGTGAACTTACAGGAAAGAAAGCAATGGTTGGTAACAACGTGTCGCATGCATTAAATAGAACTAAACGCAAGTTCAATGCTAATTTAATTAAGAAACGTTTTTACATTCCGGAAGAAGATAGCTGGGTAACTTTAAAAGTATCAACATCTGCTTTAAAAACTATTAATAAAATAGGTATTGCTGCAGCAATTAAGGATGCAAAATCTAAAGGATTTTTAAAATAATAGCTGTATTTAATAAGTAAAAGAAATGGCAAAGAAAGGTAACAGAATACAAGTAATTTTAGAATGTACTGAGCATAAAGAATCTGGACAACCAGGAACTTCAAGATACATTACAACTAAAAACAAAAAGAATACGCCAGATAGAATGGAGATAAAGAAATTTAATCCAATCTTAAAACGTATGACAGTTCACAAAGAAATTAAATAATTAGAGATTTTCGCTTTAGTGAAAATGTCAAATAACTTATAAAGTCATGGCAAAGAAAACAGTAGCATCGTTACAAACTTCATCAAAAAGATTATCAAAAGCAATAAAAATGGTAAAGTCTCCAAAAACTGGAGCATACATGTTTGTTGAAGCAATTATGGCACCAGAACTAGTAAACGATTTCTTGAACAAGAAATAAGAATTACTTTTTATATAATATTTTAAAGCCACTTTATATAAAGTGGCTTTTGTTTTATATTTACATCAAGATATTAATGACAATTTTTCAGTATTAGTTTTAAGGCAAGAAAATTGTTGTTATAATTTAGGCGTTAGCAAAAGGGTAAAACTTTCCTAACTAGCTTTTAAATCATATAAATATAATTTGAATGAGCTTTTTTAAAAAGATATTTTCATCAGAAAAAAAGGAGACACTAGATAAAGGTTTAGAAAAGACTAAAACAACTTTTTTCAATAAACTCAGTAAAGCAGTTGCAGGAAAGTCTAAAGTTGATGATGAGGTTTTAGATAATCTTGAAGAAATTTTAGTATCAAGTGATGTTGGTGTCAATACTACTTTAAAAATAATTGAGCGAATTGAAACCAGAGTTTCCAAGGATAAATATCTTGGAACTGATGAGTTGAATCAAATACTTCGTGAGGAAATAGCTGGATTATTATCTGAAACCAATAGTGGAGAAGATACAGATTTTGTAATTCCTCAAAACAAAAAGCCATATGTAATGATGGTTGTAGGTGTTAATGGCGTTGGTAAAACTACTACTATTGGTAAACTAGCTTATCAATTTAAAAAGCAAGGTTTAAATGTAGTTTTAGGAGCAGCCGATACTTTTAGAGCAGCCGCAATTGACCAACTTCAGGTTTGGGCAGATAGAGTAGATGTACCATTAGTAAAACAATCCATGGGAAGTGATCCTGCTTCGGTAGCTTTTGATACTCTTAAAAGTGCAGTGACTCAAAATGCCGATGTAGTTATAATTGATACAGCAGGACGTTTACATAATAAAGTAAATTTGATGAATGAGCTTACCAAAGTAAAACGTGTGATGCAAAAAGTTGTTGATGATGCACCACATGATGTTTTATTAGTACTAGATGGTTCTACAGGGCAAAATGCATTTGAACAAGCCAAACAGTTTACAGCTGCTACAGAGGTAACATCATTAGCTGTAACAAAATTAGACGGAACAGCAAAAGGTGGTGTTGTTATTGGTATTTCAGACCAGTTTAAAATTCCAGTAAAATATATAGGTATTGGTGAAGGTATTGAGGATTTACAGGTTTTTAATAAATTCGAATTTGTAGATTCTTTTTTTAAATAAAAAAGCGAAGCTAAATGGGTAAGATTTAATTATGCTATTGTTTTTTTTTACTAATTAGGGATTATTTCTTTTATGTTAGAATCTAATTTATTAAGTCATTTATTTTAGCCCATAAATCATTATCAAAAGTAGAGAGTGCAAAATTTTCGCCATCAGCTACTTCTCCCATTCTGATAATGACTAATTTTTTACTAGGTACAACATAAATTTTTTGGTCGTTTTTGCCCAGAGCTGCATACATATCGTTAGGGGCATTTGGTATTAAACTGCCATTAAATTGAAGTTGAGTTTGTGGTAAATGATAACTGGATTTTCCATTCAGCCACCATAAATATCCATATGCTAGATTGATATTTTGAGAAATATTTGTTGCTTCATTTAAAAAATTTTCAGGTACTATTTGATTGTGTTCCCATTTACCTTTCGCATAAATCATCAAGCCAAAACGCGCCATACTTCTGGTATTGCTGCCATAAACACTCAAATCACCTAGATTTACCCAAAGTCCGCTCATGCCAATTTTGTCTCTTAGTTTTTCATTAAAGTAATTATTCCACGATTGATTACTCGCTGTAGCAATAACATCCTGCATTTTAACATATACATTATGATAAGCCCATCGTGTTCCCGCATCAGCTACATATTGAAGATTGGTAGACGACACGTCGTCACCTAAAGTATCATCTAATCCAGAGTTCATAGATAACAAGTTTTTACATGTAATTAAGTTTTCTTTTTCCAGAGGAGCACTAGTCCATCCTGTTCCTAAATAATCTGATACCTTATTGTTAATGTTAATTAAGCCTTCTTCTTGAGCAATTCCAGAAACGGTAGATGTTAGTGTTTTTCCAGCGCTAGCCCAATACCAAATAGATGTACTAGTATGTCCGTTAAAATAGTTTTCTGTAACAATTTTTCCGTTGTACAGTATCATAAAACCTTTGGTGTTTTTTAATTCTAAATAATCTAATAGTGGCTGTAATGCAGCTTCATTCCAACCTAATTCTGAAACTGATTTAGTTTCCCAAGTGTTTGAGTTTATGGGTGGGAAATATAGTTGATCCTCGTTAGGGTTTTGGTCTATTGGGTTGTCATTGGAAGAACATCCAAAAAAGAGGCTAATAGCTAAAAAGCAATAAATCCATTTTTTCATAACAGTAGGTTTTAAGTTTAAGACAATCAAATATATAAAAGGTTTAACAAATTCTCAAAAACTGAAAATTCTGTAATTTTTATTCTATACATATTAATAGCTAATCATTATGTATCTTTGCACACTTATTTAAAAAAAATATGCGTACAAAATCACTTAAGAAAAACAGAATTAATGTAGTAACACTTGGTTGTAGTAAAAATGTTTATGACAGTGAAGTGTTAATGGGTCAATTAAAAGCCAGTGGAAAAGACGTAGTTCATGAAGAGGAAGGAAATATAGTAGTTATTAACACCTGTGGATTTATTAATAATGCTAAAGAGGAAAGTGTGAATACCATATTAGAGTATGTACAAAAAAAGGAAGATGGTGAAGTTGATAAAGTATTTGTTACAGGTTGTTTAAGTGAACGCTATAAACCAGATTTATTAAAAGAAATTCCAAATGTTGATGAGTATTTTGGAACTACCGAACTTCCTGGATTGTTAAAAGCTTTAGGAGCCGATTATAAACACGAGCTCATTGGTGAGCGCTTAACAACAACACCAAAAAATTATGCATATTTAAAAATTGCCGAAGGTTGCGACAGGCCATGTAGTTTTTGTGCTATTCCGTTAATGCGTGGGAAACATAAATCAACACCTATTGAAGATATTATTATTGAAGCAGAAAAATTAGCAGCAAAAGGTGTTAAGGAACTGATTTTAATTGCGCAAGATTTAACCTATTATGGGTTAGATTTATACAAAAAAAGAAACCTTGCCGAATTACTTGAAGCCTTGGTTAAAGTGGAAGGTATTGAGTGGATTCGTTTGCATTATGCGTTTCCAACCGGATTTCCGATGGATGTATTGGAAGTGATGAACCGCGAACCAAAAATTTGTAATTATTTAGACATTCCATTACAGCATATTTCTGATCGTATCCTTAAAAGTATGCGAAGAGGAACTACCAAAGAAAAAACAACTCAACTGTTAAAAGAGTTTAGAGTTGCAGTTCCAGATATGACCATAAGAACAACTTTAATTGTTGGATATCCTGGAGAAACAGATGAAGATTACCAAACACTTAAGCAATGGGTTAAAGATATGCGTTTTGAACGCTTGGGTTGTTTTACTTATAGTCATGAAGAGAATACACATGCCTATAATTTGGAAGATGATGTTCCAGAAGAAGTAAAACAAGAACGTGCTAATGAAATTATGGAGATACAAGCACAAATTTCTTGGGAATTGAATCAGGAAAAAATAGGAAAAACCTTTAAAGTAGTAATTGACAGAAAAGAAGGTAGTTATTTTGTTGGTAGAACAGAGTTCGACTCACCTGACGTTGATAATGAAGTCCTAATTGATGCTACTAAAACGTATTTAAAAACTGGTGAATTTACTACAGTTAAAATTACAGATGCAGCAGATTTTGATTTGTATGCTGAACTAATTAAGTAAGGTTCGTTTAACTTTAAGATAAAAAACGTTTTAATGTTTGTTTATCAACTGTTAAACGAAATTAGTTGAAATTTTTTACAAAATCAACTTTTCCAAACTATTTTGTATAATGTTTCTTATGGATAAAAAAAGGCTTTCGTTCAATTTAAAAATAAATGAAAACCTTCAGAAAAAAGATAGATTTCTAAAAATCAAGTCTCGCGTTTCTCTAACTGCTTATTGATTTTTTTAATGGCGGCTTCTATAGATTTTTCCGGCTCAATAATATTGTATTCGCCCCAAAATTCGGGATCAGAAAAACCAGAGGCCTTGTCGGTTAAAATTACGTTAGGTTTTAATTTTTCACCAGATTGAGTAGTTTTATCGTCAATTTCCCAATCTGTAATGGCCATTTCACAATTTAAAGTGTAAACATTATTAAATAACTTATGTTTCCAGTTTACTTTAAAGGTTAATTCAATTTTGCCATAGCCGTAATACCATTTTCCATTTCTTGTTCTGTAATCAACCCTATATGACGCTACAGTAGGATATGCTTTTACTTTACTTGGTTTCTTTTTTACAAACATTTCGCTGGCTAATGTTCTGTTGGTCACATTTAAATTGTAAATAGCACTAGTTAAGGCAAGGGTTTGAGAATCAATATATAATTTGCCGTAATATAAAGGCTCATTATTATTTATTTTTTGTTTAAAATTAACGACATACACGAGCCTGTTATTTAATTGGGTAGATTCATCAAACGTAAAAGTGTAATTAGATAAATTATTTCTATCAAATATATACTCAGGATATTTAATCATGTCTGTATAAAGCGTGCTAAAAGGACCTCCTTGAAGTTTTAATGCTAAGGTGTCAAGTTTAGAGTAATCCGTATTTTTTCTAGACTTTAAAAGGATAACATCATCACTTTTGAAATTAATGTATGGTTGTTTGTAAACTGTTAAAACTGCTTCAGATAAAGAGGCATTCTTATTACGCTTTTTAATGGTTTCTCTATAAAAAGCTGTCATTTTAGTTCTGTCATTATCATAAAACTTGTTTTTTCTGTCTAAAGTGGTACTAACCAAGGCTTCTGCATTTTTCACACCATAAATATTTACATCACTTAATTGAGTTATTGAAGGATCTAAAAGAATTTTATTGTTATGGTCTTTAAGTGACGCTACAAGAATTTCTCCTTTGGCATATCCCAAAAGAGAAATCATAATTGTTTTATTCAAGTAATCGCTAGGTACTTTTAATAAAAACTCACCTTCATTATTTGAAACGGTCCCAATATTAGTTCCGCTAATGTTTATGTCTGCATAAGCAAGAGGTTCTTTAGAATTGCTGTCTAAAACAATTCCTTTATATTCATTAATTTTTTGAATAACTTGATTGGGTTCTTGAAACAAATTAGTCGATTTAGCATTTAAATAAAACACTGAAAAGAATAAAAAAACAGATGTATTTAATAAAAACTTAATACATTTTATAGCACGTATTTTTTTCATAATATCAAGTCTTAAGGAGTTAATTTCTAACCTATTAATATAGTGAAATTCATTTAAAAAATCAAGATTTTATTTAATTATTAACAAGGAAAATTGATTTAAATTTAATTGAAACTTATACGTGTTGTTTACAGAGTATTTTATTTTGAAACATTACTTAAACCGACATATTTTTTTATTTCAACAATAAGTCTTAACTAATTTTTTAGAAAATCAAAATGTATTAACTGTATCTTTACATTTTTATATACAGTAACAGTAAATATGCCAACTGAAAGTATTTCATTTAAAAAAACGGGTTATTTTTCATCACTTATTTGTGATTATCTTGAAGAATCATCTACGTTACAACCTTTTTATAATAATTTTCCAAAGCTTGAAAATTTTAAAAAACAAATTGAGGAAAAGCAAGAGTCCTTTAGTTTAGTTGCTAGAAATAAATTAGTTGAAAGTTTAAAAAAGCAATATAAAAATATTGCGGCTTCTGAGTTCACTTCCAAAAATATTGAATTATTAGAAAAAGAAAACACCTTTACAATAACAACAGGGCATCAATTAAATATTTTTACTGGACCACTTTATTTTCTATATAAAATTGTTTCAACAATAAATCTTGCATCCCAATTAAAAGAAGCTTATCCAGATTATAATTTTGTGCCAATTTATTGGATGGCTACCGAGGATCATGATTTTGAAGAAATAAACTATTTCAATTTTAAAGGAAAAAAAGTTCGTTGGAACAGGCCCTCAAGTGGAGCTGTTGGTGAATTGTCAACAGAAGGATTAAATGAGGTTTTTGAATTGTTCTCAAAAGATTTGGGCGTTAGTAAACAAGCAGATTTTTTAAGGAACTTATTTTCTGAAGCTTATTTAAAACATCAAAATCTGGCCGATGCAACAAAATTTTTAACCAATGCTCTTTTTTCAAAATATGGTTTGGTAATTATAGATGGTAATGATACTGCGTTAAAGCAATTGTTAGTTCCTTACATTAAAGATGAATTATTAAATAACACATCATATAAATCAGTAACAGAATCTATTGAAAAAATAAACAATTTAACTAATCAATCTTACAATATTCAGGTCAATCCCCGTGAGATAAATTTGTTTTATTTAAGTAAAAATTTACGGGAAAGGATAGTTTTTGAAAATGGTAAATATTCAGTTGTTGATAATGATATTTCTTGGACTAAAGAAGAGATTTTAAATGAGGTTGAAAATTTCCCTGAGCATTTTAGTCCTAATGTGATTATGCGACCTTTATATCAAGAAGTCATTTTGCCAAATTTATGTTATATTGGTGGTGGTGGCGAATTGGCATATTGGTTTGAGTTAAAGCATTTTTTTGATGAAGTTAAAATACCATTTCCTATCCTTTTACTTCGCAATTCGGTATTGATTCAATCTGGTAAGCAACAAAAAAAACTTCATAATTTAAACATTTCTGTTGAAGATGTTTTTTTAAAGAGAGATGTGTTGATAAATAAAAAGGTGAGGGAAATATCAAATATTGATATTGATTTCTCCTTACAAAAAAAGTATTTAAAAGAACAGTTTGCTGCTTTATATAAACTGGCTGAAGAAACTGATAAATCGTTTATAGGTGCTGTAAAATCACAAGAAACAAAACAGTTAAAAGGAATAGAAAATCTTGAAAAGAGATTACTCAAAGCTCAAAAAATAAAACTTCAAGATCAAGTTTTAAGAATGACAGATATTCAAAACGAGCTGTTTCCCAATCAAAGTTTGCAAGAACGCAATACAAATTTTTCCCAGTTCTATTTAGAATATGGAGAACAATTAATTCCTCAATTAATAGAAAACTTAAAACCTCTTAAAGCTGAGTTTATAATATTAACATTTTAAGTAATGCATAAAATAGATATTGATTTAGTTAATATGACATTGGATGTCATGAAATATGCCATCGATAGAATTTCTGTAATAGAACCCAAAATTGGTGTTCCACAAAAAGCAGAAGATTTAAAAGCGTTAGTAGGAGAAACCGTTACTGCAAAAGGAATTGGTGGAGAAGTGGCGTTTGATTTATGGAAGAAGCATTTAGTGAAAGCCAATGTGTCTATAGATCATCCAAGGCATTTAGCTTTTGTACCGGCTTCACCAACTAGAGCAGCTATTATGTTTGATTTGGTAACATCTGCATCTAGTATTCATGGAGCTTATTGGATGGAAGGCGCAGGTGGAATTTTTTGTGAAAATGAAGCTATGAAATGGATTGTATCACTAACAGGATTGCCAGAAGGAGCTTTTGGTGTTTTTACAAGTGGTGGAACTGCAGCTAATCTTTCAGCAATTGTTACAGCCAGAGAATATTGGAGAAGCTTAAATGATAAAAACAAAAGCGAAAAAGGCATCATCATTACATCTATTGGGGCACATTCTTCTGTTAAAGCTATGGCGAAAGTGGTTGATGTTGATGTTTTATTGGTTGATACTGAAGATAAATTAGAAGCAGAAGCGTTACAGTCAACTATAGATAAGTTAACGCTACATCAAAGACAACGATTATTTGCAATTGTAGGAACTGGTGGTACAACCAATGCAGGTATTATTGACGATTTATCTGGTATTGCAACTATTTGTGAAAAGGAGCATTTGTGGTTTCATATAGACGCAGCTTATGGAGGTGGTGCTTTAGCAGCAGATTCTGTTAGGCATTTATTTAATGGTATTGAAAAAGCCGATAGCATTACCATCGATCCACATAAATGGATGTTCTCACCTTATGATTGTGGTGCGGTTATTTATAAAAACCCTGAATTAGCTAAAGAAGCACATTCACAACAAGGGTCGTATTTAGATATTTTTAAAGATGAAGGAGCACATGGTTTTAACCCTTCTGATTATCAGATCCAGTTAACAAGACGTGTTAGAGGTTTGCCATTATGGTTTTCATTAGCAATGCATGGTACAGATAGATATAAAGAAGCTGTTGAGCGTGGTCTTGAATTAGCTCAAATTGCTGGTAGATTGATAATTGAAAAACCTCATGTAGAATTGGTTAGAGATCCAAGTTTGTCATGTGTATTATATAGAAGAATAGGTTGGAAACCAGAAGATTATACGCATTGGACCTATGAAAATCATAAAAAAGGTTTTGCTTTAGTAACGCCAACAAAGTGGAAAAAAGGTGAGTCGTTTGAAACCGTTTCTCGTTTTTGTTTTATCAATCCAGATACAACTGAAAATGACATTGAAATGATTTTAGATTCTATGATTTAAAAATTTATTAAAAAAGTACGGGTGCTAATTTCGCATTCTAAAATCAATTATTACTTTTGCGCATGCAACACAACAAGGTACTTATTTTAGATTTCGGGTCACAATACACACAGCTTATTGCCCGCAGAGTTAGAGAACTCAATATTTATTGCGAAATTCATCCATACAACAAAATACCAGCAAATGTATCAGAGTACAATGCAGTGGTTTTGTCAGGAAGCCCTTTTTCTGTAAGAGCAGAAGATGCTCCACATCCGGATTTGTCACAAATACGTGGAAAGAAGCCAATGCTTGCGGTTTGTTATGGAGCTCAATATTTAGCTCATTTTTCAGGTGGTGAAGTGGCTCCATCAAATACCAGAGAATATGGAAGAGCAAATTTATCATTTATAAAAACTGATGAAGCTTTTTTTGAAGGAATTCAAAAAGGAAGTCAGGTTTGGATGAGCCATAGTGATACTATTAAACATTTGCCTACTAAAGCTGTTTTAATGGCTAGTACAAACGATGTTGAAAATGCAGCATTCAGAATAGAAGGAGAGGAAACTTATGCTATTCAATTTCATCCTGAAGTTTATCACTCGACAGATGGCAAAAAATTATTAGAAAACTTTTTAGTTCATATAGCTGGTGTAAATCAAGATTGGACACCAGATTCTTTTGTTGAAGAAACTGTTGAGTCACTTCAAAAACAAATTGGTAATGATAAAGTTGTTTTAGGACTTTCTGGTGGTGTTGATTCTTCAGTAGCCGCTGTATTACTTCATAAAGCTATTGGGAAGAATTTGTATTGCATCTTTGTTAATAACGGATTGCTTCGTAAAAACGAATTTGAAAGTGTATTAAAGCAATATGAAGGCATGGGACTTAATGTTAAAGGCGTTGATGCTTCCAAACGTTTTTTAGATGCTTTAGCAGGAATTGATGATCCTGAGAGAAAACGTAAAGCTATTGGCAATGCTTTTATTGAAGTTTTTGATGATGAAGC
>DJWL01000167.1 GCA_002441545.1 Flavobacteriaceae bacterium UBA6231 | reverse complement strand
ATCAGCTGTTTGATTTATGTAGAGTTTAAAATATGGAAATAATTTTAGTTTTAATTTTTATAGCAATAACAGTTTTCACTTTGCATACAATTTTAAATCAAACACCTGTTGAATATAAAGGCTCTAACAAAATAAAATCGACTGAGGAGCGGGAACATAAGTATAAAAATGATGGTTCAAAATTACTTGCAGGCATAATTACAGCTAAAAGAAGATGCTGGAAATGTAAAAAAAGTACTACGGTTATTAGTATTAGATTATTTAATAGCATAGGAAGATTTGAAATTGATTACAAACCTAAAATACTATATGGTGTTAATGATGTACCAAGTACACTTTTAAAAAAAATTCAAGAAAGATTTGGTTTTTATAAAATGATATATAATCATACACAAAAACAAAAACTTATAGCCAATACCTGTGAATTTTGTGGTTCACTGCAAGGTGATTTTTATTTATATGATGAGCCTGACGGACCATTTTTTAATATTTACAGAATGAAAGCTAATGTTTTTATCTATGATAAAGATGGAGAACTTTTTTATCATGAAGGTAAATAATTATGAGTAAACATCAAACATAAAAAAAGGATAGACAATAATGAAAGTACATGTAAGAGTTTTGTTGGCTTTGATTTTGAATATGAATCTTATGGCAAGTGATATAGATGACGGTGATAAAGCACTAAAAAATCAAGATCCTGTAAAAGCAATGCAACTTTATCAAAGAGCTTGTGATGTAGGAAATGAAATAGGATGTAAAAAAGCAAAATTAGCATACTCTGAATTTGTCAATCAAACAGCTGATTATGCAGATGGACTTCATAAAATGAATATAAATTCAAAAGCACTTAAAATAAAATGTGATGCAGGTGAGATAGACGCTTGTTATGAACTAGGTGCATTATATGCAAATCCATTATATATAAAAATAGACGGTTTTGAAACAGCAGCAGTACAGTATTATGAAAAAGCTTGTGTCAAGAATCACTCGAATGCTTGCAATGATGCTGGAGTGCTAAACTATCGTAGTTCAAAAAATAGCAAAACGGCTGCATTGCAATATTTTGAGGCAGCTTGTAAACTAAAAAATCAAACAGGTTGTGAAAATCTTGAAATTTTAACAAAAGAAATTAAGCAAAAATGGAGAGAGATACTTGAGAACCAAAAATTAAATATAGTTTGCCAAGATGGAAAAGGTGGAAAATATGAATATCCAAAACAAACGGGAATTATGCTAATAAAAACAAATAAATTTGAAAATCTTGAGTTCTTCTTTGAAAACTCTTGCGAAGTTGTCAAAAAATAATTTCCCGCGGGAAATTAAATAGACTCTTTTATTTTTTTAATGCTCTCTATCAAATCAATAAGTTTACTTGGGCCCATTTCATAATGCCTGCATATACCACTAAAGAGAAAGTTTTCATAAGCTTCCTGATTATGCTTTTTAGCATAAGATAACTTCTGCTGTGTAGTTCCTGCTAGTTCATAAAAAGAAGCTGCATTTATATCTAATCTATCTAACACATCTTTTAATTCAATCATATTTATATCCTATAAAACTTTTTATTTTGTTATTTTATTCAAATTTTACTTAAATATTTGTTTAATTGCTTGACATTAACTCATTATTTTGTTATAATTATACTATAAAACAAATATAAGGGTTAAAAGATGAAAAAGTATCTTGAAACTCTCTTTGAAGAGAAAAACATAAGTCTTGAAACTTCAATCGAAGCTCAAGGAGAAAGCGGAACTAACTTTATGACACTTCAAATTGTTGTTGATGCTATTGTAATTGCTCCAAAGCATGAGCAGAGAAAAATCAAAGATATCTTAGTTCAAATTGATTTTAAAAATGGTGATGTTTTGCACTTCATGAAACATCTTGCAAATGCTCTAGCTATATAGGCTAGAGATATTCATTCCAGGGATAAAAAAATGAAACTTACAAACGCAATTAAAAAACTTTCAAAACACGGTAAAGTAAAGCAAAGCGGTAACCTCTTTTGGGCAGAGATAAACAGACATGTAGTTGAATTTATGGTGAATGGCAGAATGGATGATGATTCCAAAGATATCACTTGTATCAGATGCAGAGGTGTAAATGATAACGATGATCTTATGACTGACTACTGGGGCGGCGTATGGTGCGATAATTTAACACGGGCTATTAGAGTAGCTACGGCTGCTTAATAGTCATAGTTACACATAATGTGTAACTATATTTAAGTAAAATATGTGTATAATGTGTAATGCAAAGGGAGCAAAAGTGAACTCAAAAGAAGTTATCAAAATCTTAAAAAAGAATGGTTTTGAGTTCAAATCACAAAATGGTTCTCATAAAAAATTTGTAAATGGTAACAGAACTGCAATTGTTGCTGACCATGGAAAAGACGAGATACCGCTTGGAACTCTAAAAAATATAGAGAGGCAAAGTGGATTAAAACTCCACTAGTTTATTAAAAAAAACAAAGGAAAAAATATGCAATATTTAGCTTTCATACATAAAGAAGATAATGACTATGTAGCAGTAGTACCGGATTTGGGTTTTACTTCTAGCTATGGCGAAACATTTGAAAAAGCTGTTGAAATGATAAAAGAAGCAGCAGAACTTTACTGCGAAGATTTAAAAACTCTTCCAAAATCTTCAACTCTTGAAGAGTTAATGCAAAGAGATGATTTAGATTTAGAACCAAACGCAATTCCTCAGCTTATAGATATAAAAGTTGAAAAACTAAAACGAATCAATGTTATGATGCGAAGCGATCTTATAGAAGCTCTTCCTGAAAGACTTGTAGAGTTTAACGGAAATAGAAGTGCATATCTTCAAAACTTAGTTTTGCAAGATTTAAGAGAACATCATATTAATTTATGAATAAGAAAAGATGTTAAATAAAAAGAGGATAAAACAATGGCAACAATAACTAATCAGGATGAGGCAAAAAAAATTTACGAACAAGGACTTAATGAAAATATTATTCATGAAGGACTTTACAGTATTTTACCTCAAGGAGTTTGTGAAAATAAAGAAAATCCCGTTGCATTTGTTGCTAGAACTCAAAATTTAAAAGCAAACACAGTTCATGGAGTTTTTGAGGCAATTATTTCTTGGGAGGGTATGGCAGAAAATGATAGTAGAACCTATTAAGCTTTATATTAATTGAGGATTGGCGAATGAAAAATTTTATCTTTTTTGTCGGATTAATGTTATCAGTTGTTGAAGCAAACAATATCATAATAGTAAGAGACGCCACTTTATTACATGAAATAACTTTTGACAGAGTAAATATCGAAAATATTATAACCTTTACGGATGATAAAGACTGTAGATTTCATGGTATGGCAAAAAATGAAATTGATATAGGAAGAGTCTTTGTAAAGCTTAATAAAAAAACTTGTCTTATCAATAATATAGCTATCGAGCAAAAAATAGATGGCTTTGCAGTAGATGAAGATGAGAAAGTCGGATTGAGTATTGATGAAAGCTTTCAAGATAGGACATATCATGCTGTATTAAAGCTAAGAAAAAAAGTAACACTAGTAATTAAGATGGAGGAGTTAAAAAAATGAAAACTGTTGGACATAGAACAATTGTGGAAGTTGGAGATAGATATGAGTTTTGTATAATTAATGCAAATGGCATCTCTGAAGTTCTATTTGGCGAGGTTGCTTCACTTAATTTTGAAACAAAAACTTTTAATTTTATAGAATTAAATAATGGAATAGCAAAAAAACCTACAGGCAAAGAATATAAAAATTTAAGCGTAAGACAAATAAGACATGTCGGAATACTACACAATGATACTTGGATTAAAGGAGCAAAGTAATGGAAAATAATAGTTTTTTTGATGATAAACAAAACAAAGCTTTTTCCAATATGAGAAAAGGTGGCCAATTTCTTGAAGCTACTCAAGGCATCGAGGATTTTCTAAAAGAGCAAGGGCATACGGACAATAAAGAAACTGTTATCGATGTCGGGCAAAGCTCTTTACAGATGATGAACCGACAAGGACAAATTGTTGATGTATCTTGCTTTGAAAGCGAAGCAAATTTAGAAAAAAATATAATTTGAAAAATAAGGATTAATAAATGAAAGTGTTTGTAAAAATAATATCTTGTTTTTTGATAACATCATTAGCTAATGCTACAGAACTAAGTAAAGTTGATCAAGGGTTGGCGTTTAGCGCAGGATTCGCAGCAGCACAGACTATTAATTTGGATATCTAATTTTAAATCAAATGATACAAAATATTTGTGCTTAGAGACTATTAATAAAAATGAATTAATGAAAGATAGAAGTGAAAAATTTCACATGATTGCTTTAAATTTTTGTATTGAGCAATTAGATAAAATTAAAAAGAGTAATTGAAATAGACAAAGATAATCTTTTAAAAGAAATTATGAATAATGTTTGACAAAAAAATAAAACAGGAGTCAAGCACAAATGGCAGAAAATAAAATCGAAGAGTTACGGCTTAGAGCAAAAGAAGTTTTGCAAAAAGCAAAAGAACAATCAAAGAAACTTATCGAAGAAGCAGAGCAGCTTGAAGCTCAAAGCAAAATAAAAATAGCCGATAAGGCTATAGAGTTTTATGAAGAAAAAATCTCTCATGAGGATTTAAAAAATTTCATAAAAGAGAATTACATTTCATAAAAATAGATTTTATATTTAGCAGTTCGGATAAAAATTGGCTGCTAAATATACCATAGACACTTCTACATCTTATTTTCAATTTTACCAAATAAATCATCAAGTTTTTTTTCTTTTTTTATTACATGCATTACTACAGGTGTATATATTTTTTTTAAAAATGATTTTTATTTTGTGTTGAAGTTTGAGTTACTTTATTTGCTCGTTGTTGTGTTGTAGGTTGTTGATGTAGTTATTTTTTTGTCTTTTGAGATTGGAAATGTTATTGCTGCTAAGTGTTGAATTTTTTTCAAAAAAATATATTTTTTTGAGAGCAAGTTAAAACGGTATGATGTTTTGTGTTATTTTTTCTGTTAATAATCTTTTTATTTTCTCTTTTTAATGGGGTTTACCTACTGTTATGATAGCTGTTTTTTTATATGTTATTTTTTTTATGAGATGTTTTTTAAAAAAACAATAATTTGTACTTTCATTCGTATCCAACAAATTTTCAATGCTGTTAGATAGCTGTTAAATTCACATAATTATGAATAAGAGCAAATTAACATAAAGAGGATGGAAGATGAAAGTATTTTCAATAACCGTGGATAATAGCCTATACGAGATTATTACAAAGGATAGTATCGCTCACAATATATCTAAGTCAGAAGCGGTAAGAATAAAGTTAGGAGAGGCGTACCATGCTGCCGCCAAACAAGAGGAGAAGGTCGTTAGAGCATTTGATAGTTTTGAAAGAAAACTTGTCGAAATAATTGAAGAGAAATTTTCAAAAATTGAAACACAAAATGTTAGAAGCTTGAGTTACATACTTAGTAATCATCATCTTATAAAATATATTTTTGGCGAATTGATTTTTGCCGACTTGGAACCAGAACAGATATCTGAAAAGATAAGAAGGATAGTATCACTTTCAAAAGGTGCGGCGTTAAAAACACATCCTGTTGATTCATTAAACTCAAAAGAAAATATTACAAGTAATATTTTTCCTGAACATTTGAGTTAAGGATTTTGTAATGGATTCTAAAGAATTACTCCTTTACTTGGAGAGAGAAAAATTAAAAAAAGAGGCTATTGAAAATAGCGAGAAACCTATAAAAAGTGGTTCTTCATCTTCAAGACAATCAAATCAAAGCGGTGGAGTAAGTTTTGATACCGATGATATAGATGTCGGAAGTGATGATGGCAAAAGTTCTTCATCGTCTTCCCAGATATCTAGTACCACACTGCCGATAACATCAGATAGCAGCAGTGTAAAATCTGAAGCAGCTTCATTTAAAAATGTTCCTGAAATAAAAGCAAGTGATAGCAATGCAACCGTAGCTCCAATTAAAATAGTTGATGATGGTGTCGTTAAGACATCCTCATCTTCAAGTACAAAGATTAGCAGCGGAAGTGGTGCTGTTACAGTCGTTAAAAATTTTGCAATTGTAAAGTTTACAGGTGCTGATAACTTTCGAAAATCTGCTTATACCGTAGGTAAAAAAGCTAGAGATAGAGCAACAAAAGCTATCGATTATT
>DJWL01000164.1 GCA_002441545.1 Flavobacteriaceae bacterium UBA6231 | reverse complement strand
TTCCTTTTTCAAGATTTGGGAAATAAACATTTACATAGTCTAGAGTTTCTTTTGTGTCTCTGTCAATTACAGTACCTTCTATTGTGTTTTGTGAATATATAAATGTAGTTGCCAATAGCAACATAAGGGTTATTATTTGTTTCATGTATGTGTTTTTATCGTTATAACAATTACTACACTATTTATTTTGAAGAAGTGTTTTTAAAAAATTGCTGTAACATGTTTATTAATTTATTTCTTTTTAAATCTGAATTGATTTCAGTTAATATGAAAGATTTTAAATTAATGAAGGTGGTCCACGAAGTGAAAAATGAAGTTGTTGGAAACTACTTAAAAAAATGTATTGCGATGTTATTTTTAAATGTTGTTGCTTGGGTTGAAAAACATTGAAAAGAAAATGACTTACTAAAAAATTTTGAGTTAATTTAAAATCATAAAATTTACAATTAAGGTCTACTTTGTGTAAATGAGTGCTTTTCTCTCCAAAACAAACTTCATGTTTATAATGATTGAAAACATGTGTAAATTTTACAGCAGTAGGAATAAGTATTGCGCAAGCTAATGTAAGAGCTAGGATTTTATAAAGTATATGTTCTCTTAAAAAGCGCATTAATCTTTAAAACGTTTAAAGCCAAGTTTAGTAAGCATCCTTTTTTCGAAATTCCAGAAAAATTTAAACTGCCCAAAAACCCAACCAATAATTACAAGTAATATTTGATAAAAAATAAAACCAATAATAATATATAAAACCCAATAAACAATAGGGTTTAAGTTTTCTTTAGTAATACCAATAATTTTAATAATTGGTCTTGAAACATAAATTGAAGATGTTCCTGTAATTGCAAAAACTAAAAAGAGGGATATCATTTCCCATTTAAATTTTACTTTCCATTTGGTTTCTAGTTTTTTAAAGAGGAATAAGACAAACTTTAAAAGCATGAAATAGAAAATAATACTTAAAATTAAATGAAAAGAAATATGTGCATCTTTAAGAACTGCTTTTGATAATTTAAATGAAGAATATAATAAAACAGCAATCCCTAAAAAAGGAAAAATTAGTTGCCAATTATTAGAAATACCCCAACGTTCTTTAAATATTTTCAAAATCAATAATTTAATTGCAAAAATAATTAAAATAGCATTAAATTCTTGGTATCATTCCTGTTAATTGTTGCTTGTGTTTTAATTGAAAGTATATAAAATAATTGTAAAGTTTATAGTTAACGTCATATCCATAATCTATTCCTTGATTGTAATCAATTTGCATTTCATAAAGATTTGGATTAAATCGTTGAGGTTGTAATACCCTGCTATTCCATTCGGTTACATAGATATAATTTTTGTTTTCTAAATATGTTTGAGAATAGAAGCCTTCAGGTTTTGCAGTACTAGCTAACCAAGAATCAAACCCAGGTTCTATAATGATTATTTCATATTCTAGCTCATCATTAGCAATTCTTATGGTGTCATTTGATATTGCTTGATGTATTTTATTGCTGTTGTTTGTATTAGCAATTTTTGAGGTATTGCAACCTACAAAGCAAACTAAAAGGATTAGTATATAAAGAAAGAATTTCATGATGTTAATTTTAGCTTTAATTTACAAAAAAGGATTGTTTAAATAGTTGTTTTATAACTTTTTAACAAAAAAAATGTGTTAGTCAATTTAGACTAACACATAAATTAATTAGTTGAATTGAAATTATTTTCCTCCAAACAGACCTCCTAATAAACTTCCAAGGCCACCTTTCTTTTTAGAACCTCCTAAAACCATACCAGCAACATCATCAATAACACTGCCATCACCATCAGCATCAAGAATTGATTCTAAAAAACCTTGCTCATTCTTGGCAGAACTCCCAGCAAGTAAACCACCTAGCATTCCTTCAAGTCCGCTAGCGCTATTTACATTTTGCTGTTTTGCCTGGTTTCCTAAAACACCCATTAAAATTGGTGCTGCTACTTTTAGAATTTGAGCTACAGAACCTGCGTCAATACCAGATTTTTGACTTAAAGCCATTTCAACATGTTGTTGTTTGCCTCCTAATACATGACCTAATATTTTTCCGCCATCTTCTAAAACATTTGAGTCGACGCCGCCTTCAAATAAACTACCAAGATTATCTAAAATACTTCCGTCATGTTTACTTCCTATGGCGCCTAATAAACCTTCAGCTCCTTGAGGTGTCTTAGCGTTTTTTTTCATGGCAGCCATTAACACTGGTAAAGCCATTGTTAACACATCCTGTGTTTTATTTTGTGATTGATTGGTTTGATTAGAAACACCACTTACTATTGTTTTTCCTAAATCGCTGTTTAACAAGTCTAAAATTCCTGACATATTTTTTGTTTTAATTTATTTGTTGATTTTTTCGGACTTTCAATGTACAAAAAAAGTCCTAACGTTTATAAGTTAGGACTTAATTATAACCATTTGGTCACAATTTATTTAACCAAGGATACTGATAATTTGCTCAGCTAGTTCGGTTCCAATTCTGTCTTGTGCTTCATTGGTCGCTGCTCCAGTATGAGGAGTTAATGATAATCCAGAATTCATTAATAATTGAATTTCTGGTTTAGGTTCTTTTTCAAAAACATCTAAAGCAGCACCTGCTACTTTTCCACTCATAATTGCTTCAACTAAAGCAACTTCATCAACCACACCACCACGAGCAGCATTAGCTATAAAAACGCCATCTTTCATGATATCAAACTCAGATTTGCCAATAACATATTCTTTTTGAGCAGGTACATGTAACGTGATAAAATCAGCTTGTTTTAAAACGTCTTCTTTAGAAATGGTTTTGATATCAAAATTTACTTTTTGACCATCAAAAAAATCAAGTTCTAAATTAGCTTTTTCTATAAATGGGTCAAAAGCAATTACTTTCATTCCTGCACCTAAAGCAACTTTAGCTGTGGCTTGACCAATCCGACCAAAACCTAGAACACCTAATGTTTTTCCTTTAAGCTCTATTCCTTTTGCATAAGCTTTCTTTAATTTTCCAAAGCTAGTGTCGCCTTCAAGAGGCATGTCACGGTTAGAATTATGTAGAAAACGTGCTAGTCCATAAAAATGTGCAAAAACCAATTCGGCAACTGAGTGTGAAGAAGATGCAGGTGTATTGATTACATGTATTCCTTTGCTTTTTGCATAATCTACATCAATATTATCCATTCCAACACCACCACGACCAATGATTTTTATTCCTGGACAAGCATCGATTAAATCTTTGCGAACTGTTGTAGCACTACGAACTAATATAACACTAATGCCTTTTTCGTTTATGTAATTTATTAATTGTTCTTGAGCTACAGTGGTTGTAATAACTTCATATCCGCCTTTTTCAAGAGCTTCTTTTCCGGTTTTTGAAATACCGTCGTTTGCTAATACTTTCATTTTCCTATCCCTAACCCTTTCCAAAGGAAAGGGGATTTATTGGGTTATTTTTAGTTAATAATTAATTTTTTTATATTCGGTCTTCCTTCCCTTTGGGAAGGATTGAGGATGGGATTATGCTTTACTTTCTAATTCACTCATAACCTCTACAAGAGCTTTAACACTATCAATAGGTAGTGCATTGTACATAGATGCTCTGTAGCCTCCAACACTTCTGTGACCATTTAAACCACTAATTCCAGCTTCTTTTAACATGGTTTCAAAAGTTTCTTTTAAATTTTCATTTTGAAGTGTGAATGTAGCATTCATATTTGATCTGTCTTCCTTGGTAGCAAAACCATTAAATAATGGGTTTAAGTCTATTTCAGAATACATAACGCTTGCTTTTTTCTCATTCATTTCTTCAACCTTAGCAATACCACCCATATTTTTAATCCATTCCAAAGTCAACATTGAAGTGTAAACAGCAAAAACAGGAGGTGTATTGTACATGCTGCCATTGCTTATGTGCAATTTATAATCCATTATATAAGGGATTTTGCGAGATACTTTTCCTAAAATATCTTCTTTAACAACTACAAGAGTTGTTCCAGCTGGACCCATATTTTTTTGAGCGCCAGCATAGATTAAATCAAATTTTGAAAAATCTAAAACACGAGAAAAGATATCACTACTCATATCACATACCATAGGTATTGGTGAATTTGGAAATGATTTCATTTGAGTTCCAAAAATAGTATTGTTTGAAGTACAATGAAAATAATCGTAATCTTCTGGAATATCATATCCTTTTGGAATATAATTGAAGTTTGCACTTTTTGATGATGCTACTTCGTATATGTCGTCTAAAATTTGAGCTTCTTTAATAGCTTTTTGGCTCCAAGTACCAGTATTTAAATAACCAGCTCTTTTTTCTAAAAGGTTCATGGCAACCATTAAAAACTGAGTACTTGCACCTCCTTGCAAAAACAATGCTTTATAGCCTTTTCCTTCTAATCCTAAAAGTTCTAAAACCAAGGATCTAGCTTTTTCCATAACATCAACAAAAGGCTTGCTTCTGTGTGATATTTCTAATAAAGATAAGCCTTCGTTATTGAAATCAATTACAGCATGTGATGCCTTTAATAAAACTTCTTGAGGTAAAATACTTGGTCCTGCACTAAAGTTGTGTTTTTTCATTTTTTTTAAAAATTTAGAGATACAAAGTTGGTAATTAATTGATTATTTTGTGCTATAAAATCCATAATTTTTTGGTCAAATTGCTAACAAAAATTCAATAGAATCCACATCATCCGCATAATCCCAAAGTTGTGGTTTTTGAGTGTAACCAAAAGCAATTTCGTTTTGAACAAAACCTTTTGAAACAATGCATTGAATTGACTCTTTTTGTTGTTCTAATTTTTGTTTTAACTCTATGGAATTTTCATAATATTCGTAGAAAACGGTGGCAATAGGTGATACGGCACTTGAATCTTCTTTTATCATTAAAAACCCATTTTCAAGCATATCAAATTCACTCATTATATATACGGCTTTATTATAGTCGTAGTTATTGGCATATTTAGCTTTTTCAATAATAGAATGCCAGTGATACATAGCTTGAAAAAACAAATCAAAATTATAGTCTTTTGGTACATATAACTTTGATACATTTCTGCATCCTAAACCATAATACCTAAAAATATCTTCTGAAAGTGCTTGCATATCTTCTAACGTTTCTTGTCCGTTTAAAACTGCTATGGAATTTCGGTTATTTCTTATAATGGAAGGTTTGTGTTTAAAATAATATTCAAAATAACGTGCTGTGTTGTTGCTTCCAGTTGCAATTACAGCATCAAAGTGTTCTAGCTTATCTTCTGCAAAAGTGATGGTGCCTTTAAATTCTGGCTCTACAAACTCTAAATATTTAGCTAAATAGGGAAGTAGGTATTTATCGTTTGATGACTGTTTTACTAATGCATGATGACCACTAATTAAAACAGATAAAAAATCATGAAAACCAACCAATGGAATATTTCCAGCCATAATAATGGCTACCAATTTTGGTTCTTTAAGTAATATATTATATGGCGATAACCATTTATCTAATTTTTCAGAAGTTAAAGAATCAGCCCAACCTTTAATGGCAAATGCCATGTTTTCTTTTGTAAACCAACTATTGCTTTCTTCCGCTAACTTTAATTGGTGTTTAAATCCTTCAAAAAACAAATCATTATATTCAATTGTCTCTTTTTTTTGAATTATTTCATTAGAAAATTGACTTAAAAAGTCTCCTAATTTTACAAAAGCGTTAATTCTTTGTTGTAAATGCATTCTCTATTTGGTTATGAATGGTTTTGGTTTTATTTTAGCCATTGCAAATTTAGAAAGAAAAAATACTATGGCAATTATAATAACAGACGAATGTATAAATTGTGGTGCTTGCGAACCAGAGTGCCCAAACACTGCAATATATGAAGCCGCTGACGATTGGCGTTATAATGATGGAACCAGCTTAAAAGGAAANNAGCAGTTTGCCCAGTAGATTGTTGTGTGCCTGATGATGCTCACGTAGAAACAGAAGAACAACTGTTGGCAAAACAACGTTTTATGCATCCAGAAGAGTAATTAACAAAGAACCATTGCTGATTAATAATAAATCCTGAGCTTTTAGTTTGGGATTTTTTCTAGGATATTTAAACCTTACATTTTGGGAATAAAAAGTAATTGTATATAGTTTTTAAAATGTTTTAATTGCTTCGCAGTTAAATCGGGTTCATTTACAGATTTTGAAAGAATAAATGAACCTTCAAAAATGACTGTAAAGGTATCGGCTAAAGAATGAAGATCCTCATTCATAACCATATCATGTTGTTCTAAGATGTTGTTTAACAATAACTCCATGGTATCTCTCCAAATCAATATCGTATCAGAAATATTTTTTTTAATTTCCTCATCAAACAGATTGGATTCATTAATATAGGACGCATATAAACATCCCGGGTGGGGGACACTCAAACCAGTAAACATATCTATAAAAAGCTGAATAAATTTCAATAATCTGTCGTGGGGTTGATCCTTTAACTCATGGGTGTCATTTAAAGTCTCCTCCATCAGTAACAAATCCATGCGTATAAATTCTTCAATAAGTGCTTTCGCTAAATCGTTTTTTGTTTTAAAGTGATAAAAGAATGCTCCTTTTGTTAAGGAAGTCTTCTCTAATATTTGATCTATACTGGTGCCAGCAAAACCATTTTGAAGAATAAGTGCTTTAGATTCTTCTAGTATTTTATTTCTTGTAGGTTTTCCATTTCTTGCCATAACCCAAAAATAATAAAAAAATAAACAAACTAGTTGGTATGTTTAATAATATTTTTATATTTGTACCGTCTAGTCTGTATAATTAAAAAAATAATGATATTTATGGAAACCATTTTTTTAGAACTACCTGCCCCTTTGGAGATTCTTACCGATCCTATAATTTTAATAATTTACGCTATTTATGGAATTTTGTTTTTATGGGAAACTTTTTTTCCTGCCCGTCAGTTACCCAAAATAAGATATTGGAAGTTGCGAGGATTTGTTTTTTTCGTTGTCTTTTTATTGATGACAACATATCTACCCTTATTATGGGACGGCTTTTTTTCGTCTTATCAGTTAATTGATTTAAGTGGTTTGCCTCTGTTTGCACAAATGATCTTAGGAATTGTTTTAGTAGAATTTGTACAATATGTTTGGCATTTTAGTATGCATAAATCAGATTTATTGTTTCGGGTGTCCCATCAAATTCACCATAGTTCAGAAAGGATAGATACCCCTAGTGCTTTTATATTTAGCCTGAACGATATGATTGGTTTAGCCCTTGTTGGTTCTGTTAGCTTTGCACTCATTATGGGATTGGCTCCCCAAGCCATTACGTACATCATCCTTACGACCATGTTTTTGGGTATATTTCAGCACGCCAATATTAAAACGCCTAGATGGTTAGGTTATATCATTCAAAGACCAGAAAGCCATTCACTGCATCATGGCATGGGCATACACCAGTATAACTATTCAGATTTGCCCTTGATAGATATCCTATTTGGCACGTTTAGAAATCCTGAATCTTTTCAAGATCAAACAGGGTACTATTTAGGCGCATCAAATAGATTAATAGATATGTTGCGTTTTAAGGATGTCACCCAAATAAAAGGAGTATCAAACGATACCAAAAAATAGCTAATCTTATGAAAATTACTAATTTTCATTTTTATTGAAACAAATACTTGCTTTTAAAATTAGCTATATAGTAAAAAAA
>DJWL01000060.1 GCA_002441545.1 Flavobacteriaceae bacterium UBA6231 | reverse complement strand
TACTAACTGAATAATCTTAGGTTAATCATCGTCATCATCATGTTCCCCATTATCCTTACTATTAATAGTTCTTCTATCTTTTAATTTATTATTAATTCCGTTAGGCCTTATAATGTCATGTTCGTTACCACTTTTATGACACGTAACACAATCCTGAAAGTTCTGTATGCCTTCTTCCACATGCTCTCCTCTTATATTTGCTTCTGAATGTTCATGACAACCATAACAGGTATATGTTTTAAAATCATTATTTACATGACACGTGCTACAATTAGCGCTATGATGTTTGTCAAACGCGAAATAGGAAGTATGATTAAATGTTGATGGTAACCACTTATTAGTACTATGGCATTCTATACAGTTTGTTCCAGACATGTCATGAAATGAATTTTTAGGAGATTGGTGACAAGAAATACAATTATTTTTATCTGCGGTAATAATCATATCATGATTAAATCTTGCAGTAAATTTCCATTCATTGGTATTATGACACTTTATACAATCTGTTGAAAGCTGTTTATGGAGATCATTTATTGGAGTTTCATGACAACTGATGCATTTATTTACAATGCCTTTTGTTAGTAATGAATGTTCAAACTTACTTAATGCTATTGTTGGCAATATTCCTTTATGATCTGTATGGCAAGCAATACAATTTTGATTTGTTAAATTTTGATGAAATAAAACCTTCTTTCCGTTAATAATTGAACCAGGTAGTGTTAGGGTTGATGTTTTCTTTCCTATTTCTGATAATGCATGGCAAGCAATACATTTATCATTAGAAATCCCTCCAAAAGGTTGGTGACAAGCAGTACAATTATTACTTAAATTTTGATGTGCATCAACCAATTGTCCAGGATTAATCATAGTCTCTGGATAAAAATAGGTAATCGTGATGGCTCCAATTATTACCGCAAAAAAGATTGCCTTTTTCATACGATAAATATTATAATTGTTATAATATGAATTAAAGAAAAAATCACTAAAAGCAGTGTTATAGGCATATGGAATAGCCTCCACCTCTTCATCCAATCCACAGTAATTGAATCAAGAAAAAGTTTCCTATCAACATCTTCTTTATCAATTCCTTCAGCAATCATAAACTGTCTTTTTTGTTTTAAATTTTCATTTGATTTTTTTAATAAAAATTTAGCTACCAATCCACTAGCAACAGTTATTAATAACATTAAAATTGCAAACCAAGGTATAAGGGAATTGAAATGAATACCTGCATGCACAAGAAGCATTATTGATCCTATCCAAGCAAGATATTCGTGAAACATCAACAATCTTTTTGGTGATCCAGACTTTATTATTTTCCGTTTTCTTAATGAATATAAAAATGACACTATAATAAAGAAAGTTCCTGCAAAACCAAGATAACTTCCATTTAAAACCAATTGAAATTTGTGAAGCAAATAATCAATTACAATCGTTATGAAAATCATTAAAGCATACCATTGAATAAATGGCAAAGCATGCTTAATAAAAATAGATTGTTTCATTGTTTAAGAATAAAAATGATACTAATAAATTTTAATCGTCGTCGTCATCGCCATCATTAGCTCTAGTTTCACTGGTATTATTGTTTTCTCCTTGAATTGTTGCATTTGTATTTCTAATTTCAGAATGTCTAATTTGACCTCCTAAATTTCCAACTTGTGCAAACAACCCAAATGTTGCTAAAGAAACCAATAACGTTAGCACTGTGATTGTTTTAGAAAATGGTGCTTTTTTGAAAATTACATATAAATTAATTAAGGATAATACCCCTAGAAAGCCCATTAGCCAAATGGCCTTTTCGGCAAGTTCTTCATGCTCTTCAATGGTATTCTCTAAAACTCCAGAGATATTTTCTACAGTTTCAGCAGCTCCTTCTCCTGTAAGAAAAACGGGAATTGTTAAAAGTGCCATGGCAACAAAAGTGCCTAATGATACTTTTATTATGGATTCATTTTTTGAGTAAAGACCATATATGAGAATTATAATTCCAATGATGGTTCCAACAATTGGAAAATGTGTTAATAGTAAATGAATATGTGTTGCGTCCATAATTATTGTTTTAAATTGAGGTGTTTGTGTTTTTTTAAAACGAAAGCCCAGTTAAATATCTGGACTTTCATCAACCAACCAACAAATCTAACTTCTTAACTAAGTGAAGTTATTTTTATTAATTTTTCAGCACTTGTCATAGAGATGCCGCATCTTTTTGGTGTTGTTGTTTGATATGTATTTCCACATGTTGGGCATATGTAATAAACCGATGGCAAAGATGTATCATTATTGTCACCTAAAGCAGCTAAAGCTTCTTTATACATTTCAAGATGCTTTAACTCTGTTCTATAGGCATAATTTAAACTCATCCCAGCCATTTCATTTTTGGCAGCTTTGGCAGTTACCATAAATCCTGGGTACATGGTATTTGACTCATAACTTTCACCTGTAACGGAATCTTCCAGGTTTTCTTTAGTTGATTTTACCGTAAACTCAGGTGAAATTTCAGGAACCGTTTGTCCAGCTTCTTCTAAAACAACTTTATGGTTGTTTGCGTGAATATTTTCTGCCAATGACGCTGCATGAAATAGCATTGCTATTTCATGATGCCCTTCTTCTTCAGCTTTTTTACTGTAAGCTTCATATTTAGCACTGGCAGTAGTTTCTCCTTTAAATGCAGCTTGCATATTATTAATGGTTGAAGTCGTAGCGTCTACAACAGACATTTCTTCAACTTGTGCAATAGGTTTTTGCAGCGTGTTTTCTTTATTGGACTCGTTTTTACAAGAATTGAATAAAGCTCCTGTTATTACAACAGTGGTAAGCATAATTACTAGTTTTTTCATTTTGTTTATTTTAAGAATTATATGATTTTGTTTATAAGCCAAAGGTACTTTGACCATTATTTAAAAATCCTTTGACTATTCTTAAGATTCACTTAATAAAAATTAGATTGTAAACTGTAATGTAAAAATGCTCCCTTTTCCTAATTGGCTTTTTACAGTAATTTTAATACGTTGTAATTCAGCTAGTTTTTTAACTATGGAAAGTCCTAGACCATTACCTTGTATTGTCGAGCTTCTGGATTCATCGGTTCTATAAAAATTATCAAAAATATTAGGTAAGTCTTCATCAGAAATACCAATACCATCATCTTTTACAGAAAGCATTTTTAAAGTGGCATCCCAAATAATAAAGATATGACCGCTAAAGTTTCCATATTTAATGGCATTTGCTACCAAGTTATCAAGAATTAATTCTAAAAATATTTTGTCACCAAAAACAAAAGCCTCATTTGGTATTTCTACGTGTATTTTTATATTCTTTAAATTGGCAACATGAATCCATTTTTCATTTAATGGTGTTATTAGCGGTAGAAGTTGTATGCTTTCTTTATTTGCGAAAATGACTCCAGATTCAATTCTGGCCAAATGCAAAAGTTGGTCAAGTAACTTGTCTACTCTATCTACTTGGTTTATAATATCACGAATTTTATCTTCATAGAATTTAGGATCACGCTGTTTTCTAATTAATACTTCTAAAGTACCACGTATAGCTGCAAGTGGTGTTCTAATTTCATGCGAAGCATCACCTGTAAATTGCTTTTGCTGCTTCATGCTTTTTTCAATGCGAATAACCAACTCATTAATGGTGTTTGCAAGTTCGTACAATTCATC
>DJWL01000160.1 GCA_002441545.1 Flavobacteriaceae bacterium UBA6231 | reverse complement strand
TCATCATTTGAAAAAGAAAACACATCTACAATACCACCTCGAACTGAAAATTCACCAGGTTCCGTTACAAAGTCAACACGTTTAAATTGATATTCAAACAGTGCCTCGTTTACAAAATCAATAGATAATTTATCGTTAAGTGAAATTTTTAAGGTATTGCGCTCTAATTCTTTTCTGGTAACCACTTTTTCAAAAAGTGCATCCGGATAGGTGACAATTATTGCTGGTTTTTTTCGAGAGTTGATACGATTTAAAACTTCTGCTCGCAATAAAACATTGGCATTATCAGTTTCTTCAATTTGATATGGCCTGCGGTAGCTACCGGGGTAAAAAAAGACATCTTTATCGCCGCACAACTGTTCTAAATCATTCAAGTAAAACGCGGCTTCTTCTTTATCATTAAAAACAATTAAAAATGGCTTTTCAGATTGTTTAAAAACATTGGAGATAACAAATGAAAATGCAGAACCTACTAAACCTTTTAAATGAATTTTATTTTCGGTTTTGGCAATAGCAGTTTGAAGATTTTGCGTTTGCAAAACCTTTTCATAAGCTTGTAACAAAACTATTTTACTCAACTATTTTTAGTTTGCACACCTAAATTTTAATCATTTTGGTGCCTTAAAGGTGCAAATATAACTTAAGAATTGTGATTTTTGAATTTAGATTTAGTATTTTTATATTGATAGAGTTCATCTTTTTTTAATTAAAAAATTACGTTTTTAATTAAAAACTAAAACATTTAAAACAGGTTCTTTCCCTTTAAAAATGAGATTCTAAAAAAAAGGAATTTATTTTTTAATAGCCTTTTAGTTTATTTATATTTGCAGCACTAAAAATTAAAAAATATGTCAATTTCAGATTTATTTGATAGTGGTTTTAAAAAGCGAAATGAAGACCATTTTGCAGCTATTGTAAGAGTAGCAATGGATGATGGTATTATTTCTAATGAAGAAAAAGCCTTTTTAGATAGACTGGCTCGTAATTTAGATGTTAGCGAAGAAGATTATAAAATTATTCTGAAAGACTATCAATCACATCCTATTAATCCGCCAGTAGCATACGACCATCGTTTAGAGCGCTTGTATGATTTGGTTCGTATGGTATATGTAGATCAAATTCATGGTGATCCAAAACACAGACTTTTAAATAAGATTGGTGTTGGATTAGGGTTTCATGCTGTAAATGTGAAATATATTGTTGATAAGGCTTTAACGTTAGTTCATAATGGCGTTGATTTAGAAACGTTCATGCAGGAAATAAAAAACATGAATAAATAAAATTTATTCTTAAATATAAAAAAGGGCGACCCAATTGGGTCGCTCTTTTTTATGAAACTCAATATTATATATTTTTTAACAAACTTTATTATACATTTACATATTATAATTTAGTGCTAAATGCTAAAAATTAACTGCTTTTTTTTAACAATTACGTTAAGTTTATTCTCATTATTTCTGTTTAAAACAGAAAGCAACTTATCATTTAAACCAGTTAACCACCCACACAACATTAAAATTGATCATTCAATTAATGCTTGTGCAATCTCAACTAATAATTTTTTTGAAGGATTCTCAAATTTTGAAAAACTAAAAAAACAAAACCATGTAAATTATTTCGAATCTTTTAAACCTTTAAACAAGGTGCTTGTTGAAAATAATTCTCATTATTTAAAAACTTGCAATTTTTTAGATTTGAATTTAACTATTAGTAAAATAGTCTACCCGTTTCATTCCTTCTTGTAGTTTATTGTTTTTTATATCAATTTAAATAACCCTCAATCATAACATATGATTCTTGGGGGTTTTAAACAATTCATAAAATAATAATTTTAAAAAATACAAGATGAAAACTTCACTAGTAATTCTTTCAATAATTTTAATCGTAAGCTTGTTTCTTCCTTTTTTATATTTTGTTTTAAATGGAACAAGAAACACTGCCAGTACAAAAAAACTTATTAATTCCGCATTAAAAGATAGTGGCATTATTTATAGACTTAAAGAAATATGGCGTAAAAATTTTATTGGTATAAGCAACGACCATAAAATTTTAACTAATATATATTTTGAAATGGAAAAAACAATAGTAACCAATATTAATTTAGCCGAAATTAAACAATGCTTTGTTATTAAAAATTACAATTATGACAAACAAAAGATAACGGGCTTAAAAAATTTATGTTTAGAATTGTCGTATAAATCTTCAGGTAAACCTAATACCATTATTAATTTTTATGATGTTGATAAGGATTTAAGCGAAGATTTTGAATTACAACGTATTGAAAAATGGCATAAACTAATTACAGATGCAATCTCTGAACAACAAATACTTAAAACGGCATCGTAGAAAACGTTGTTTTTGATAAAAAATGCGAACTGCTTTAGTTCGCATTTTTTTTATTTATACAATTTTAATTGAATGCGCTTACGTGGAATATCCACTTCCAGCACTTTTACAATGATTTGTTGGTGCAAACTCACATGTTCATTCACATCACTTACAAAAGCATCAGCTAAATTTGATACATGAATCAATCCGCTTTCTTTAATGCCAATATCAACAAAACAACCAAAATTGGTAATGTTATTGACTATTCCAGGAAGTAATTGTCCTTCTCTCAAATCATTAATGGTTTTTATATTCTGATTGAAAGTAAACACTTTAGCTTGCTCACGAATATCTAAACCTGGCTTTTCAAGTTCCTTAACAATATCTTGAAGCGTTGGTAAACCAACTGATGCTGTGCAGTAATTTTTTAAATCTATTTTTTGAAGCAATGTTAAATTGCCTATTAAATCTTGAACCGTTTTACCTAAATCTTTCGCCATATTTTCAACAATAGTATAACTTTCTGGATGAACGGATGAATCGTCTAACGGATTTTTAGCTTCTTTTATTCTTAAAAATGCAGCTCCTTGTTCAAAAGCTTTATCTCCCAATCTAGGGACTTTTTTTATCGCTTCACGTGATAAAAAAGCACCATGCTCTTTTCTGTATTCAAAAATATTTTCAGCCAGTTTTGGTCCTATACCAGAAACATAACTTAACAATGATTTACTAGCCGTATTGATATTTACCCCAACAGCATTCACGCAATTTTCAACAACTACATCTAAAGATTTTTGAAGATTAGTTTGATTTACATCGTGTTGATATTGTCCTACTCCTATTGATTTAGCATCAATTTTAACCAATTCTGCTAACGGATCTTGTAAACGTCTTCCAATTGAAACTGATCCGCGTACAGTTACATCATAATTAGGAAACTCTTCTCTAGCTATTTTTGATGCTGAATAAATACTGGCTCCAGCCTCACTTACAACAAAAACCTGAATGTCATTTTTAAAATGAATCTTTCGTATTAAAGCTTCGGTTTCTCTTGAAGCTGTTCCATTTCCAATTGCTATGGCTTCAATTTTATAGGCATCAGCTAACGAACTGATTTTTTTCATGGCACCAATAGCATCGCTTTTTGGAGGATGCGGATAAATGGTTTCATTGTATTTTAATTGTCCTTGCGCATCTAAACACACTACTTTACAACCTGTTCTAAACCCTGGGTCTATGGCCAACACACGTTTTTCGCCAATAGGCGATCCCAGCAACAGTTGTTTTAGGTTTTTAGCAAACACTAGTATTGCTGCTTCATCAGCTTTATCTTTTGCTATTTGTAACGCTTCATTTGATAATGATGGTAACAATAAACGTTTATAAGCATCCTGAATAGCCAACTGAATTTGTTCTGAGCAATCATTTTTAGAACGGATAATTCTTTCTTCAATTTTACTTAATGCCTTTTCATCATCAATTTCAATTTTAATTTTAATAAACCCCTCATGCTCTGCTCTTAAAATAGCCAAAAGTCTGTGAGAAGGAATTCTACTTAAAGACTCTGACCAATCAAAATAATCTCGGTACTTTTGAGCGTTCTCGTCATCTGCTTTTCCTTTGATAACCTTAGTAGAAATAATGGCAAACCTTTCCAGTTGATAACGAATATTATTTCTAACATCTGTCCGTTCGTTAATCCATTCTGCAATGATATGTCTTGCGCCTTCTAAAGCGTCTTCAATTGAAATAACTTCTCCCTTTATGTATTTAAATGCTATAGATTCTAAGTCATTTGTATTTTGGCTCATGATGATTTTTGCCAAAGGTTCTAGTCCATTTTTTCTGGCTGTTTCAGCTTTTGTCTTTCTGCTTTTCTTAAAAGGCAAATACAAATCTTCAAGTGTTATTAAATCTGCAGTTGCTTCAATTTTTTGTTTTAATTCTGAAGTTAAAACATCTTGTTCTTCAAGGGCTTTTAAAATTGATGTTTTTCTTTTTTCTAAAGCTTCGTATTGTTCTTTGTATTTTACAATGTCACCAATTTGAACTTCATCTAAATTGCCAGTTCGCTCTTTCCTGTAACGAGAAATGAATGGAATGGTGCAGTCTTCGTTAATTAATTCAACAGTATTTTTTATTGAAGATTCTGGAAGTTGGGTATGTGAGCTTATGAAGTTAATTAATTGTGTCATCAGTATTGTTTATTGCAAAAAAAAAATCTCGTTTTCAAAGTAACATTGAAAACGAGATTTATACAAATTTTAAATTGTTTTTTAATTCCCAGCCTGTGTTTTGGCGTCTTCTATCATTTTCTCATTTGGCAAAATCGCTATGTTCACACGTCTGTTTTTAGCACGACCTTCTGCTGTAGAATTATCATGCATCGGTTGCGTTTCACCAAACCAGTTGGTTGTTAAACGACCTTGACTAATACCGTTTTGCGACAAATAATTGGTTACTGCATATGCTCTGTTTTTAGATAGTGTCATGTTATAATCTTCTGCACCTTGACTATCTGTATGGCCAACAACAAGAATATTAGTGTCTGGGTATTCTTTAAAAACACCAATTAATTTATTTAATGTAGTTTGTGACGCACTGTTGATGTTGTATTTTTCGGTATCAAAATACACACCGCTACTTTCATCAAAAGTCACAACAATACCATCATCAACACGTTCCACTTGTGCTCCTGGAATTTCTTCTTCAATTTTTTGAGCCTGTTTGTCCATTTTGTTACCAATAAGGACACCAGCAGTACCTCCCACAACACCACCAATAACAGCTCCTAATTCACCATTACCACCTTTACCAACATTGTTTCCTATAATGGCTCCTAAAATAGCACCACCAGTAGCTCCAATAACCGCTCCTTTTTGTTTATTATTTGCATTTTGAACTGCACTACAGTTTGTTAAACTTATTGTTAGCACTAAGACTAAAACAACTATTCCTATTTTATTTATTAATGTTTTCATTGTTTTTAAATTTTATTAAAGTTCATTGTTATTGTGAATGGTTTTCCATCAACTGATAGTGTTTGTCGCCATTGCATTGCAGTGTCAGACAACGATGTTAAGCTTAATCTAAACCCTTGATTGGTAACCGATTTATGTTTCTCGTCAGTGGGTTTTAACAAAAAGTCGTAAAGTCCTGTTTGAGGATCCACTTCTTGAATGGTAAACACAAATTTTCGGGCTCCAATTGAGCAATGAGTTCCATTAATTGTGTAAACCCCGGTATTGTTGTTTGGAATAAATTGCCACGTGCTACCTTCAAAACATTCTTTTGACACATCGTTGAGCAAGGTAACATTGTAAGTTCCAGCTTCGCTATATGTTATGGAATTTAGCGTCCATTCTCCTTTTATGACTTTTTTTGAGGCTCTAACAGTTTTTGAGGTTCCACATGATACCAAACTAATGGCAAACAATAAAATTATAAGTTGTTTCATAAAATTTTAATTTATTTGATTAAAAGCTTTAAGCATTACTAAATATACGAATATGCTCAACTATTAGATGTCTGAAATATCTTAAAGTTTAACCAAAAGAAATAAATCATTCATTAATTTTTTATAAAATCCACATCTAGCTTATATGCAATCCGTTAGCAACAGTAGCATCATCTGGATTTACAAACACCAATTTGCCTTCTTGGTTTTCAGTCATTAAAATCATGCCCTGACTTTCTACACCGCGTAGTTCTCTTGGTGCCAAATTTACTAAAACAGTAACACGTTTACCTACTACTTCTTCAGGTGTAAAACTTTCGGCAATACCAGACACTATGGTTCTAACATCAATGCCAGTATCTACTTTTAACACCAATAATTTTTTGGCTTTTGGCATTTTTTCAGCTTCCAAAATAGTTCCAACTCTAATATCAAGCTTGGTAAAATCATCAAAAGTTATAGTTTCCTTTTGTGGCTCTACTGTTTTGCTTGCAGCTTCATTTGCCTTTTTACTAGCAATTAATTTATCTAATTGCTTTTGAATCGTTTCATCTTCAATTTTAGAAAACAACAATTCTGCTTCAGTAATTTGGTGTCCTGAAGGAAGTAAAATTTCTTTTACTGAAATATCATTCCAAGACATCTTGACTGCGCTCGATGTGACATTCAGAATATTTTTTAATTTATTAGAAGTAAACGGTAAAAAAGGTTCGCTTAATGTTGCTAAAGCGCTAGAAATCTGTAACGCAACATACAAGATGGTTTGTACTCGGGCTTCATTAACTTTTATAACTTTCCATGGCTCTTCATCAGCTAAATACTTGTTTCCTAATCTAGCTAAATTCATCAATTCTTGTTGAGCTTCTCTAAAACGGTAGCGCTCAATAGAATTTGAAATAATCTTTGGAAATGCTTTTACTTCAGCAAGTGTGTCTAAATCTATTGGAGAGAATTCATTGGGTTTTGGCACAATTCCGTTATAATATTTATTTGTTAAAACAATTACACGGTTTATAAAGTTTCCAAAAATGGCTACCAATTCATTATTGTTTCTTGCTTGAAAATCTTTCCAAGTAAAATCGTTATCCTTGGCTTCTGGAGCACTGGCTGTTAAAGTGTAACGTAATACGTCTTGTTGATTTGGAAAATCAAGTAAATATTCTGGCAACCAAACTGCCCAATTTTTTGAAGTTGAAAGTTTATTACCTTCTAAATTTAGAAACTCATTAGCTGGCACGTTTTCTGGTAAAATATAAGAGCCTTCTGCTTTTAACATCGCTGGGAAAATAATACAGTGAAACACAATATTATCTTTCCCAATAAAGTGAATAAGTTTGGTGTCTTTATCTTTCCAATAAAGTTCCCAATTTTTTCCTTCGCGTGCTGCCCATTCTTTTGTTGACGATATATAACCAATAGGAGCATCAAACCAAACGTAAAGCACTTTACCTTCGGCACCTTCTACCGGCACAGGAATTCCCCAATCTAAATCTCTAGTTACTGCTCTTGGACGCAAACCATCATCAATCCATGATTTAACTTGTCCGTACACATTGGGTTTCCAATCATTTTTATGACCTTCTAAAATCCATTCTCTTAAAAAGGCTTCGTGTTTATCAAGTGGTAAAAACCAATGTTTTGTTTGTTTTAATGTAGGCACATTTCCTGTTAATGCTGACTTTGGATTTATTAAATCGGTTGCATTTAAACTGGTTCCACATTTTTCGCATTGATCGCCATACGCTTCTTCATTTCCACATTTTGGGCACGTTCCTGTAACAAATCTGTCAGCCAGAAATTGATTGGCTTTTTCGTCAAATAACTGCTCGGTAGTTTCTTCAATAAACTCCCCTTTATCATATAAAATTTTAAAGAATTCTGATGCTGTTTCATGATGAATTTTTGCCGAAGTCCTTGAATAATTATCAAAAGAAATTCCGAACTCTTCAAAAGACTGCTTGATAATGGCATTATATTTATCTACAATATCTTGAGGAGACACCCCTTCGTTTTTTGCCTTAATGGTAATAGGCACGCCATGTTCGTCACTTCCACAAATAAAAGCCACATCGTTTCCTGTTAAACGCAAATAACGTGAGTAAATATCGGCTGGAACATAAACACCGGCCAAATGACCAATATGAATTGGTCCATTAGTATAAGGTAATGCTGCAGTGATGGTATATCTTTTTGACATTGGTATATATTTTGAAGGCACAAAAGTACGCAATTTGAGAGGTTTTTAGAAAAAAAATGTACATTTACAACAAGCAAAAAAATCTGTCAATTTTATCCAAAAATAAGGTTGAAACAAAAAATATTAAATCATGATTTTAAAAAAAATAATTTTTCTTTTTTTGTGTATTATTTCAATAGAAACATATTCTCAAAATAAAATGATACAACCTCCTTATTTAAAAGCTGGTGATACCGTTGCTATAGTTGCTCCTTCAGGTGCTTTAAGAAATAAAAATGAAAAAATAGAACTTACTAAAGAGCTATTAAAAAGTTGGGGATTACATGTTGTTGTTGGTAAAAATGTTTTTAATATAAACAATCACTTTGCTGGTACAGATGAAGAGCGATGTGAAGATTATCAAAAAGTTTTAGATGATCCAACTATTAGTGCTATTTTATGTGCTAGAGGTGGCTATGGAACTGTTAGAATTTTAGATAAGTTAGATTTCACAAAATTTAAGAAAAACCCTAAGTGGCTTAT
>DJWL01000130.1 GCA_002441545.1 Flavobacteriaceae bacterium UBA6231 | reverse complement strand
ATTGACCCGCTAATTTCAAACATATCAAGCCCTTTAGAGCGAGTTGCTTTAATATATGAATTTGTAAAAAGTAAAGTTAAATGGAATGGTTATTACAGTAAATATACAAATGATGGTGTAAAAAAAGCTTATAAAGAACAAGTAGGTAATGTAGCCGAAATTAATTTGATGCTAACATCCATGTTGCGTTATGCAGGTTTAAAAGCGTATCCTGTTTTGGTTAGTACAAGACAAAATGGTATTCCGTTATTTCCCACCAGAGAAGGATATAATTATGTGATTTCTTATGTGAATCTTCCTGAAGGAACAATATTATTAGACGCTACAAATAAATATAGTTTGCCTAACATATTGCCTTATAGAACTTTAAATTGGCAAGGTAGAGTGATTTCAGAACAGGGCGGTTCAGAATTAATTGATTTATATCCTAAAGAAGATTCTAAAAATACTATTTCTATGATGATTGATTTAAAAGAGAATGGCGATATTGAAGGTGGTTTTAGGAGTATGAAAACAAATCACGATGCATTACTTTATAGAGAAAAGTATAATGATGCTGATAAAGATGATTATTTAGAAAAAATTGAAAATAAATATAATGGCTTAGAAATTTCAGATTTCAATGTAACAAATGCATTAGAACTTTCTAAACCAATTGTAGAGTCCTATAAATTCTTTAAAGAAAGTCAGGCAGATATCATAGGAGATAAAATTTATTTTTCACCTTTGTTTTTTTTAAGAACATCATCAAATCCTTTTAAATTAGAAAAAAGAGAATTTCCTGTAGATTTTGGATATCCATCTTCTAGTATGTATCGATTTATTATTAAATTGCCTGATGGATATAAAGTTGAATCAACACCAGAACCAGTTATTTTAGCGCTGCCAGATAATTTAGGGGTTTTTAAATATAATATATCTATTTCTGGGGCATCAGTTCAATTAGTTGTGAATACAGAAATTAATGAATCAATTATATCTCCTATGTATTATGATGTTTTAAAAGAGTATTTTAAACAGATGATAGAAAAAGAAAATGAACAAATAGTATTATCAAAAATATAATGAACATACAAAATGCACAACAAGAAGTTGATACTTGGATTAAAAACCACGGCGTTCGCTATTTTAATGAGCTTACCAATATGGCACAGCTAACCGAAGAAGTAGGCGAAGTAGCTCGTATTATTGCTCGTCGTTATGGAGAACAAAGCGAAAAAGAAAGTGATAAAGATAAAGACCTTGGAGAAGAACTAGCCGATGTGTTGTTTGTAGTGTTGTGTTTAGCAAACCAAACAGGAATTGATTTGCAAGAAGCTTTTGATAAGCGAATGGATAAAAAAACCAAACGGGACCATGATAGGCATCATAATAACAAAAAATTAAAATAATTTATAAGTATATTTGAACGCTTCTTTTAAGAAGCGTTTTTTAATAGTTTATATGAGCATTACACTCCAAAAATCAATCATACAAAAGCAATCATCCATTGAAATAACAGGTTCAAAAAGTGAGTCTAACAGGTTATTATTGTTGCAAGCACTATATCCAGAGTTGCAAATTGAAAATATTTCAAATTCTGATGATAGTCAGTTAATGGCAAATGCTTTAAAATCAACATCAAGTATTATCGACATTCATCATGCGGGTACTGCTATGCGGTTTCTTACAGCTTTTTTTGCGATTCAAGATGGTAAAACCATTACACTTACGGGCTCTGATAGAATGAAAGAACGACCCATTAAAATTTTAGTAGAAGCTTTAAAATCTCTTGGTGCTCAAATTGAATATTTAGAAAATGATGGATTTCCGCCATTAAGAATAACTGGACAGAAAATTACTAAGCATAAAGTTGTACTTCAGGCCAATGTAAGCAGTCAATATATTTCTGCATTATTGCTAATAGCTTCAAAACTTGAAAATGGTTTGGAATTAACGCTTGAAGGAGACATCACATCAATTCCTTACATAAAAATGACTTTAAGTTTATTGACTGAAGTTGGTATTGAAACATCTTTTATTGACAATATAATTACAGTAAAACCAAACACGAATCAACTAAAACCAAAGAGACTTACAGTAGAATCAGATTGGTCGTCAGCATCCTATTTTTATTCAATTGTTGCCATTTCAGAAATAGGGACTAAAATAACCCTTTCTAGTTATAAAGAGCATAGTTTACAGGGAGATTCAGCATTGGTTGATATTTATAAACACTTTGGCGTTGCTACAGTTTTTAAAGACAATTTGGTAGTATTAAAAAAAGAAAGTAATCATCTTAAACCTTTGGCTTTAGACTTGAGAAATGCTCCCGATATTGCTCAAACCATTGCAGTAACTTGTTTTGCTTTAGGTATATCATGTTATTTAAAAGGGCTTCATACACTAAAAATAAAAGAGACAGATAGGTTAGTGGCTTTAAAAACTGAAATTGAAAAATTAGGCGGACATGTTAAAATTACTGATGAGTCCTTACAACTTTCAGAAGCTAAATCTATCAATAGCATGGTGTCTGTTGCCACATATAATGACCACAGAATGGCGATGGCATTTGCCCCATTAGCTTTAAAAACATCGATTATTATTGAAAATGAGTCGGTTGTTTCTAAATCATTTCCAACTTTTTGGGATGACCTAAAAACCTTAGGTTTTAAATAACTCAATAATAATCATCTAAATACTTGACAAGGCCTACCTTGAGATTGTATATTTGCAGCCTTACAAAAAAAATATAAACTAAAGCAAATGAACCATTCAATACTATAAGAGCTACTTTCAATATCTAGCTTATTCAATTGAATGCAGCATTTGATCAATTAAAAAAATAGAAACGAACAAATGAAATTATCACACTTTGGCTTCAATTTACCTGAAGATTTATTAGCAGAATATCCAGCTGAAAACAGAGATGAATCACGTTTAATGGTCATCGATAGAAAGAAGCAAACTATTGAGCATAAATTATTTAAAGATATTATTAATTATTTCGACGAAGAAGATGTATTAATACTTAATAACACCAAAGTATTTCCTGCAAGATTATATGGCAACAAAGAAAAAACAGGGGCTAGAATTGAAGTGTTTTTATTAAGAGAATTAAATGAAGAACAACGTTTGTGGGATGTTTTGGTTGATCCAGCTCGTAAAATCCGTATTGGAAACAAGTTGTATTTTGGCGATGATGATACATTGGTAGCAGAAGTTATTGATAACACCACATCAAGAGGACGTACTTTACGTTTTCTTTTTGATGGTTCTTACAAAGAATTTCGCAGAAAGTTAAATGAATTAGGCGAAACTCCACTTCCAAAATATATTAAAAGAAAAGTTGAGGCAGAAGATGAAGAGCGTTATCAAACAATTTACGCTAAAAATGAAGGTGCAGTAGCCGCACCAACAGCGGGTTTGCATTTCTCAAAACATTTATTAAAACGTTTAGAAATTAAAGGGGTCAACTTTGCAGAAGTAACATTGCATGTAGGTTTAGGAACTTTTAATCCTGTTGAAGTAGAAGACCTTTCAAAGCATAAAATGGATAGTGAAGAATTACAAGTTAATTCAAAAGCTGTTGAAGTAGTTAATAAAGGGATAAAAAATAAAAAACGTGTTTGTGCAGTAGGTACAACAGTTATGAGAGCCATTGAAAGCTCGGTTTCATCAAATGGTATGCTGAATGAAATTGATGGATGGACTAATAAATTCATTTTCCCGCCATATGATTTTAGTATCGCAAATTGTATGATTACAAATTTTCACACTCCAAAATCAACACTTTTAATGATGGTATCTGCCTTTGCCGGACATGATCTAATAAAAAAGGCATATGCTGAAGCTATCAAAGAAAAATATAAGTTTTACAGTTATGGTGATGCCATGCTAATCTTGTAAATTAAAAAAGGCCTTGTTTTTACAAGGCTTTTTTTATGCTTTATAAAATCGTAATTAGATTGCCGTTTTACTACTTTTGCAATACTTATGGCAACAGCAAAAAAAGACATACGCGCTTTAACAAAAGAACAGCTTAGAAATTTCTTTGAACAGCAGGGTGATAAAGCCTTTCGGGGCAATCAGGTATATGAATGGTTATGGCAAAAATCAGCCTATACTTTTGATGATATGACCAATATCTCAAAAGACACCAGGCAAATGTTAGAAAATCATTTTGTTATTAATAACATTGAAGTAACAACCATGCAGCGAAGTAGTGATGGTACCATAAAAAACGCTGTAAAACTTCATGATGGATTAATTGTTGAATCCGTTTTAATTCCTACAGCAACTCGAACTACGGCATGTGTATCTAGTCAAGTAGGTTGTAGCTTAGATTGTAGATTTTGTGCAACAGCAAGATTAAAACGTATGCGAAACTTAAATCCAGATGAGATTTATGATCAGGTTGTAGCTATTGATAAAGAAAGCAAATTATACTTTAATAAACCTTTAAGCAATATTGTATTTATGGGAATGGGCGAACCTCTTATGAATTACAATAACGTAATAAAGGCCATTGATAAAATAACATCGCCCGAAGGATTAGGAATGTCACCTAAACGCATTACAGTTTCAACTTCTGGAGTGCCAAAAATGATAAAAAAAATGGCAGATGATGAAGTTAAATTTAATTTAGCGGTGTCATTACATTCAGCTATTGATGAGGTTCGTACAAGCATAATGCCATTTAATGAAACTTTTCCACTAGATGATTTAAAAGAAGCCTTACAGTATTGGTATGCAAAGACCAATCGACAAGTAAGTTATGAGTATGTGGTTTGGAAAGGGATAAACGATAGTCAAAAGGATATTGACGCGTTTGTGAAATTCTGCAAGTATATTCCTTGTAAAGTTAATATTATTGAATATAATCCCATTGATGATGGCGAGTTTAGGCAAGCCTCAAGTGAGGCATTACAGCAATATATATATCATTTAGAAAAAAATAGAATTGTAGTAAACGTTCGAAGAAGTAGAGGTAAAGATATTGATGCAGCTTGCGGCCAATTGGCAAATAAATCGTAATATTCAATAGTGTAATGGTTGCAAACAATCATTAATAATTTCAATGTAAATAGTATCTTTGATCCTTCACATGAAGATTGTAGAACAAATAAAACAACCCATTGCTTACGAGATGGAACTTTTTGAACAAAAGTTTCAACTTTCCATGTCTAGTAAAGTAGCTCTTCTTAACAGGATAACACATTATATTGTTAATAGAAAAGGCAAGCAAATGCGTCCTATGTTTGTGTTTTTAGTGGCGAAAATGGTTTCAAATGGAGAGATAAGAGAGAGAACTTATAGAGGAGCATCGGTTATTGAATTAATTCATACTGCAACGTTGGTACATGACGATGTGGTTGATGACAGTAATCGCAGACGCGGTTTTTTTTCTGTAAATGCGCTTTGGAAAAATAAAATTGCCGTTTTAATTGGGGATTATTTACTTTCGAAAGGGTTGTTACTGTCTATTGATAATAATGATTTTGATTTGCTTAAAATTATTTCAATCGCTGTTCGAGAAATGAGCGAAGGTGAATTGCTTCAAATAGAAAAAGCCCGTAAGTTAGATATTACTGAAGCTATTTATTATGAAATAATTCGCCAAAAAACGGCAACACTTATAGCAGCATGTTGTAGTTTGGGAGCAGCCTCTGTAAAACCCGATTCCAAACATGTTGAAGATATGCGACGATTTGGAGAACTCATTGGTATGGCATTTCAAATAAAAGATGATTTATTTGATTATGGTGAAAGTGAAATTGGAAAGCCAACAGGAATTGACATTAAAGAACAAAAAATGACTTTGCCTTTAATATACGTATTGAATCAAGCATCGAAAAGCGATAAAAATTGGATAATTAATTCTATAAAAAATCACAATAAAGACGCCACTCGTGTTAAAGAAGTTATTGCCTTTGTAAAAGCAAATGGAGGTTTAGATTATTCTATAAATAAAATGAAACAATTTCAAGAGGAAGCTTTGCAAATTCTTAAAACCTACTCGGTATCTGATTATAGAAATTCACTAGAATTAATGGTGAATTATGTTATTGACAGGAAAAAATAATAAATTTTTTGTTGTTCTTGTTCTGAAAATATGACTACAGGTTAAAATTAAATTTCGCTGATAATTTATATGCCATATTTGGTGGTTTACTACATAAAGTTAAATCAACGGATTAGGAATATTAAAAAAATGATTAAGAAATAATTGTTTAGTTATATTTGTGCTTAGCCATTTTTTTAAAACTTAAATGATATTGAAAAGACTATATTGATTATTGATGTATAAAGTTAAATTTACTCCTTACCGGAAAAGCGCTGGTGAAATTATGCTTCGGCAAACTAAAGATGGTAAAGGAATTTCTTCTAATGGACGTTATCAATTTTTTATTGATGAAAATGTTGAAGAACCAGATTTTTGGGTTGTTCAAGGAAAAGGTATTCGTAAAAACGAATCAACAAAAGTAGCACCAGAAAACACCCTTTTATTAACTACAGAGCCTAAATCGGTACTGGTATATCCTCAAAAATATATAAAACAGTTTGGAACGATATGTTCTTGTCAAGAGCAAACTAAACATAAGAACTTAATTTTAGGTCCAGCAATTCTCCCATGGTTTGTAGGGTTTAAAAAATCGAAAGATAAAGGGTTAATCTCTACTTTGAATTACGATGATTTAATTAAGAGTGAAACCCCTACAAAAACGAAACTTATTTCTGTTATAACAAGTAATAAAGCATTTACACAAGGCCATCTTGATAGAATAGAATTTGTTGAGAAACTAAAAGCACGTTATGGAGATAAAATTGATGTTTTTGGAAGCGGCTACCGTAATTTTGATGATAAATGGGATGTTCTAGCTCCTTATAAATATCATATTTCTATTGAGAATTCTTCGCAAAAGCATTATTGGACAGAAAAAATATCAGATTGTTTTTTGGCAGAAACATATCCTATTTATTATGGTTGTACAAATCTATCCGATTATTTTCCTGAAGGTGCTTTTCAGCCTATTAACATACATGATTTTCAAGAGGCAGTTGCAATAATCGACAAAATAATTGCTGAAGATATCTTTGAACAAAAACGAGCTGATTTAAAAGCGTGCAAGGAAATGGTGCTAAATGAATATAACATGTTTGATTATGTAGCAATGCTATGTGATAAGATGAATCCGGCACTGCCTAAGAAAATGACGGTTATAAAGCCTTGTCGATCCATAGATGATTGGCATAATGTGTACAATTATTTGATAAAATTTTCGCTGTTTAAATGGAAGCAAAAAATTAAAGAAATATTTAAAGGGAAATCTCCATTATATCAAAAATAAGGTTTCGTTTTTTAAGTTTCGTTTAGAGAAGAATCATTTTAATTAATCCATTCCCTATTTATCATTCAAGTATTTATACCTTTTCTTAAACCAACTCTTGGGTTTAATTCGTTATAATCCAATGAAGTCAATATAAAGTTGAAGAGTTGTTCTTTAGTGAATGGTTTGGTTATATAATTATTCATTCCAGAGTCTAAAGACTTGGCAATGGCCTCAGGAGTTACATTGGCTGATAGTCCAAAAATTTTAAGTTCTGTATTAAACTTTCTAATTAAACGAGTTGCTTCAAAACCGTCCATTTCGGGCATGTGTATATCCATGAAAATAATATTGTAATTGTTGTTTTTAGTTTTTTCAATGGCAATTTTACCGTTCAGAGCAATGTCAACATCTATTTTAACATCTTCAAGGATTTTTTTAAGTATCACAATATTCATTTTGTTATCATCAACAATTAAAACTTTTAAATGGGAAAGATCTATGTTTTCATAGGTCTCTTTGATACTATGGACATGTTGGTTTTCGGCTGTTTTAAAAACCACTGAAATTTCAAATTTAGAGCCATGGTTTAAAACACTTTCAACAGAAATGGAGCCTCCTAATAAAGTAGCAAGCTCTTTGCTAATAGCCAGCCCAAGACCACTGCCTTCATATTGTTTTTTTAAGGGACTTTCTATTTGGGAAAATCTGTTAAAAACGGAATGCATTTTGTTTTTTGGAATGCCAATTCCAGAATCCTCTATAGTTATTATTATTTTTGATTTATTAAAAATTTGTTCTTCAACATAAGATATAACAATACCTCCTTTGTCTGTAAATTTTGAAGCATTTTTAAGAATGTTTATTACAATTTGTGACAGTTTGTTTGGATCGCCTATTACATTTACACCAAAGGGTTCTTTAAATTTTGAAATAACATAAAGATTTTTTTCTGAAAACAGATGCTTATAAGTGTCTACTAATTCTTGAATTTTTTGTGATGGATTGAAATAAATCTTTTCTAACTGGATATTTCCAGATTCTATTTTATCGATTATTAAAATATCATTAACAATGGATAGTAGATTTGTTGAAGATTTATCTAATAAGTCAATATATACTTTATCTGTTTTGTTTAATTTACTTTTTTTTATAATTTGAACAAATCCTAATATGGCATGAAGTGGTGTTCTGATTTCGTGGCTCATATTAGATAGAAACTCAGACTTGACTTTAGATGCTTTTATAGCAATACGTTTTTCCCTTTTTAAATTTTGATTGGATTTTGATAATGCCTTACTATATCCTATGGCACGTTTAGTCTCGTCTTTGGCTTTTATGTAAAAATAAATAAGCGAACTAATCAGTAGGGCCAAAAATATGCCAACAATTAAAAAATATTTAATAAAAATAAATCGATCTGTTATAAATAATGATTGTGTTGGGTACATTTTAAAACTCCAATATTTATCATGAAGTTTATCGATTAAAATTCTGTCTTCAAAAATAAAACCAGCGGTATTTTTTGTTTGGCTTTGTTTATTAAATTCATAAAAAAGAGTACCGTCATAATCTGTCATCTCTATGGTATATTCCTTGAGTTCTTCAGCAAAGTGGTTAAGATGGTCTGTAAAGTCCATGCCACCAGTTATTGTGCCTTGAAACTTGTTTTTAAAATATACTGGAATGTCAATTAAAAAGGCTTGACCGCCTTGCGTCAATTTTGCCCATGGTGTTATATTTATAGTGTTGCTATGGCTATGTTCAATCCACTCTTTTTTTCGATAACCCACTTTTGAAATATCTAAATCAATGGCGTTTTCGTTTCCCTTTAAGGGTTCTATTTTTCTTATAACCATCAAGGAATCTATCCATTCAATGAAATGAAAAGATGGATTTTGTTCCAACAGTAATTGCGCATCATTTTCCCAATATTTAAAATAGTTGCCATTGGTAAATTCAAACCGCATTTTTAGGTTTTTTAAGCGCTCTATATCGTTATAGAGAATGAATTTAAATTCTTGTAAAGCTGTTTTCCCAGATGCAACCAAATCATCTTTTATATCTTTCTCGTAGGAATTAATTAAACCATTCCAAATTGCCAATACAAATATTAGAATTATAACAAATGAGACTATAGGAACAATTGTTCCCATTTTAATGGGTTTTTTAAACACTTTATATATTTTTGGCTTTAAAAAATAGAATTAAAATATTTTTAACAAAATTACAATTAATTCGACTAATAACCTAATTTTTCGACAAACAACCAAATTTATTTAATAAAATTCTTACAATATGTTTTAATTTTATGAAATTCAATAAATTATGATTTTTGTTAAGCTTAAGCTGTATTTTGTGTTTTTTAAATTTAACAATGAATTTTCTGCTTTATTAAAATAGTTCCCAATCCAATTTTTACTAAAAATCACTTGAATTAAGATGTAGATGTTTAGTGGCATTAAAGCTCACAACAAGTTTTGAGATGAATAAAAAACAAGTTTTATTGCTGTTGTTGCTGATGTTGTTGAATAATTTCTAAATTCTTGCGGTAACTATTAACATCTTCGGGTTTTTCATTATTACTAATAAATTGTAATGGATCAATAGTGTCTCTAGTAGTGCTTACTTTTACTTTCACTATCAATTCTTCTTCAACTTTACCTTTAAAAACACCTTTAACTGGCGAACAATCATTATAGTTTCTTCCTACTGCTAAACGTACATGGTTTTCATTTGCAATAGCGTTATTTGTAGGGTCAAAACCAAGCCAACCATAAAATGGAATATAAGCTTCAATCCAAGCATGTGTTGCTCCTTCGCCTCTGGTAATAGTATCATTTGGACAAATATAACCACTTACATATCTGGCAGGAATTCCTAGCATTCTTACCATTTGCAACATAATATTTGTAAAATCTTGACAAACGCCAGATTTTAAACTCCAAATGTCATCAATTGAGGAATCAATTGTAGTGACACCCTTGGTATAATTGAAATTTTTATAAATATATTCACAAAGTTCAAGCAAAATTTTAAAAGGCGTTAATGTGTTTAGGTCTTTTGATTTAATCCATTCTAAAACATCTTGAGTGCCACCAAAGGGTTTATGTTTTAAAAAATCGATATAAAACGTGTTGTCTTGAAGTAATTTCAGGTCATCCCATTGTAAAGAGGCTTCAATCAAATCCTCAGGAAATATTTTTGGGTATGTAACCACTTCAATATCAGATTCAATAGCAAGAAAACTATGAGGTTCAATAATCATAAAAGTTCCAACTACATTATTGTAAAAATCAAGATAAGTATCAATTAATGGATGGGTATTAATGTTTATTCTTTGATAGATTACCTTTTGGAAATTGTCATTTATAGGATATAGCTTAATTTGGTTTGCTGCATCAATAACCGTACTGCTATAATTATATTGGGTAAGGTGTTTTATATAAAATGTCGTCATTATTAAATTTAATTTGAATGTGAAAAATAAACGGTATTAATACTTAGCGAGATATTTTTAATATCTTCTTTAATTCCTAAAATGAAATTGTTAAGTCCTTGTTCATTAATGCCTTCAATAGTTGTATATTTTATGGTGCTTTCAAGTTTTCCTAATAAAAATTCTGTATTATTTCTGTCAAGTTCATTAGTTTCAATGAGTTGGTTTACATATCTGCTTAATTTGTTTACACAGTAATACATTGATCGTGGAAATAACTTGTCCTGAAAAATCATTCTTATTACATGGTTTTCTTGAAACGATGATTTATGAGTTTTTAAATATAACTGATATCCACCAACAGAAAGCAACAAATTTTTCCAATAAAAACTTTGTTCTAAACTGTCAGATGTTTTGGCAATTTCCATGAGTTTCATGGCCGTAAAATCAGAAATTTGTATAACACGTTCCAAAAATTTCCCTACATTCATAAAATAATATGATGCTCCACGTTCTTGTGTAATATCGCTCGTGCCATAATACATTAGATGATATTTTTTAAGTTCATCTAAAAAAACAATAGGGTCTTCTTCACGCAATTTGGTGATTAAATCTTTATGGGTTAAGTACAGGTAATAATTGTTAATGCAAAGCCATAATTCTCTTGAAATATGCTCTTGAACACTTCTGGCATTTTCTCTTGCTTTAGTAACTAAATTTAATATGGAATTAGGATTGCCTAAATTGAAAACTAAAAACTCAATACATTCAATAGCATCTTCAGTATAAAAATCTTCTCCAGAAGCATTATAATTTTGAATTATTGGCGTCCAAGAGAATAATTCAGGGGAATCTTGATTGGCATAAAAATTTACTTTTAGTAAACTTAAAATACCATTACCACGTTCCATATATCGTTCCATCCAAATGAGATTATTTGCTACTCTACTTAACATACGCAACTTTTTATTGAATTATTGAATCACCCAAGTATCTTTACTTCCGCCACCTTGAGAGCTATTTACAACTAATGAACCTTTTTTTAACGCCACTCGGGTAAGTCCACCAGGACATATGTCTATGCCATCTTTTCCAGACAATGCAAAGGGTCTTAAATCAATGCAACGTGGTGATAGTTTACCGTCAATATAGCAAGGTGCTGTTGAAAGTTTTAAAATAGGTTGGGCAATAAAGTTTTCGGGCTTCTTCTTTAGGTTGTCTAAATAATATTTAATTTCCTCATCGGTAGCTTCATGACCCATTAACATGCCATAACCACCACTTCCATCAGTTTTTTTAATGACCATGGTTTTAATGTTTTTTATAACATAATCTAATTCGTCAGGTCTTCCTAATTGATATGTTTCAATATTTTTTAAAATAGGTTCTTCACCTAAATAATATTTAATCATATCAGGTACGTAAACATAAGTTGCTTTATCATCAGCAACACCAGTTCCTGGAGCATTAATGATGTTTACATTGCCTTTTCTGTATGCAGCCATAATTCCAGCAACACCTAAAACACTGGTAGCATTAAATTCTAGAGGATCTAAAAAATCATCATCAACACGTCTATAAATAACATCTACCTGTTTTAATCCATTGGTGGTTTTCATATATACAAAATGGTTTTTTACAACCAAATCACTTCCTTCAACTAATTCAATTCCCATTAGTCGAGCTAAAGTAGTATGCTC
>DJWL01000197.1 GCA_002441545.1 Flavobacteriaceae bacterium UBA6231 | reverse complement strand
AAAAATACCTTAGAATCTAAAAGAGTTTTAATATCTTGGCTCAACAATCTTTCTGTTGAAGATTATTCTTTTCTTTTTAAAATGTCAACTCATTGTTCCCTCATGTATAACTTTACTCTTTATCAAATAAGACAAAGTTTTTTCGAAAGTAGAGATCTTTTTAAAGAAACAGGTTTATATGGTGATATTCTTGAATTTAAAGATAATTATTATATCGTAAAATCAAATGAAAACTTTTCCATCTTACCAAATGTTTGCTCTCAACAAATACTTCGAATAGCACATAGCGATTTTAATTCATTTAGAGCACTTTTGAATAAAAAAGCAAAAGGTGAATACGAACCTGACGTTTCAATACCGAGATACAAGAAAAAATATGGAGAAACCGTTCTTTCAAATATTGTTATGAACGGGCGCGGTGCTCGTATTGATAAAAAAAAATCAAAGCAATATGATGATGTAAACGTTTATGTAATAAACGCTTCAAAAGCATTTAAAGAACTTTATCCAAACGAAACTGCTCATAGATTTGAGTTTTTCGTACCAAAAAGCATAAAGAAAATAGATGAAATTAGAATAATTCCAACAGGTAAAAATCCTGTTAAATTCAAATTAGAACTTTCTTACACTGTCTTAAATGAAAAGAAAAAAGCAGTTAACAACTCCTATTTATCTATCGATCCCGGCTTGAACAACCTTGTAACTTGTCTTAATGGCAATAATGGCGAATCATTCATCATTGATGGTCGATACATGAAATCTGTCAATCAACTTTATAATAAGAGAGTTGCAAAAATTCAAAGCGAAATTGACAAAAGAAAAAATCAAAACTTAGAAGTAAATGGTCTTATTCAAAATAAAAACAAAATAACACGTAAACGTAACAATAAAATAAATGATTATTTTCATCGTGCAACAAAGTATATTGTTGATTATTGTTTAAAAAACAATATCAACAAAATAATTTTTGGAGAAAATAAAGAGCAAAAACAAGAAATCAATCTTGGAAGTGTTAATAACCAAAACTTTGTATTTCTTCCTCATGCTAAATTTAAGGCGATCCTTAAATATAAAGCAGCAGAAAAAGGTATTGACTATGCTCCAATTGAAGAGTCATATACCTCAAAAACAAGTTTCATTGATCTTGAACCAATGAAACACCAAGAAAAGTATCTTGGTCGAAGAATTAAAAGAGGAATGTTTAAAACAAAAGATGGTCTGTTAATTAATGCGGATGTGAATGGCGCAGCAAATATTTTAAGAAAATATTTAGAAGGTAATGGCAAATTTGAAGAGTGGAGAGACCTGCACTTTAAAGAAGTCGTTAGGGGTATCGTAAACTACCCAAGGAAGTTAAATTTAGATAGTTTACTATTTGAATCGACTTCCCCAAAAAAGAATGCTCGGTAATTTATTGCCGAGTAGTTTACTCCTTTAATAGTTCCATTTTCAGTCTCAATATCTTCAATAAACTTATCCCAGAATGGATCATGCTTTTCTATAAAAGATGATTCTTGTTTTCCTTGAAAGAACCAAGCTATTTCAGCGGCAGCACTTTTTGGAAAAGTTTTTCTTAATCCAATTGTAGGAACTGTTTGGTTTCGCAAGTCCAATGTCAAATTGACTGGATATTCAATAACTTTAATATTTTCTCCAGTTCTTGCATTTTTCTCTATTGGTGCATCTATTACTGATTCCATTAATTCTCTATACATCTTTTCTAACTTCATTACGATTCCTCTTATATATGCTTACATTATAATACATATCGTTAATTTTTACAACTTAGTAACTACTCCTTCCTAAAAAATTGTTGCAATCTAATTTTCAAGGTGTTATAATGGAAAATATATTTTAATGGAAGGAAAAACCAAATGAACACATTCTCAGCTTTTGTAATCGTCGTGATTGATATGATGGATATTATTGATATTCAGAGTTGATCACGCATACAAAAAATGTGAGGTCAACTTAAAATGGCCTCACAGGGAAACTTCCAAAAACCCTTGAGGCCAAAACTTCAAGGGTTTTTTTATGTCTATAATAGGCAGGGTATAGTTCAACCATAAATAATGTAAGTTGTTGATTTTAAAAGAAAAATAATTAAAAATAATTTAAAATAAGTGTTGACAAGACGAAAAAAGATAGGTAGAATATGTAGTATGAAGAGTTAGGAAAGAAATTAAAAACTCTTAATAAATACGGTTGTGTAGCTCAGATGGTTAGAGCGTTCCCCTGATAAGGGAAAGGCCGAAGGTTCAAATCCTTCCACTACCACCAGATGAATAATTGGAAAGTAGCTCAATTGGCAGAGCAATCTCTTGATAGGGGATTGGTTGTGAGTTCAAGTCTCACCTTTCCAACCAAATTGAATGGAACTATAGCTCAGATGGTTAGAGTGCTACACTGTCAATGTAGAGGTCGCGGGTTCGAATCCCGTTAGTTCCGCCAAGTTTAAAAGATATGGTCCTGTAGCTTAATGGTAGAGCACTTCCTTGTCACGGAAGATGATGACGGTTCAAGTCCGTTCGGGATCGCCAAATTATATGCCTATGTAATTTAGTGGTAGAATCTTCGCCTGATAAGCGAATGGTCGGTTGTTCGATTCAACCCATAGGCACCAGATTATGGTTGTGTAGCTTAATGGTAGAGCACTTCTTTCATAAAGAAGCAGGTGACAGTTCAAGTCTGTCTACAACCACCAAGTTTTATGGTGATATAGTTTAATGGCAAAACGGCTTCTCGTTTGGAAGTTGAAAGAGGTTCGATTCCTTTTGTCACCGCCAAATAAATTGGGAAATAGCTCAACTGGTAGAGCAATCTCTTGATAGGGGATCGGTTGTGAGTTCAAGTCTCACTTTCCCAACCAATTTATGGGTATAGTTTCCTCTGGGAAGGAAGATGCACTGTCGATGCATTCGTTGCGGGTTCGACTCCCGTTATACTCGCCAAATTACACTATGGCTGTGTAGCTCAGTTGGTTAGAGCATCCGCCTGTCACGCGGAAGGCCGAGGGTTCGAGTCCCTTCACAGTCGCCAAATCCTAGAAAGTCTGACAGCTTTCGAAAGAAGTATTCGCTCGGTTAATGGCTCAAATTCTACCGATAAATAGGAATAGACATGGTGCAAGCCCAAACTTATTCTGGCGTTTACTGGATTATGGTTCCTTAGTTTAATGGTAGAACACCTGCTTTACACGCAGGATACGAAAGTTCGATTCTTTCAGGAACCACCAAATTATAATGGTTGTGTAACTCAGTTGGTTAGAGTACTTGCCTGTCACGCAAGAAGCCGAGGGTTCGAGTCCCTTCACAGCCGCCAAATTATGGTCATATAGCTCAATAGGTTAGAGCAGTGCTCTCATAAGGCACAGGTTGTCAGTTCGATTCTGACTATGACCACCAATTTATGTCTCCTTATTTCAATGGTAGAATACCTCTTTGACGTAGAGGATACGAAAGTTCGATTCTTTCAGGAGACACCAACTAAAAAGGCCAAATAATGGCCTTTTTTTACATCTTGAATTTCGATTTTTTATTTGTCTTCTGTTTGCTAGAATTTAGAATTTGTAAAGATGGAAAATTCTTTGAATCAATTAGTTCTGTTCTGCTATACTCGAAATAATGTTCTGTTTCCCCATTTTCATTTTCAATATTATCAACTTGAAAATGCTTGTAAGGAGCTTCTTCAGGAGTATAGTCAAGTACGTCATTTACAGCAAGTATTGTGTTTATGCAAGTAGTAACATTTCTTATTTCTCTTATATAATTATGTATTTCCTTATTTTCCATTGGAATATGAAGAGAATAATAAAAACTTAATTCTTTAGCTAAATTTAGATAATTTTCTTTATTGAATTCTTTTTTATCTTCTAAATCTATTGTTTCACCAAAATTTTTAAGTATTTCTGCAATGTCTTGTGCTATCGACCAATCTTTATCATCTCTTTTATAATCCATATATTCGCCATTAATAGATTCTTTAGCTAATTTAATAAATAGATCGGTCACTTTATTTTCCAATTCATTAAATGATAGTTCTACCATTTTATTATCTTGAATTAATATAATATTATTGTTAGATAAAACACCATTGATTGCTTCTACTTTGACTTCATCATCGTAATATGAAGTAACTAATCCATTTTGTTTTTCCAAAATATCCAAATCAATATCATTTATAAACTTTGTTTCATTATAAAAACCAGATTCATCTTTATATATTATATATGGAGCGTAAATTTTGGTCATACATACTCACCTTTTAAATATTTTAATATATACATTCTATCAGAAATTGCACTAAAAAACAACCAAAATAATACAAACTATTTTTAATACAACATTGAACATTATTTATAATGTGTTATAGTGAAGAAAAACATATTTGGTGAAATTATGGCAACATCAACAGATATTCAAGAAGTACAAAATCAAATTAGAGAGAATTTCTCTGCTCACTTGCAGTCGATTAATCAATCAGATTTTTTCCAAAGATTTAGAGATGAATTTTTTGAAAATAGAAATTTTAAAAATCTTGATTTTGATGATGTTATTAGTAATTTAAAAGAGGCACTTCCTGAAAAACTTAATGATTATATGGAATCTCATAGTTTAGATTTGGAAGATATTGGTATACATATAGATGAATCTTCTCTACAAGCTTTTCAGGAAGCAAAAAACTCCGTTCCAGTAAGTAAGCCTTCAGTTAAAAACAGAGTTTCTTTAACTAACAAGTATAAGTTATAAGGTAAAATAATGAATATCATTAATAAATTAGATTCAATTGCTGATAAATTAATAAACATTGTTGAAAATCTACAATTATTAGTTTTGAAAGATGACCCTTACACTAAAAACATAAAAGAAATATTATCAGTAGCTTTGCATTATTGTCATGTAGTTATAACAATTAAAGATATAGCAAAGAAAAATGATATTGCTATATATAAAGATGACATAAAACAACAGCTAGGCTTAATTGAAGAATTCATAGACTTAACTGAAGATATATCTTAAGGTGCCTAATTGATTAATGAAGAAAAAGCAGTACAAGATTTTTTCGAAATAATAGACACTAAAGTTCTTAGAAAAATAATAGATGAATTTTATTTGAAGTCTTCTTATATACATGGAACACCTCATTGGTCTCGTGTTTTCTATTATGGTCATACGCTTTCTAACCATTCAAATTTTGATAAAGAAATAATAGCTTATTTTAGCTTATTTCATGATTCCAAAAGGTTTAATGATCACGAAGATCCAGAGCATGGATTAAGGGGGGCTGAGTTTTTTAGAAGTCTTGATAAAATAATATATGTATCTGCTGAACAAAAAGAGATTATATATGAAGCTTGCAAAGTCCATAATTATTTAAAACAATCTGACAATTTGGAAGTTGGTATGTGCCTTGATTCAGATAGATTGGATCTTTGGAGAGTTGGGATTAAGCCATCTAATGATTATTTGCATATTGATTTATCCAAAACAGAAAAAATGAAAAACACCTCATTGTACTATGTGCAGAATAATCCAAATTATACGATTCTCTCAGATAGAATTATTCGTTCTGTATATGATATAGAACAAGAAAAACCTTATAACAACTCCATTTTATCAAAAATCAAAAATCAATTTAAATTTAAATTTTAAAATATAATATAATTGAAAAAAATTCAAACGAGTGTATGATATTTTTAATAACTAAAGGAGATTATATGACTGATATAATATTTCATATTGATAGAACTGAAAAATTACTTAATTCAAAGCAAACTTATTATACTAAAATACTTAAAGAATGTGAAAACGAATTAGTCGCTGAAGATGTCAGAATTAGAATACTAAAGTTAGAAGTAAAAGAAAGAAGATTAAAGAAACTTAAAGAGAGACTACAATCAAAGAAAACAGTTAAAGATTCAAAGTCGCTGAAAAGAATTTATAATTCTTTAAAAAAATATTGATTTATTCTTAATAGAATGTTAAAATTGATTCAAATGAGGAATGAAAAAATGCAACCAACTATTATTATCAAGAAAAAACAGACATAAGCTGACATCTTTATAGAGGTCGGCTTTTTGTGCTTGGCCTCTTGGTAATGTTTTCGAACCCCTAGAGGCTATCTTCTAGGGGTTTTTTTATGTCTATAATAGGCAGGGTATAGTTCAACTATAAATAATATAAGTCATTGATTTTAAAGAAAAAAATAGTAAAAATAAATTAAAATAAGTGTTGACAAGAAGAAAAAAGATAGGTAGAATGTATAACATAAAGTAAAGAAATGAATAGGAGAAACAAAAAATGAAATGCACTAAATTAAAACAGAAACAGAAAAATGTAATATAATTATTAATGTATGCTTAGGTAACATTAGTAATTATACTGATAGTTACCTTGGCTACTTTTGTTTAGTGCTAAAGCCCAAGGTTTATATCTTGGGCTTTTTTTGTTTATATGGGTCGGTAGCTCAATTGGTAGAGCAGGGGACTTTTAATCCCAAGGTTGTGGGTTCGATCCCCACCCGACCCACCAAATTAGATGTAGCAGCTATTAGCTCACCATTGAAAGAATATGGACAAGTCGGCTCAACTGTAAATCTACATCTTATGGAAGTATAACTCAATGGTAGAGTATCCGGCTTTTAACCGGGTTGTTTAGGGTTCGAGTCCCTATGCTTCCACCAAATTTATAATATGGGGTAGTAGCTCAATGGCAGAGCAAGGGACTTTTAATCCCGAGGTTGTGAGTTCGAGTCTCACCTGCCCCACCAATTTAACGGGAGTGTAACTCAATTGGCAGAGTAGCGGACTCTTAATCCGAAGGTTGTGGGTTCGATTCCCACCACTCCCACCAATTTAAACGAGTGTGTAGCTCAATGGTAGAGCAACGGACTTTTAATCCGAAGGCTGTGAGTTCGAGTCTCACCACACTCACCAAGTTTTATTATTTGACATATATTTAAGTCAGATATTCGGGAGTATAGCTCAATGGTAGAGCACCCGGCTTTTAACCGGGTTGTTTAGGGTTCGAGTCCCTATGCTNNGGCAGAGCAGCGGACTTTTAATCCGAAGGTTGTGGGTTCGATTCCCACCTGTCCCACCAAATTACTTAGGTAATTATTTTAAATAAATAATAAAGGAGATTTAAAATGAGCTACAATATTAAAGAAATGATCAAAGACAAAAAAGTAACTTTCGTAAGATATAGGAAAGGTGAACTGATCTATTCTACAGAATGTGGTTTCGAATTTCCTGTTCCAACAGATGATACTGGTGATGGTGTGTTTCTTGCGGAAGATAAGGCGATGTTCTTCATGCGTTATATTAGACAACATATTGCAAGTATCGAAAAAGAACAAGCTGCTAATGCAAATTAAACCGGATTAATATCCGGTTTTTTTATGCTTTTGATAATAAATAATCTATATCTTTTTCTTTTATATCAACATCTTTAAATTTTGAAACGATCCTTCTGCTTTTTAACACCATTCTTTGGAAGCTATCAAACTTATCATTTTTATTAAGCTTTTTCTCAAATAAGTATAATCTAGCAATATACAGCTTATTTTCTTTTTTTGATTTAGCTAATTTTAGGCTTTTTAATTTTTCAATAGTCCATTCTTCATTTTCTATAAATTTAAAAACATTTAAAAGATCTTTCTCGCTTACATTACCATTAACTAAAAAGAAAGAAGCAGTAGCTAAGCAATCTATAGGATGAACAAGATTGTTAGTGACTATATATAAGGTGTTAAAATAAAAAAAACATTCGGTATCAATAGACAACTTAAAGTTATCTATTAGTTCGCTTTCTTTATTAATATACTTAATATCAAAATTGTATTTATTTGTATTTAAATTATATGAAGTTGGATTTTCATATTCCAAATCATGATCTTTCAATAAAAAATATATTGTGTTTTGATGCCTTTTAATCATCACAACCCCCTATACTAGATCTTATATTATAAGTCTAACATGAACTACCCCGCCCTAAAGGAC
>DJWL01000069.1:25546-35916 GCA_002441545.1 Flavobacteriaceae bacterium UBA6231 | reverse complement strand
AAAGATGTTTATTTTACAGAACAGTACACGTCCAGCAGCGGAACCTTTAGTGGTGATTTAAAATGGCATTTAAAAAATGTTATTATTGGTTCAATGCGTAACTGGAGTAAGATTGCTCTTGAATGGAACTTAGCAAACAATCCTTCTTTTGAACCTCATACCTCAGGTGGTTGCACAACATGTAAAGGAGCGGTTACTATAAACAGTAGTACTTCATATACACTTAACGTTGGTTATTACATTATTGGTCATGCCTCAAAATTTGTTCCTGCAGGTTCAATAAGAATTACTAGTAATTTGCAAGGGAATTTAAATAATGTTGCTTTTAAAACGCCTAATGGAAAAATTGTTTTGATAGTAGAAAATGACGGAAATTCTTCAGAAATATTTAATATAAAACACAATGGTAAGTGGATAACTGTATCTTTAGATGGAGGTTCTATTGGTACTTTTATTTGGTAAAAAAGCACAAATTCATATAAACATGAAAAATATAACATTGGTATTACTTTTAATAATAACATTTTTTGGATGTGAACAGAAAAAAAATGTTATTGAAACAGTTAAAACAACAAAGGAACCTTTTAACCTAAAAGAGAAAAAAATAACTGTTTACACAACGGCCCATAATTCTGATTTAAAATTGTCTTTAAGCACTGCCCCAGTTGAGTTTAAAGATTTTAAACAGCCTTTGGAAACAGAATCGGCTATTAATGTAAACCCAGGCAAACAATTCCAGACTTTTATGGGTATTGGGGCTGCGCTAACCGATGCATCTGCTGAAACATTTTATAAGTTACCAAAAGAAAAGCAAGACCAATTTATGGAGGCCTATTTTAGTGCTGATAAGGGCATTGGTTATACGTTGGCTAGAACCCACATTCATAGCTGTGATTTTTCAAGTGAAAGTTATACTTATGTTGATGAAGGTGATGCAGAGTTAAAAACATTTAATATAGATCACGACAAAACTTATAGAATTCCGTTTACCAAAAAAGCCATTGAAACTGCCGGAGGAACATTAACCATATACGCAAGTCCTTGGAGTCCACCTGCATTCATGAAAACCAATAACAACATGCTACAAGGTGGCAAGTTAAAACCAGATTTTTATCAACCCTGGGCTAATTACTACGCTAAATTCATAAAAGCATACGAAAAAGAAGGTATTCCTCTTTGGGGATTATCAATTCAAAATGAGCCAATGGCAGTGCAACGTTGGGAATCTTGTATTTACACTGCTGAGGATGAACGTGATTTTTTAAAAAACTATTTAGGTCCAACTTTGGAAAAAGAAGGTTTGGGAGACAAACACATTATAGTCTGGGATCATAATCGAGATTTATTATTTGAAAGAGCTAACATCATTTTAAATGATCCGGAAGCCTCAAAATATGTATGGGGAACAGGATTTCACTGGTATGAAGATTGGAAAGATGGAACTCCTATGTATGATGCTGTAAAACGAGTTCAAGAAGCCTATCCCGATAAAAATTTAATATTTACAGAAGGTTGCAATGAAAAATATGATCTTGTCAGAATAGAAAATGAAGACCCTAAATTGGCCGAACGCTACGGAAAATCTATGATTAATGATTTTAACAATGGTGTTGTAGCATGGACTGACTGGAACATTCTCTTAGACGAAACAGGAGGGCCAAACCACGTGGGTAATTTATGCTTTTCTCCAGTTCATGGCAATACACAAACAGGTGAGTTGACTTTTACTAATTCATACTACTACATTGGTCATTTTTCAAAGTTTGTTCGTCCGGGAGCTAAAAGAATCAGTAGTGCATCCAGCACAAACAATTTATTAACTACCGCTTTTGAGAATCAAGATAAAAGTATTGTTATAATTGTAATGAACATTAGTGACCAAATGATAGATTACAGTTTAACCATACAATCAAAAACAGCTCAATTAAACACATTGCCACATACTATGCAAACTATACTATTAAATTAAGGGCCAGACCCTAAATTTAAATTGTTATGAAAAATCGAATTTGCGCAAATAATTTTTTTTTCTTTTCAATATTACTGAGTGTTTTTTTTAATTTGAATGCAAGTGGACAATTATTAACAGTTAGTGGCAAAAAAATAATTAATAGCACTAATAATCAAGAGGTTGTTCTCAACGCTATGAATTTTGGCAATTGGATGGTAATGGAAGGGTATATGATGAATTCCGTCAATCAAGCACCCGATCAACATACTTGGAAACAGAAACTTACTACTTTAATAGGAAGTACCAATACCTCTACATTTTATAATGCTTGGCTTTCTAATTTTGTAACGTTAGCGGATATACAACAAATCAAGTCTTGGGGATTTAATGCTGTGCGTTTGCCAATTCATTATGAGTATTTCGTCAATGCTGGTTTACCCGATGGATGGAATCCGCAAGGATTTGCAATTTTAAATAATATTATTTCGTGGTGTAGTGCCGAAGGTATTTATGTAATTATTGACTTGCATGCAGCCCCTGGTGGTCAGAGTGCCAATAATATTTGTGATTATGATAGCACAAAACCCTCGCTTTGGGAGAGCACAGCAAATAAGACCAAGACGGTAGAACTTTGGAAAAAAATATCTGAAACCTACAAAAATGAACCTTGGGTTGCGGGCTATGATTTATTAAACGAGCCTGCTTGGAATTTACCAAACGGAACAGATTTAAGAAACATTTATAACGAAATAACATCTGTTATAAGAGCCAATGGAGACAATCACATTCTTTTCATAGAAGGGAATTGGTATGCAAATGATTTTACAGGCTTAACCCCAGCTTGGGATGCCAATATAGTTTATTCCTTTCATAAATATTGGACAGCAGCTACAACACAAGATATTAAATGGATAACCGACTTTAGAACCGCACAAAACAGACCAATATGGTGTGGAGAACACGGCGAAAACAGTAATGACCTTTTTACAGAAATGGTCGAAACATTTAATGCTAACAATATTGGATTTTCATGGTGGCCAATGAAGAAATTTATGAGTATAAATGATTTTGCTAATGCACAATGGCCTGCGGGTTATCAAGATCTTCTTAATTATTTTGGAGGAACAAATCCTGGTATTGATCCCACCACGGCTTTTAATACTGTTATGCAATTAGCTGAAAATATCAAATTGGCAAACTGCACACTACAAACAGAAGTTATACGATCTATTTTTATGCAACCAAATAATAGAAATACAGAGCCCTTCTCAATCAACAATATTCCAGGCAGGCTATACACAGCAAATTATGATCAGGGAATGAATGGATATGCCTATTCTGATAGGGATTGGGAAGATGTACGATATACAACAGGAAATGATACGGGTTGGAATCACGGATGGGGTTATCGAAACAATGGTGTTGATGTTACAGCTACGTCCGATTATTTATCTAATGGTTATACTATAGGTTGGTTTACCATTAGCGAATGGATGAAATATACTGTAAATGTTGCTGTTGCAGGTACTTATTCAATCGAATTTAGGGTTGCTAATGGGAATTCTACAACAGGAACAATACAAATACAAAATGCTATTGGCACAGAAATATTGGCCACTGTGAATATTCCTCCAACAGGTGGTTGGGAATCTTGGCAAACAATAACAACTACTGGTGCTTTTGCTTCTGCAGGGTCACAAGCGATTAGAATAATAAATAAGTCTGGAGAATTTAATGTGAATTCTGTAAATTTTGTTTATTTAAATTCAAATATTCCTGCGGCAGTTCCCGTAATTCCTATCGCCAACATCATTTATTTAAAAGGAAACAACGGCAATTATGTAACTTATTCGGTTACTAATAATTTAATGTCTAGTACAAGTCAAACTTTGGGAGTGAATGAAAAGTTTACCGTAGTTGAAGCGGGTAATGGGCTAATTGCCCTAAAAGGAAGTAATGGATTGTATGTAAGTTTAAACCCTGCAATTAATAAATTGTATTGTAGCTCGAGTGTAATTGGAAATTATCAAAAATTTAAGCTGACTGATTTGAGTGGGGCATATAATATAAAAGGGTATAACAATTTATATGTTTCATCAGAAAACGGTTCAACAACGGGACTTACTTGTAACAGAACAATACCTCAAGGATGGGAATACTTCAATTGGGATATAACTGGTACAATTGAAATTTTAAGTATTAAACCATATAATAGCGAAAATAGGTTTAAAATATTTCCTAACCCAGCTCAAAATTCAATAACAATAAGTTCGTCAACATATGATAATGTGCTAATTACAATTTATGATTTAAATGGAAGAGAAATAATCAAAACTTCTGTAAGTGGTATCCAATATAAAATTGACGTTAATAAAATTCCAACAGGTACCTATCTAATGAAAATTATTGGTTCAGATAAAACAGAGATCGTTAAATTTATAAAAGGGCAATAAATAAACATCACGTCATGAAATAGCTTTTAAACAAAAAATACTAGCCTGTATTTTAGTTGCTTTTTTTCTGTGATTATTTCTATAAAAATTTCGTACAACTAATACAATATTTACCCAACCAATGCAAATTCAAACATGGAGATAACCTAAATTAGCAAACAGGGTACCTACCTTCTATTTATCAAACTAAATTTTGATGATGGCTCTTGGCTAAACATCAATGAACCTGAAATATGGAAAACTGAAGAATTAGGAGAATCTGATGATATAAGAAGTGGATTATATACTTCAGACAAAAAACGGACAAGTCAAAGGATTTGAGATTGCTGGAACTGATCAAGTTTTTCATCAAGCTTACGCATATATTGAAAACAATAGTGTATTAGTTTTTAACGACGAGGTAAAAAACCCTATTGCTGTACGTTATAGTTGGATCGGTGATGCATCTCAAAGTAATTTATATAACAAAGAAGGTTTTCACACAGCACCTTTTAGAACTGACAATTGTAAGACGATAACAAAAGAAGTAAAATATAAATTACAACTCATATTACTTAACATATTCTAAAAATTTCTCTAAAATAGGATTGGTATTATCTTTATTCCAAACTACAGATAATACGGTTCTTTGTGGTATTTTATCTAAATCTATAAATTTTAAATGACTGTTGTCACTCAACTTTAATGAATTAGGAACAATAGAAATACCAAAATTATGCTCTACCAATTTATAAATTGAGCTTGCATGTATGGTATTATGTGATATTATTGGCGCAAATCCGCTATCATCAAAAATTTGCATCACTTTTTCATGATATGTAGCACTGTATTCAGGATCAAACAATATAAATGATTCATACTTTAATTGATTCATGTTTTTAAAATTACTACTACTTAAAGGATGATTTTTTGGTAAAACCAAGCAAAATGATTCTGTTAATAAAGGCACAATTTCAACATGTCTTGGAACTCTTTCCATTCTAACAAAACCTATATCAATTTCTTGCGAAAGCAAACTTTCAATTTGCTTGTTATTATCCATTTCTTTTAATGTAAATGCAATGTTTGTATGAGCTTTTCTAAACTTCAACAACAAATCTGGAATCACTTTTTGAATAGCCGACCCAACATAACCAAGTTTTAAATCTCCCCCCAAACCATCATTTAGTAATTTGGCATGATTAAATATATGGTCTAAGCTTTTTAAATTTCTTGTTAATTCATCCTTAAGGTAAGTACCAACTTTAGTTAATTCTACTTTTCTGTTATGACGCTCAAATAGCACAATACCTAAATCATCTTCCATCTGCTTAATTTGCCTACTTAACCCTGGTTGTGAAATGTATAAACGCTCTGCCGCTTTTCTAAAATGCAACTCTTCAGCAACTGCCAAAAAATATTTTAAGTGACGTAATTCTAATTGATTACTTTTAGGTATCATTTCTTATAATATTTAATATTATTAAGCATCAAAAATAAGCATAACTTTGTATTTATCAACAAATAACACATTATTTCAACCATGTTTAAATACGGTATAGATAAACTAACAGTTAACAAAGTAATAAATGTTTCAAATGGTAGCTTAAAAGCTATTCTCTCTAATGAAGCTATAGCTAAAGTAAATGAAAGCAGAAAGAGAGTTGAAAAAATGGCTCAATCAAACAAAGCTGTTTATGGAATAAATACTGGATTTGGCCCTTTATGCGATGTACAAATTACTCCTGCAGAAACGAATAAACTTCAAGAAAATCTTTTAATTACTCACGCAGTTGGTGTTGGAAATCCTATTGATAAGCAACTCTCAAAAATCATGATGATTTGTAAAGTACATGCTTTATGTCAAGGTTTTTCTGGAATTCGATTAGAAGTTATTAACCGCATTATATACTTTATTGAAAACAACTTGTTACCAGTAGTTCCAGAACAAGGATCAGTTGGAGCATCAGGAGATTTGGCGCCTTTATCACATTTATTTTTACCATTAATTGGCGAAGGTGAGTTTTGGTTAGATAATGAAATAGTACCTGCTAATCAATTACTTAAAGCTCACTCACTTAAACCTCTTCAATTACAAGCAAAAGAAGGTTTAGCTTTAATAAATGGCACCCAATTTATTTTGGCTCATACCATAGTTGGGTTAAAAAAAATGAGTTATCTACTTGATTTAGCAGATTTGGCTGGTGCTATGAGCATTGAAGGGTATAAAGGAAGTGCTTCCCCTTTTAAAGAAGCATTGCACACAATAAGACCATTTAAAGGAAATTTAAAAGTAGCCAAGCGCATGAGAATGTTTTTTAAAGATTCAGAAAACATTATGTCTCATGAAAATTGCGAACGGGTTCAAGATCCGTATTCTATGAGATGTATTCCTCAAGTACACGGAGCTTCAAGAAATGCTTTCTATCATTTAAATGATTTAGCTAAAATTGAGATGAACGCTGTAACAGATAACCCTATTGTTTTAAGTGAAACAGAGGCAATTTCAGGCGGGAATTTTCACGGGCAACCATTAGCTATGGCGCTGGATTATGCTTCTATTGCAGCATCAGAATTAGGAAATATTGCTGATAGACGCTGTTATTTATTAATTGAAGGCAAATATGGATTACCACGTTTATTAACAACTGGAGGCGGATTGAACTCTGGTTTCATGATTCCGCAATACACAACTGCTGCATTAGTAACAGAGAATAAATCTTTATGCTTCCCTCCTTCTGCAGACAGTATTCCAACATCATTAGGACAAGAAGATCATGTATCTATGGGAAGTATTTCTGGTAGAAAATTTAATCAAATATTAGGAAATTTAGAGAAAATACTCGCCATAGAACTTATGTATGCCGCGCAAGCTTTAGAGTTTAGAAGACCAAATACATTTTCTGAAATTGTAGAAGAAAATTTTAAAATTATAAGAGCTAAAGTTAAAAAACTTGAAGAGGACAGAATTTTAAAAAATGATATTAATGCTATGATAAACCTAGTTATTAATCAATCTTTCATAGTTAGATAAATCTAAAAAAAATGACATTTAAAGAACTTATATTACAAGGAATTCCAACAGATTTACCACCAAAAAGAAGTTATCCTTCTGGAATAAATAGAGCTCCAAAACGTAAAGATATATTGTCTGAGAATGAAAAGCAATTGGCTATTCGCAATGCTTTACGCTATTTTCCTGAAAAATGGCATCAAGAATTAGCCATAGAATTTGCAGAAGAATTAATTTCTTACGGACGTATTTATATGTACAGGTTCAAGCCTCAATATGACATGTATGCCCGCCCTATTTCTGAATATCCTTCAAAATCATTACAGGCAGCAACCATTATGTTAATGATACAAAACAACTTAAATCCAGCTGTAGCACAACATCCTGAAGAGCTAATTACTTATGGAGGAAATGGTGCCGTATTCCAAAATTGGGCCCAATATTTAATTACCATGCAATATTTGGCAAACATGACAGATGAACAAACACTTCATATGTATTCTGGTCACCCTATGGGATTATTTCCATCCTCTAAAGAAGCTCCAAGAGTTGTAGTGACCAATGGCATGATGATTCCAAATTATTCACAACCTAATGATTGGGAAAAATTTAATGCCTTAGGTGTTACCCAATATGGTCAAATGACAGCAGGTTCGTTTATGTATATTGGTCCACAAGGTATTGTACACGGAACCACTATTACTTTAATGAATGCCTTTAGAAACATATTGCCTAAAGGAGATACAACAAAAGGTAAAATATTTTTAACTGCAGGATTGGGTGGCATGAGCGGAGCACAACCTAAAGCTGGAAATATTGCCGGATGTATTACTGTTTGTGCTGAAGTAAATCCTAAAGCTGCTACTAAAAGACACGAGCAAGGTTGGGTTGATGTGTTAATCGACAACATGAATCAATTAATTGAGCGAGTAAAACAAGCTAAAAAAAACAATGAAACAGTATCTATTGCTTATATTGGAAATGTTGTTGATGTCTGGGAACAATTTTATAAAGAAGATATTTTTATTCATGTAGGTTCAGACCAAACTTCTCTTCATATTCCTTGGACTGGTGGTTATTATCCTATTGACATAACTTATGATGAGGCTAATAAATTAATTAGTGAAAACCCAGAACTATTCAAACAAAAAGTTCAAGCAACATTACGCCGTCATGCTGATGCCATAAATAAACACACAGAACGTGGGACTTATTTTTTTGACTACGGAAATGCTTTCTTGCTTGAAGCTTCTCGGGCTGGAGCAAATGTTATGAGTGATAATAACATTGATTTTAAATATCCTTCTTATGTTCAAGATATTTTAGGCCCTATGTGTTTTGATTATGGGTTTGGACCATTTCGTTGGGTGTGTGCTTCAGGGAAATCTGAAGATTTAGATAAAACCGACGAAATTGCAATGCTCGTTTTACAGGAGATTTTTGAAACGGCTCCTAATGAAATTAAGCAACAACTTCAAGATAATATCACTTGGATTAAAGAAGCCAAAAACAACAAAATGGTGGTTGGCTCACAAGCAAGAATTTTATATGCTGATGCCGAAGGACGTTCAAAAATTGCAAATGCATTTAATAAAGCCATTTCTAATGGTGAAATTGGTCCGGTTGTATTAGGTAGAGACCATCATGATGTAAGTGGAACAGATTCTCCTTACAGAGAAACTTCAAACATATATGATGGCAGTAAGTTTACTGCTGACATGGCAATTCACAATGTTATTGGGGACAGCTTTAGAGGCGCTACATGGGTTTCCATTCATAATGGTGGTGGCGTTGGCTGGGGTGAAGTTATTAATGGAGGGTTTGGTATGTTACTAGATGGTACAAAAGAAGCAGAAAACAGACTAAAAAATATGCTTTTTTATGATGTTAATAACGGAATTGCTAGAAGAAGTTGGGCAAGAAACAAAGAGGCTATTTTTGCGATAAAAAGAGAAATGGAACGAACGCCAAACCTTAAGGTTACATTACCAAATTTAGTGTCAGATGATTTATTAAAAACCCTTTTTAAATAAATACTGTTTTGTAAATATTAAAGGAATTTGATAATAATAAACAAAAAACTACTTTTTACAAAAGTGTAAAAATAATTACTTGGTCATAACTTACTAGGAAATTCTTATGAATTTTCCATTGGCACATTTTCTTTTACTAATTTAGTTATTGCCTGCTTAACTAATCTTAAACTAAGTTGTACACTAACTAAAATTGAACACAAATTCAAACTTAATAAATTGAAATATATAACACGGACCGTTTGGATTTTGTCGTTGGTAAGTTTGTTTACAGACACAGCTAGCGAAATGCTGTATCCTATCATGCCGATTTATTTAAAATCAATTGGATTTTCTATCTTACTTATTGGAATACTTGAAGGTGTTGCAGAAGCAACAGCAGGTTTAAGCAAAGGTTATTTTGGCAAACTTTCAGACACTTCGGGCAAAAGAGTTCCATTTGTTCAAATTGGCTATACTTTTAGTGCTATTTCAAAACCAATGATGGCTATTTTTATTTATCCTCTTTGGATTTTCTTTGCTCGGACCATTGACCGTTTCGGAAAAGGAATAAGAACTGGGGCAAGAGATGCTATACTTTCAGATGAAGCAACCGCTAAAACAAAAGGAAAAGTTTTTGGATTTCATCGCTCAATGGACACTTTGGGCGCAGTACTTGGTCCATCTTTAGCTTTGATTTATTTGTATTATTTCCCACAGAACTACAAAACCCTTTTTTTTATCGCCTTTATTCCTGGGCTTCTTGCTGTTTTGGTTTCGTTTTTACTTAAAGATAAAAAGACAAATGAACCTAATCTAAAAGTTGCTACACCGTTTTTTTCGTTTCTAAATTATTGGAAAGTAAGCCCTTTAGAATACAAAAAATTAGTTGTTGGTCTGCTTGCTTTTACACTTTTTAATAGCTCTGATGTTTTTTTGCTTTTAAAAGCAAAAAAATCAGG
>DJWL01000069.1:0-25483 GCA_002441545.1 Flavobacteriaceae bacterium UBA6231 | reverse complement strand
ATGTCAGCAAACACAAATATGTATCTGTTTTTTGGATTATTTTTTCTTTATGGTATTTATGCTTCAGCAACAGAAGGTATTTCAAAAGCGTGGATTTCGAATATTACAGATAAAAAAGATACCGCAACAGCCATAGGAACATTTTCAGGATTTCAAAGCATCTGCACAATGTTAGCAAGTTCATTGGCAGGACTTATCTGGTTTCAGTTTGGTGCAACAATCACTTTTTTAATAACTGCAATTGCAACAATAATTATTGTTGCATACATCTTGACAATTCCAAAACCTGAAATTACGAGAAATGAATGAGATAACTATTAGGCAAGAAGAATCAGCTGATTTTAAAGTAGTTTTCGACTTGATAGAAAAAGCTTTTAAATCGGAAAAATTTAGTGACCATAAAGAGCAATTTCTTGTGGAGCGTTTAAGAACATCAAAATCCTTTATTCCAAAATTATCATTGGTTGCTGTGATTGAAAATAAAATTGTTGGACATATTTTGCTTACAAAACAAGAAATACCAAAAGTATCTTCATATCACGGAAGTTTTTACAGTTGGACACCGAAAGAAAAAATGCCAAATACTATTATTGCATTGAGTTATCGTGTTGGAGATTTTTTTTAAATCTTACTTTGATGAAGTAACATTGGCCAAAACTATTTACAACCCATATATTGACGATAAAGAAGAACTTTATCAGAAAATTTTATTTGCAGAAAGCCCAAACAAGATTTTGGTAAAATAAAAGGTTTATTTATTGAAAGAATTTTTGAATAAAAATACTTTATTCAAAAATATTCAAAATTTCATTTACAATTCTTTCCGCTGCTTTTCCATCCCACAAATAAGGAATCCCTCCTTTTTTCCAATTTCCTTTAAATAATTTATCTAAAGCAGGTTTTATATCATTAGGGTTAGTTCCTATTAATTCATTTGTACCAATGTTAATTGTTTCTGGTCTTTCGGTATTATCACGCAATGTTAAACATGGAATTCCCATCACAGTAGTTTCCTCTGTAATTCCTCCAGAATCTGTTATTACTGCTTTGCAGTTTTTTACTAAATAATTAAACTCCAGATAACTTAATGGCTCAACCATTTTTAGATTATTAGCACTAATATGAAGGTTTGAAAATATTTTAGTAGTACGAGGATGCATGGGGAAGATAATAGGCAAACCGTTCACATTATTAACAATTTCGTTCATCATTACCTTTAATTTTTCTGTTTCATCAACATTGGCAGGTCGGTGCATTGTTAAAACAAAATATTCTTCTTTAATTAAATTGAAATCATCAAAAAAAATAGGTTTTTTAAATCTTGGTAAATTGGCCAATAATGTATCAATCATTACGTTTCCTACAAAAAATATTTTTGATTTATCAACACCTGTATTTAATAAATTTTGGTTAGCTAATTGTGTGGTTGTAAAAAAATAATCAGTAATGCTATCAGTAACCATTCTATTAATCTCTTCGGGCATTGTTAAATCAAAAGAGCGAATACCAGCCTCAATATGTACCACTTTGCAGTTTAGTTTTTTGGCTACAATTGCACAAGCCATTGTTGAGGTTACATCACCAACAACTAGTACTAAATCAGTAGGGTTTGCTAATAATTCTTTTTCAAATGCTATTAAAATTGCAGCAGTTTGCTCTGCTTGCGTACCACCGCCACACTCTAAATTTACATTTGGAAAAGGAATGTTAAGCTCATCAAAAAATGTGGCACTCATTTTCTCATCATAATGCTGACCAGTATGAACCAAACGAAAAGAAATATTTTTCCCCAGTAGCACTTCATTTTTAATAACGCGTATTATTGGCGCAATCTTCATAAAGTTAGGACGAGCTCCTGCAACAATGGTTAGTTTCATTATTTTATTCTGTTTAATTTAATTACTAATAGTTTAGCAACCGATGATAAAAACAATTTATCACAAATTTAAATTAAAATCATTATAAGAAGGGAATGAAGATTTATAATAAAAAAATGTTTTAACCTTTACAGCTTTAAAAATGAAACATCGAGCAAAGAAGCAACAGTAAATTAAAAAAGAAAGGTTTATACTATTTGATAGCTCTATTTCAATTTGCATGCTACAAAACTCTTAGTAAAAGTGTTCTTAGCATTACCATAACTGTGACTTTAAAAGTAGGTTCTTTAAAATTGTAGAAGCCAACTAATTATTAATGATTAATTACCAATAAATCAAAAAACTGCTTAAATTGCTTTAATTATCATAAAGGTATATGATAATTATAAAAGCAAATGATTATTTTAGTATAAACTTCATGAAACAAGCTATTCACATAGCGCATAATTTAATTTTCTTGTTTTTTGCAATTTGTAATTTGTACGGACAAGAAATTCCTCCTATAGAAAAATTTTCTCCTGAAGATTATGGCGGAGAAAACCAAAATTGGAGGATATCTCAAACCCAAAATAAATTTATTTATGTTGGTAATAATAAAGGACTTTTAGAATTTAATGGAGCTAAATGGAAAACTTATCAGTCTCCAAACAATACTATAATTAGATCTGTAACTGCTGTAGGTGATAGAATTTATACAGGATGTAATATGGAATTTGGGTATTGGCAAAAAGACAAATTCGGAGAATTATTTTATACGTCTTTAATTCCAAAGTTAAATAAAAAAATGATTGAGGATGAAGATATATGGAACATTATCTCATATAACGAATGGATTCTTTTTCAATCATACAATAGTATCTATTTTTATAATACCAAGAGTGATAATTTTAATGTTATTAACTCAACCAATTTTATAACAAGAACCTTTAACATTAATAATACTATTTATTATAGTGTTATTGGTGAAGGAATCTATAAAATTGAAGAAGGAAAACCAAAAAAAGTAATACATGATCCTGTTCTTGATGAAGGTATTATTGTCAATCTTTTTCCATTTGAAGATGGATTACTTATACAAACTAGAAAAAATGGTTTTTATGTTTTTAAAAACAATGTGCTTTCTATTTGGGACATTCCAGCCGCTAACATTTTAAAGAAAATAAATGTCTATCAAAGTATTCAATTAAATGACAGCAGTTTCGTTATAGGAACTATTTCAGACGGGCTCATTTATTTGAGCAGTAATGGGACTCTCATTTATCAAATAAATCAAAAAAATGGATTAAGTAACAATACTGTACTATCATTGTTTGAAGATGTTGATGAAAATATTTGGATTGGTTTAGATAATGGAATTAATTGTATGAATCTAAAGTCCCCTATTAGAATTTTTACAGATAATGAAGGAAGTCTTGGAACTGTTTATGCAATATCAATTTTTGCTAATAATTTATATTTAGGAACTAATCAAGGTCTCTTTTTTAAAGAAATGGGAAGTGACAAACCATTCCATTTTATTGATGGTACAGCTGGTCAAGTTTGGAGTTTGTTTATTTACAATAACGAGTTATTTTGTGGACATCATTATGGAACTTTTATTATCAATAAAGACAAAGCGACATTAGTAGCAGACAAACTAGGCACATGGAATTTTAGACAAATCCCAAATAAAGAAAACGAATTATTACAAGGCAATTATGGTGGTTTATATATTTTATCCAAAAATAATGGAACATGGGGTATAAAAAATAGAATAAATGGATTTGATAATTCGGTGAGGCACTTTGAAATACTGAACAAAAATGAAATATGGATCAGTCACGGTTATAAAGGTGTTTTTAGGTTAAAAATTAATGATAATTTCGATTCCGTTACTGATATCTTCAGAGAACCAACGCTTCCTATTGAAAAATATTCAAGTTTAATAAAATTTAAAAATCATCTTTTATATGCTTTTGAAAAAGGCGTCTTTAATTATGATTATCAAGAAAACGAGTTTAAAAAAGACACCATACTAAGTCCTATAGTAACAGACGCAACCTATATGTCTGGAAAATTAGTAGTTGATGAAACTCAAAAACTGTGGGCTTTTTCAAAAGAAAACATAAGTTACGTAACTGTTGATAATTTGACAAATCAATTCAAAATCAATAAAATATCGATTCCTGACAAGCTAAGAAAAGCAATGATTGGGTATGAAAACATAACACATCTTAAAAATAATACGTTTTTATTAGGAACCGCAAACGGTTATATTACTCTTGATCTCTCAAGCATTAATCAAAATAAGGGTTATAACATTTTTCTAAATACAATTGAATTAAAAAACCCTGAAAAAGCAAACATTAGTGTAGACTTTCATAAATCAGGTGAATTTAAGGGCGAATTTAAATATATCAATAATTCAGTTGTTTTTAATTATAGTGTTCCAGACTATAATAAGTATCAAACAATAAAATATCAGTATAAACTATTAGGACGCTATAACCAATGGAGCGAGTGGACACCAAAACCAGAACTTGTATTTGACAACCTCCCCTTTGGCGATTATACTTTTAAAATACGCGCCAAAATTGGAAATAAATTATCCAATAATGTCATAAGTTATGATTTTGAAATTTTGAAACCTTGGTATTTATCTTACTCTGCCATTATACTATACTTATTTATTTTATTGGGTATTACATTATTTACCCATAAAACCTATAAAAAATATTATAAAAAACAACTTGAACACAAACAATTGGAAAGCGAGCAATTAATTATTAGCATTAAAAATGAAAAGTTGAATCAAGCAATTGAAAATAAAAATAGGGAATTAGCTATTTCAACCATGAGTATTATTAAGAAAAATGAATTATTAGCTAGTATAAAAAAAGAGTTAAAAAATAATCCTCAAAAACAAGACAATGCATCGGTAATAAAATTAGTAGATGATAATTTGAATACATTAAAAGACTGGAGCTTTTTTGAAGAAGCCTTTAATAATGTTGATAAAGATTTTTTGAATAAAGTCAAAAAAATGTACCCAGATTTAACCCCAAACGATTTACGTTTCTGTGCCTACTTACGTTTAAATTTATCATCAAAAGAAATTGCTTCCTTGCTTAATATTTCAGTTAGAAGTGTTGAAACTAAACGATATCGAATGCGAAAAAGAATGAATTTAGAGCATAAAGAAAGCCTTGTTAACCACATCTTAGATATTTAACACCACAACAAGCCTAAATTTTACTACGTCATTACCACGACAACGTGGTTCAAATGCAAAAAGTTAAATTTTTTAACATATTTTTTTTCTACCCTTCCTAAGCTATATTACTATACAAATTAGGATATGCATAGCCTTAAAATTATAATGTTCGTTTTTTGTAGTAGTGTTTTTTATGAATCCGTCATTTTTTCCATTTAATTTTAACAAAAGCTTAATTACATAGAACTAAAAATAAATGTATTCAAGTTTAAACAATGTCAAACTAAACTTAATTAATTATGAAATTAAAACTATCTTCTAAAAGGGTAAAGATGCTTTTTTCGCTTTTTTTATTCTTTTGTGTTTTTGTCACTACGGCACAGACTTTTGAAATTAAAGGAAATGTGACCGATGAAAGTGGCATACCTTTACCTGGTGTTTCTGTAGTTGTAAAAAATACAACAAAAGGAACATCAACAGATTTTGATGGTAAATTTATACTGTCTAATATTCAAAAAGGAGAAACGCTAGTTCTCTCTTTTATTGGATACACAACAAATGAAATTATAATTAATAACTCGGATTATTTAAACATTTCTCTTGCTGAAGAAACTCAAGCGTTAAATGAAGTGGTTGTTACAGCCTTAGGTATTAAAAGAGAGGAAAGAGCCCTTGGTTATGCCGTTCAAAAAGTGTCTGGAGAAAACCTACAAAAAATCTCTGTTGTCAACGTTGCAACATCGCTTACAGGAAAAGTATCAGGGCTTTTGGTAAAAAACTCATCTGATTTTGGTGTAGCTCCATCACTTACTATTCGGGGCGAAGAACCTTTATTAGTAATAGATGGGGTTCCGTATAACAACAAGTCTCTTGGTGATATCTCATCAGAAGACATTGAATCCTTAAGTGTTCTAAAAGGAGCAACAGCTTCAGCCCTTTATGGTTTCCGTGGTGCAAATGGTGCCATTTTGGTTACAACCAAAAATGGTAGTACTAATGAGGGTCTTGGAATTTCAACAAGTTTTGCTACTAACACCATGTTTACTGCTGGATTTTTAGCTATTCCAGAGCGTCAAGGTATTTATGGACGTGGAACAAACGGCACCTATAATATTAACTCAGATAGCTCATGGGGGCCTGTTATGGATGGTACAATCCGCAACCAATGGGATCCGTTTTTGAAAGATTACAGAGATTATGAGTATCTACCTGTTGGTAAAAACAATTTTGCCAACTTTTTAGAACAAGGATATATCACTAACAACAACATTAATGTTGGATACAAAGGCGATGTACTGGCTCTTAGAAGTTCTATTAACTGGATAGAAAATAAAGGTTAATACCCAAATTCATCATTAGACAAATATACTTACACTTTTGGAGGAGATGTTAATTTAGACAAATTTAAAATGAGCTCTAATTTCTCATACGCTAATCAACACACTCCTAATTTAGGATCAAATAGTTATACCGCTTATGATGCTATGTATTCTTTGCTTATTTGGTCTGCAGCAGATTTTAATGTTTTAGATTACAAAAATAATTATTGGCTTGTTCCAGATCAAGTTCAAAATTTTACATATAAAGGAGGATCAAACAACCCATATTTTGACCGTTACGAAAGAACAAATGAAACTTCTCGCGATATTTTTAATGTCGATTTATCTTTAAGTTATCAACTTACTGATTGGTTGAAAGCCAGTGTTCGTGCTGGATATGATTCTTATACAGATAAAGGAGAACTAAGAATTGCAGTAGGCTCTTATCAGTCATCAGGTAATACAGGTATACCTGGTAATCCTTACACTTGGATAGGTGGAGGTAAAACAGGAGCATATGGTATAGGTTTAAGTTCCGGCCATAGTATTAATGCTGACTTACTTTTAACAGGTGATAGAACTATTATTGATAAAGTTAAAATAGATTATCTTGTAGGTGGGTCAATATATAATAAAGAAGATAGTAACTTTTTAGCTAATACAAATAACGGTCTTACTGTTCCTGGATTTTTCTCATTGGCAGCATCAAAAGATCCTGCATCTGTTAAAACAAGCGTTATCGGTCAACAAGTAAATTCTATATTTGGTCGTTTGGCTTTCTCTTATGACAATTTTCTTTTTTTAGAAGCTACAGGACGTAATGACTGGGCTTCATCGTTACAAATAAAAAATAAAAATAATAAAGTTGATTATTTTTATCCCTCTTTAGCTGTCAGTTTTGTGGTTTCTGAACTTTTACCAGAATCAACAAAAAGTTGGTTAGATTTATTGAAATTTAGAAATTCATGGACAGTATCAAAAAAACCAGCAAGTCCATATACTGTTAATAGTTCTTTTAGTACTAGTAATGCCATTTGGGGTTCAAGTTTTAATGCAGGATATTCTCCTACTGCTCTATATGATGCAGAAAATATCCTTCCTGAAAAATCTACAACTATAGAATATGGTTTACAAGCTATGTTATTTAAAAATCGCATTGGTTTTGATGTATCCTACTATCAAAAAGAAACTGTAGATTTTGTAAAGTATGCACCTGTATCACAAGCTTCTGGATATAATAGTACACTTATAAATATTGGAGAAGGAATAGAGCGTCGAGGATGGGAAATTTCACTTAATGCTACACCATTTAAAACTAAAGACTGGCAATGGACCTTAGGTGCCAACTGGTCAACTTATGCATGTTACTGGACCAAGATAGATGATGTTTATACCACTAAAAATCCATGGAATAAAGTTGGAGAGCGAATTGATAACTTCTTAATTAGAGACTATCAAGTTGACCCAGAAGGAAATCATATTATTGGATCTAATGGTAAAGAATTATTTAATGGATTTGATACTAGATACGGCTATACTGATCCAGATTATATTTGGGGTATAAATTCAAATTTAAAATATAAAAATTTTGAATTATTTATTTCTTTAGATGGTGTAAAAGGTGGTCTTACAAACACAAGAACTGAAAGTTATATGTGGCAAGCAGGAGGACACCCTGATTCTGTTACTCCTGAAAGAGCACTAGATGTTGCTACTCCAGGATCTACAAACTGGCTTTCTCAGGGTGTACAAGTAGTATCTGGTACTGTAACTTATTCTGATGCTTTTGGAACTGTTCTTTCTGACACCCGTGTTTATGGACCAAATACAACATATACAACATATTCTGATTATGTAAAAAATGTACACAATAGTAGTGCTTGGGGTGGTACAGGAAGACCTTTAGATACTTATGAAAAAACGTTTTTTAAACTACGTGAAATTTCTTTAACATATAATATTCCTTCTAAATTCTTACAAGGATGGGGAGCCAAAGAAGCATCAATAAGTTTTGTTGGACAAAACGTGTTTTTATGGGCTAAAGACTTCAAATATTCTGACCCAGATGGTGGTTCTGAAGACTTTGCAGACCCAGCAGTACGATATCTTGGCGGCAATATTAAATTAACTTTTTAATCTTATCAACTTATGAAAAATATAAAACATATAATTATAGTCTTATTTTTTCTTGTAATTGCTAATTCATGTAGTAATTATGAGGAATTAAATACAAACCCTGACGCTGCAACAAGTGTTTCTCCTGATATGCTTGCTGCTGGGGTATTGAAAGGCGCTTTTAGGTTTTGGAATCCAAATCCTAATGATTTCACAACAGGAAATTTACAAGCACATCATCTTGTTAATCAAGATTTATCTGGGGAACAATATTACAATCCCTATCCTTATGGTTCTTTTGGTTCATTCCAAAATTTAACTGATCTTAAACGAATGGTTGAATTTTCTGAAGGATCGGTATCTGAATCTTCATATAAAGGGTTGGCCTTATTTATGAAAGCTTGGTATGGATTTAATAATACAATATCTATGGGAGATATTCCATACTCTGAAGCTGGACAGGCAGAAGAAGGAAACGTAACTCCAAAATATGATACACAAGCAGATGTTATTGCTCAAGTATTAGAAGATTTGAAAGCTGCAGAGCAATTTTTTGCAGCAGGAACAACTTTTAGTGGAGACATCATGTATAATGGAGACCCTACTAAATGGCGCAAGTTATGTAATGGAATGCAGTTAAAAGTTATACAAACAATTAGTAAAAAAGCTTCAGCTGCTCAAAAAACACGTTTCGCAGAAATAGTAACTGCTAATAATTTATTAGGTAGTAACAGTGATAATTTTAAATTAACTTACACTGATTATTCTGGAACAAATCATCCATTTTATACTGCAACTGAAGCTAGAAGACTTAAAGACATCCCTTCTAAGTTAGTGGTTGATATGTTGAAAAAATATAATGATCGTAGATTATTTTATTTTGCAGAACCAGCTGCGGCATTAATTTCTGGCGGCATGCAAGCAAATGAATTTTCTGCATATGAAGGGGCTTTATCATCATTGTCAAATGGAGTTATTACATCTAATAATCAAGCTGGTAACTATTGTACAATAAATAAACGCTATGGAGAAGTTCATGCCGGAGACCCTATGCTTAAATTTACATATGCAGAGCAAAGCTTTATTATTGCTGAGGCAATTGAGGAAGGCTGGGTTTCTGGTGGTTCTGCTGCAGCTAAAGTTTACTACGAAAACGGTGTAAAAGCCATGCTTGATCTTTTCAAGAGTCTGCCTGCGGCTTCTGCAGCTAATTATGCTCACGGAATGGCAATAGATCAAACCTATATTGACAACTATTTTACAGGAGATGCCGATTACGCAATGACTGGAACCAAAACAGACCGCGAACATCAAATATGGGATCAAAGATATCTTATAGATTTCTTTCAAGGCAATGGATTAAATTACCCTCAAATTCTTCGTACAGGATATCCTGTATTACCTCTAGACCCAGCAACTAGCCTAAATCCAGAGGATAACACGCTTTATCCTAAACGTTTGAAATACCCAACAGCTGAAATAACTACTAATCCTGGTAATTATCAAGCAGCAATTGATAGCCAGTATGGTGGATTTGATGGTATTAATAAAGTGCCTTGGTATTTGCAATAGTATGTAAAATAGTAAATTTAGTTTAATATTATTTGAGTTAGTTTTTTTATTAATTTTTATAGACCTAAAGGGTCATAAATAATCCCTTTAGGTCTTATTTAAGACAATAATCTACTCTTTGATATAGTGGATAACCATTTTGTGTTTAATGGGATATAAATATTTCAAAAAAATTAAACTTTAAAAATTAACAAGAAACTCCTCTCAATTGAGGGGAGTTTTTATTTTAGCATTAGAGTATTCAACACTATTTTCAAAAATTATTTTTTATAAGCTGTTTCTGTTGTTTTTATTAATAGCAGATTCAGCTTTAAAAAAATCAAAAATGAATAATTTAAAAAGAAAAAACATAATAATATTAATTTTAATTCTTTTGTTAGCTTGTAATTCCCATAAATCAGATTCAAAACAAGGTGTTGTTTTTTCATATAATAATATTATTGCACATCGCGGTGCTTGGAAAACCAATAACCTGCCACAAAACTCAATTGCTTCCCTAAAAAATGCTATAGCTTTAAAATTTAGAGGCTCTGAGTTTGATGTTAGAATGACTGTTGATGATTCATTAATTGTTAACCATGATTCAGATTATAACAATTTAATAATAGAAGAAACAACTTATGCAGATTTAGCAGATTTCAAACTTTCTAATGGAGAAAAGTTACCTACTTTAAGAGAGTATATTTTAGCAGGTATTGAAAATAACTACACAACACAGTTAATTTGCGAGATAAAACCATCCGATTTAAGTAAAGAAAGAAGCCTGCTAATAGCCACAAAAGTAGTACAATTAGTTGAAGATCTTAAGGCGCAAAATTGGGTTATCTATATTAGCTTTGATTATGATATTCTTAAAAAAATAAAGGAATTGAATCCTTTTGCATCTACTCAATATTTAGAAGGTGATAAATCCCCCGAGGAATTAAAAAAGGATTATATAGATGGTGCAGATTATGAGTTTACAGTTTTTAAATCTCATACCGAATGGATTGAAAGTGCCAAAAACAATAACATAACATTAAATACTTGGACTGTTAACGATGTTTCTGATTTAGATTGGGCCATAGCCAACAATTTTGATTTTATCACTACCAATGAACCCGAATTATTAAAAGAAAGGAACAAACTCCGTTCTAAATTATACAAAGGCTATCATTTAATATGGTCTGATGAATTCGAATATTCTGGATTACCAGATTCAACTAAATGGAGCTATGATGTTGGAGGTCATGGTTGGGAAAATAATGAACAACAATTTTATTTAGAAAAATCCCTTGAAAATTCTTTTGTAAAAGATGGTATGTTACATATTGTTGCCCTAAAAAAGGAGCATGAAAATTCTCAATACACCTCAGCCCGATTAATAACCTATCAAAAATTTTCATTGCAATATGGTAAAATTGAAGTCATGGCAAAATTGCCAATAGGTAAAGGTACGTGGCCAGCCATTTGTATGCTTCCAGAAAGTCTTCTTAAAAAGAACGAAAAATGGCCTCTTTGTGGTGAAATAGATATTATGCAGCATGTTGGTAAAGCACCAAACGTAATCCATACATCATTACATTCTGAACTTTATAATTTTTTTAAAAACAACCAATACACCCATTTTAGCAAATTACCGGACGTTATAAATAGTTTTCATTTATACGGAATTGAGTGGACTTCAAAAAGTATTAAATTTTTCGTAGACAACAACTTGTTTTATGAAGCTGTAAAAGGTGAAAACGGAAAAGAGACTACCAATCAAGGTTGGCCGTTTGACAAACCTTATTTTTTAATTCTAAATCTCGCCATTGGTGGTAATTGGGGTGGTAAAATTGATGATAGTATTTTTCCGGCCGAAATGCAAATAGCATATGTAAGAGTGTATCAAAAATTAAATTAATATGAAAAAAACAGCTTTTTTACTTTTGTTTTCTTTAGTAAGCATAATTTCTAATGCACAAACATTAAAAGTTATGACCTACAATATCCGTTTAGATGTTGACGTCGATGGAGAAAATGCTTGGCCACTTCGCAAAGGATTTTTTACTTCCCAAATACAGTTTTATGAACCCGATATTTTTGGCATTCAAGAGGCAAAACCAAATCAGGTGGTCGATATTGAAACTGCTCTAAAACAATATAATCATGTTGGTATTGGAAGAGATGGTGTTGGCGAAGGGGAATCTTCAAATATTTTTTATAAAAAAACCCGGTTTATTCTTAAAGAAACAAATACGTTTTGGCTCTCTGAAACACCCGATAAAGTTTCAAAAGGTTGGGACGCTGCTTTTAATAGAGTTTGTACTTATGCATTGTTAAAAGATAAGCAAACCAAAAAAAACTTTTGGGTATTCAATACTCATTTAGACCATATGGGTGAAGTTGCCAAAACCAAAGGAATACAATTAATCCTTTCAAAAATAGCTGCATTAAACACAAAAGATTATCCTGTGATTTTTATGGGTGACTTTAACTCTGAACCTGATGCAGAGAGGATTATTAATCTTAAAAAAGAAATGAACGATACGCGTGCCGTTTCCAAAAATCCGCCTTTTGGCCCTTCTGGCACCTTTAATGGTTTTAAACATAACGAACCCGTAACAAAATTGATAGATTATATATTCACCTCAAAAAACAACAAGCTCAATGTTCAAAAATATGCAGTGCTAAGTGACTCAAAAGATTTGAAATATCCTTCCGACCATTTACCTGTTTTTGTAATTCTAAACTTTATTAAATAAGATAATCCATGATAAAAAGTGTCTCTAAAATAGTTATTGCTATACTTTTTTCTTTTCTATTTACTTTTTGCGGTAACAAAACCGATTTAAAAAATAGTTCAACAACAAATAATAGGATTGAGCAAAAAGTTGACTCAGTATTAGCTTTAATGACCCTAGAAGAAAAAATAGGTCAACTAAATCAATATACCAGTGACTGGACAGCTACTGGCCCTATTACCATAAACCCCAACAAACAAGAAGAAATAAAAAATGGCTTAATTGGCTCCATGTTAAATGTTTTAGGAACAACATATACAAGGAAATATCAAGAATTAGCTATGCAATCACGGCTAAAAATTCCCTTGTTGTTTGGTCTTGACGTCATTCATGGATATAAAACCACATTTCCAATCCCTTTAGCAGAAGCTGCTAGTTGGGACATGGAAGCTATTGGTCTATCTGCTAGAATTGCTGCTACAGAAGCCTCTGCTAGTGGCATCCACTGGACCTTTGCTCCTATGGCAGATATAGGTCGTGACCCACGTTGGGGAAGAGTCATGGAAGGAGCTGGAGAAGACACTTACTTAGGCTCAAAGATTGCCTATGCAAGGGTAAAAGGGTTTCAAGGAAATTTGGGCGATGTCAATTCTGTAATGGCCTGTGCCAAACATTTTGCCGCTTATGGTGCTGCCATAGGAGGAAGAGACTATAATTCAGTTGATATGAGCGAAAGAATGCTTTGGGAGACTTATCTGCCTCCATTTAAAGCAGCCTTAGATGCAGGAGCTGCCACTTTTATGAATTCGTTCAATGATTTAAACGGAATACCTGCAACAGGAAACAAATACCTGCAAAGAGATATTCTAAAAGGAAAATGGAACTTTCAAGGTTTTGTGGTTTCTGATTGGGGTTCTATAGGTGAAATGGTTAAACACGGTTACGCAAAAGACAATAAAGAAGCAGCATTACAAGCCATAACCGCAGGAAGTGATATGGATATGGAAAGCAATTGCTATAGAAATAATTTAGCTCAATTGGTAAAAGAAAACAAGGTCCCTATTGCTTTGGTTGATGAGGCCGTAAAAAGAATACTTTATAAAAAATTTGAGTTAGGATTATTTGACAATCCTTTTAAATTTTGCAACCCAGAACGGGAACAATATGAACTGAACAATCCTGAGCATACAAAAGCCGCAAGAGATATTGCAAAAAAAAGTGTTGTTTTATTAAAAAACCAAAATAATTTACTCCCGCTATCTAAAGAAATAAAAACCATTGCCTTCATTGGTCCGATGGTAAAACCAAAAAGAGCAAATCATGGTTTTTGGGCCATTAATTTAAAAGATGTTGATTCAAGCTATATTGTTTCTCAATGGGAAGGTTTACAAAACAAAGTGGGGAAAAACACCAAACTTTTATACGCTAAGGGTTGTGATATTGATGGAGAAGACACTAACGGTTTTACTGAAGCCGTTAAAATTGCAAAACAAGCTGATGTTGTAATATTAAGCATTGGTGAAGGATGGAACATGAGTGGCGAAGCCAAAAGCAGAAGCAATATACATTTTTCTGGTGTTCAAGAGGATTTAGTAAAAGTTATTCAAGCTACAGGAAAACCTATTGTAGTTTTAATTAATGCCGGAAGGCCGCTTATTTTTAATTGGACAGCCGATAATGTTCCCGCAATTATTTACACTTGGTGGTTAGGTAGTGAAGCAGGAAATGCCATTGCCGATGTTTTGTTTGGTGATTACAACCCTTCTGGTAAATTACCTATGTCATTCCCAAGGGAAATAGGTCAAATTCCTATTTATTACAATTATTTTAATACGGGAAGACCAGCCGATAACGAAACCAACACTAATTATGTTTCAGCATATATCGACTTGAAAAACAGTCCTAAATTTCCTTTTGGTTATGGGTTGAGCTATACTACCTTTAAATATTCTGATTTGAAAGTATCCAAAAAGAAAATGACAGATAAAGAAACTATTGAAGTTACTGCAAATATTACCAATACAGGTAAAGTTTCTGGCGAAGAAGTAGTGCAGTTTTACCTAAGGGACAAAGTTGGATCAGTAGTAAGACCCATTAAGGAGTTAAAAGATTTTCAAAAGATAGCATTGAACGTTGGCGAATCTAAAACAGTTACATTTATTATAGATAAAGAAAAACTGTCTTTTTATAATCAAAAAGCTGAAAGAATTACTGAATTAGGAGAATTTGAGATTATGATTGGGTCTTCCTCTGCCGATATCAGATTGACAGATTATTTTGAATTAATTGATTAAAAAAATGAAGTCTATTTTCACAAAATTGCTGTTTTTATTACCCTTAATAGGGCCAGCTCAAAACTTGTTGATCAACACGTCAAACAGGCATGTAACGTCGTTAAATGGAACATGGAATTATATTGTTGACCCTTATGAAACCGGATATTATAATTACAGGTATGAGCCATATGACCAGCTTAAGGAAAAAAACAATTCTGCTTTTTTTAATAATTATCATACCGATGATAAAATGGCTCTGGTGGAATACGATTTTGACAAATCCCCTACCCTAACCGTTCCCGGGGACTGGAATTCGCAACAGGACAAATTGTTTTATTACGAAGGAACCATTTGGTATAAACGTTCTTTTGATTATAACCTTTCTAAAGGAGATAATAGATTGTTCCTATATTTTGGAGCCATTAATTACAAGGCCGAAGTTTACCTGAACGGCACAAAATTAGGAACCCATGAGGGAGGTTTTACGCCATTTAATTTTGAAATCACAGATACTGTAAAACCAACTGATAATTATCTGGTTGTTAAAGTAGATAACAAGCGATTTAAGGAAGCCATTCCAACCATTAACACAGATTGGTGGAATTATGGCGGCATCACCAGGGATGTAAAACTTATTGAAGAACCTACTACCTTTATTCAAGATTACAGCATTCAACTAAAAAAAGGCTCAAATAAAACCATAAGTGGTTATGTTAAACTCAACCATTCAAAGGGAAACGAGGTTGTAACACTTTCCATTCCCGAGTTGAAAATAAATCATCCTTTAACAACAAATGACGAAGGGTATGTAGCCTTTGAAATCCAAACAAAAAACATACAGTATTGGTCACCAGATACTCCCAAACTGTATGCCATAACCATTAAAACAGATTATCAGGACTTAACAGATACTATTGGTTTTAGGACTATTGAAACTTCAGGTCCCAATATTCTTTTAAATGGCAAATCCATTTTTTTAAGAGGTATTAGCATCCATGAAGAAAACGCCATGCGTGGTGGCAGGGCATACAATGATGCCGATGCCTTGGTTGCTTTAACTTGGGCTAAGGAACTTGGCTGTAATTATGTTCGATTGGCGCATTATCCGCATAATGAATATATGTTGAAATTAGCTGATAAAATAGGGCTTATGGTATGGGAAGAAATTCCTGTTTACTGGACGGTCGATTTTACCAATGAAATATCGTTTAACAATGCCAAGAATCAATTATCTGAAGCCATAACACGGGATAAAAACAGAGCCTCCATCATTATTTGGTCCATGGCCAACGAAACGCCTCCATCGGAAGCGAGAAACACATTCCTTAAAGAGCTTATAACACATACAAAAAGCAAAGATGATTCCAGACTTGTTGGTGCTGCATTGGAAAAACATACTAAAGATGATGTAAACATTGTTGATGATGAAATTGGTAAGTTTCTAGATATTGTGGCCTTTAACCAATATACCGGATGGTACGGTGGCTCTTTGGAAGAAGCCCCAAATGCAAAGTGGGACATTAAATACAACAAACCGGTGGTGATATCAGAATTTGGTGGTGGTGCTTTACAAGGATTGCACGGAACCATAAAAGAACGATGGACAGAAGAATATCAAGAGTATCTGTACCAACAAAATCTAAAAATGATTGAGAAAATCCCAAACATAAGAGGGACAAGTCCATGGATATTAAATGACTTCAGGTCTCCAAAAAGAGTGCTCCCGGGTATTCAAGACGGATGGAACAGAAAAGGGTTGATATCAAACCACGGTATTAAAAAGAAAGCGTTTTTTGTAATGCAGGAATTCTATAATAAAATAAAGCTCCAATATAATTAAAGATGCATAAAGTAAGTTTTTTTTTCATTGGTGTAATTAGTTTGATACTGTTGCCTTCTTGTTCAAGCGGCAAAAAGGCAACAGCGTTATCAAAACAGTATGAATTGGTCTGGGCCGATGAGTTTAACGGCAACAGTGTTAATTTAGATAACTGGTCGTTTGAATTATGGGACGCCGGAAAAGTCAACAACGAGTGGCAGCAATATGTTGAGAACATAGACAACTACAAAATAGAAAGCGGTATACTCTATATAACGGTCACCAAAACAGGCGAGAATAAAAAAGGAGGCTATACCTCCACCCGATTATCAAGCCAAGGAAAGAAGGAATTCAAGTACGGCCGTATTGAATTTAGGGCTAAACTACCTCATGGCAAGGGCACTTGGCCAGCATTATGGATGTTAGGATCCAATCATGAAGAGGCAAGATGGCCATTGTGCGGGGAAATTGACATTATGGAATATGTGGGTTACGAACCAAATATAGCGCATACCAATATTCATACAAAAAGTGATTACGGCTACACAAATAATAAAACGGCCATTAACTTAAAGACGGCAGAGGAAGAATTTCATACTTATGGAATTATTTGGACTGAAGACACTATAAGCTTTTACATTGACACGCCAAATAACATTAAAAACACTTATTCCCCTGAAGATAAGAACCTTAAAAACTGGCCTTTTAATCAACCCTTTTACTTAATCATGAATTTTGCTGTTGGAGGTGATTGGGGTGGGAAAAATGGGGTGGATGAAACCATATGGCCCCAAACCATGGAAGTGGATTATGTAAGGGTTTATCAGAAAAAATAAAGCATAAAGAAAAAAAATAAACATCACGTCATGAAATCACTTTTTAAACACAAGGTATCAACCCATATTTTGATTGTTTTTATTGCTGTGGTTATCTCTAACCAAATTCACGCGCAACTAGTGCAGCAATTACCCAACGAATGCAAATTCAAACAAGGCGATGATTTAAAATGGGCCAATCTGGAATTTGATGATGCCAATTGGGACACCAAATTATTGGCTACAAGCTGGACCTCTACAACCCAAAAAGCAAATGTGTTTGCCTGGTATAGAATCAAGATAATTATTCCTCCAAGCATGAAAAGCCTAGCTAAAAACGACAATGGAATAAAACTAAACCTAGGAAAAATTGATGATGTGGATCAAACTTTCTTTAATGGGAAACTAATCGGCCAAACAGGGTCTTTGCCTCCAAACTATGAAACTAAATGGGATACCAACCGTTCCTACATCATTTCAGAAAACGATGTTATGTGGGATAAGGAAAATATTATAGCCGTTAGGGTATTTAGTCCAGACAATGCGGGGATTGGCATGTATGAAGGGCCTTACAACTTTGCTCCGATTCAATGGTCCGATTATATTTCAACAGCGTATGAAATTTTAGAAACCGACAATAACGGATTCAAAACCAATATTACGTTCACTAATAATAGCGATAACCCTTTTGATGGAAGCATAAAATATTGGGTAGCCGATAAAACCAATACCATTTTGTTTACCGAAACATTGCCTGTAGAAGTAAAACCAGTTCAAGGATACAAAACAGTTGTTTCCTCTTCAAATTATCAACCAGAAAAAAGGAATATTTTTAAAGTAGGCTATCAGATTCTAGAAAACAACAGTGCTGCTTCCATAGAAGACGGACAAATGTATTTGGCCAATAGACATATTGAAATTCCTATAGCAAAAGAGCCGAACATAATTGTTGAAAATAAAATAAAGGATATTTATACCTCAATTCCCTTTCAAAATCAACACTTCAATGGCTACTTAGGAAAACGTCAATCGCAAAATTTAGTGGAACGTCTTTTAAATGTTGATGAAGAGGGCATCATTGGCTCTTATTTAAAAAGACCCGGCATTCATCCTTGGGCAGGTGAACATGTTGGCAAATATTTGGAAACTGCATGCAATGACTGGAAAAACACCCATGATTCCAGACTCAAAAAGCAGATGGACAGGATGATGTATGAATTGATAAACACCCAATTGGAAGATGGCTATTTAGGAACTTACACGCCTGATGCCTACTGGACAAGTTGGGATGTATGGTCGCACAAGTACAATTTATATGGCCTGCTTGCCTATTATACTGCAACGGGCTACCTACCTGCTTTGGACGCTTGTAAAAAAATAGGGGATTTAATGTGCACCACCTTTGGAAAAAATCCAGGACAAAGAGACATTATTTTGGCAGGAACCCACGTGGGAATGGCTGCAACCAGCATTTTGGACCCCATGGTAGAACTGTACAAATATACCGGCGACAAAAAATATCTGGATTTTTGCTATTATATCATTGATGCGTGGGAGCAGGAAAACGGCCCTAAAATCATAAGCACATTATTATCCACAGGAAAGGTAAATAACGTGGCCAATGGCAAAGCCTATGAAATGCTTTCAAATTTTGTTGGAATGGTAAATTTATACCGAGTTACCGGAGATGAAAAATTGCTGAACCCTGTTTTAATAGCTTGGCAAGACATTGTTGATAACAGACTATACATTACCGGAACCACCAGTTCTTGGGAACATTTTCAAGAGGACGAATTATTACCGGCGGCCGATAAGGACCACATGGGAGAAGGTTGTGTAACAGTAACCTGGCTTCAATTAAACCATGGACTTTTAAGTATAACAGGTGAATTAAAGTATGTCAATCAAATCGAAAAAACCATTTATAACCATTTGCTTGCTGCAGAAAACCCGGAAACAGGTTGTGTAAGTTATTACACGCCCCTCATGGACAAAAAACCCTTTATTTGCCACATTAGTTGCTGTACCTCTAGCGTTCCAAGGGGTATTGCAATGATACCGTATTTCTCTTTTGGCAATGTGCAAAACAGCCCAACGTTAATGATGTATGAACCTGCTACCTATAAAGAAACAGTTGCAACTTCAAAGGGAAAAGAAATAGACTTATCATTACAAATTGAAGGTGATTTCCCGGAAAGCGGTGATGCCACCATAACCGTTAACCCATCTCAAAAAGCAGCTTTTGCACTATCCTTAAGGGTTCCTGATTGGTGCACGTCTTTTAAAGCCACTATTGGTAAAAAAGAATATAGGGGTATAGCCAATCATTACTTAAAAATTGATAGAGTATGGACTTCGGGAGACAAAATAAAAGTCTCTTTTGATATGCCAATTCAAATATTAAGTGGAGGGAAAAGTTATCCCAATCAAATTGCATTTCAAAGAGGCCCGCAAGTCTTGGCATTTGACTCATCTTTGAACACAGGAGTAGACATAAACACTAATCCATTATTGCCAACTGAAAACCTTGTGGTTAAAACTGTTTTTGATGTTTTACCAACCCAATGGATTGGAAAGCAAACCTATACTGTAAACATGATTGATAAAAATGGCAACGATTCAGAACAACAATTAATACTGGTTCCTTATGCAGATGCAAGTCAAACTGGAGGTGAAGTAAATGTTTGGCTACCATTTAATGTAAAAAAATAAACAGATGAAAAAATTTAGAACTTTATTTTTATTTTTAATTATTGCCTGTTTTTCACAGGCTCAAACAAAGCAAGAAAATAATTTAACTTTTTTGCATACATCTGGACAAGATATAGTCAACGAAACTGGCGAGAAAATATATTTAAAAGGTGTTGGACTTGGAAACTGGCTTTTACCTGAAGGTTACATGTGGAAGTTTGGTGGTCTCGGAGATCGTCCCAGAAAAATTGAAAAAGTAGTAGAAGACTTAATTGGAAAAGAAAAATCTGCTCACTTTTGGAAAACTTATAGGCAAAACTATATCACAGAGGCTGATATTAAACGAATTGCAGAATTGGGATTCAATTCCGTTAGACCAGCTCTAAATTCTAGATTATTTTTAACTGAAGATGAAAACCCTGTTTATCTTGAAGAGGGGTTTCAGTTGATTGACTCCTTAATTTCGTGGTGCAAAAAATACAAAGTTTATGTTATTATTGATATGCACGGAGCTCCCGGTGGACAAACAGGTGCCAATATTGATGATAGTGCAAACGATCAACCAGAACTATTCATTAATAAAAAATTTGAAAATCAGCTTGTGGATCTTTGGGTAAAAATTGCTCAAAGATATAAAGATGAACCAACCGTTGCTGCTTACGATTTATTAAACGAGCCCTTACCAATCAATACCGGATTCGCAGAAAAATACAAACATTTACTTGTGCCTTTGTATAAACGCATTACATCTGAAATTAGAAAAGTGGACCAAAAGCATATGATTACTTTAGAAGGTTTTAATTGGGCAAATGATTGGTCTCTTTTTGACACACCTTTTGATTCTAATGTTTTTTATCAGTTTCATTATTATTGCTGGTCAAGACCAGATAATTTGAATAGTATTGATGGCTTTCTAAAAAAACGCAATGAGCTTAACACACCCATTTGGGTTGGAGAAACCGGTGAAAAAGGAAATGCCATCTATTGGGCAACCACACAATATTTTGAAAAAAATAACATTGGTTTTTCATTTTGGCCTTGGAAAAAATTGAATACTAAAAATACACCCTACTCCATTAAAAAACCAGCTAATTGGGATTTAATTTCTGAATATACAAGAGGAGGAGAAAAACCAGACAGTAATGTTGCTGAAAAAGCATTTAATGACTTCTTAGAAAACATTAAACTATCAAACTGCGAGTATTTTGAGGATGTCTGTAACGCTATAAACACAAGAATCTCTGGAAAAATAGAAGCCGAAAATTATGGTTTTGATGGTTACAACCGTTCTTATTTTGTTTTAGACACACTAAAAAAATCTGAATTTTACAGAAAAGACGAACCTGTTCAAATAAAGTTGGACAGTACAGATGAAACGCAATTTTGGTCAGACCAATCCATCGAGCTTCAAAAAACAGAATGGACAGTGTACAATTTTATGAGTCCGGAAAACAAAACCTTTCAAATTTCATTAAAAGCATCCTGTGAAACGAAACCCGCTAAACTGCTCATTGAAATTAATAACAAAAAAATAAATTTTACTGTAAACAATAAAAATTTGACAGAAATAACCCTGGGAAATTTTTATTTGAATAAAGGAGAAAACAAGATTAAAATTTTGGTAAAATCCAACACTATTAAGTTAGATTGGATTGAAATTAAATAAAAGCACATTAAAGTTATTAAAAATGAAAAGACAGTATTTGTCTCTTATAACCATACTGATTAGCAGCATTATAATTAATGCACAGGTTTCCGTATCTAAAATTTTCTCTAACAATATGGTGTTGCAGAGAAATACACCAATCCCTGTTTGGGGAACTGCCAAACCAAATGAAAAAATTGAAGTTCATTTTGACAAACAAATCAAAAAAACTTCAGCTGACAAAAATGGTAAATGGATGATCCGTTTAGATAACGAAACTGCAGGAGGCCCTTTTGAATTAATCATTAAAGGGAAAAATACCATTCAAATAAAAAATGTGCTTGTTGGAGAGGTTTGGATATGTGCAGGACAGTCAAATATGGAATGGTCGGTTGTACAGTCTAACGACACTAAAAAAGAAATAGCTTCTGCAAATAATCCAATGATTCGGCATATTAAAATTGACAAAGAAATAAATTCATTGCCTCAAAGAGATGTAAATTCAGCTAATGGTTGGCAGGTCTGCGATTCTACTACTGTTGGAAATTTTACGGCTGCCGGATATTTTTTCGCTAAAAACATATACAGCGAATTAAAAATTCCAATCGGGCTTATAAACACATCATGGGGAGGAACAAATATTGAAACCTGGATTAGTAGAAATGGTTATGAAAGCAGTGGCGAATTTTTAGAAATGATTGCCGGTATGCCAAAAATAAGTTTAGATTCTCTTTCAAAATTTAAAGTAAAAACGTTTGAAATGAGAATAGAAAAAATACAAGGTGAAAAAATAAATGCTGCAAATGCAAATAATTTCAAAGAAGCGGCATATCATGATTCCAATTGGCCAGAATTGAACCAACCAGGCTTATGGGAACAGCAAAGTTTAGGTGAATTAGACGGTATAGTTTGGCTGCGAAAATCTTTTGTAATACCTACTGGTGATAGTAAAAAACAAGCCATTTTAGAACTCTCAACAATTGATGACTATGACGATACCTACGTGAACGGCATAAAAATAGGAAGTACTAGCCAATGGGACGCTTTTAGGAAATATACAATCCCTGCAGGTATATTGAATGAAAGTACCAATACAATTGCTATAAGGGTAACAGATACTGGCGGTGGCGGTGGTATTTATGGAGACCCTGCCAATCTCAGATTAATTATTGATAATACCATCATTCCATTAAATGGGATTTGGAAATTTCAGGTAGAATCCATAAAAAAAACGAACAACGAAAATTCATTTCCTTCTCTATGCTACAACGCTATGATAAATCCGCTCATTCCATTTGCTTTCAAAGGCGTATTATGGTATCAAGGAGAATCTAATGCAAGAAGATCTTTTCAATATCGAATAGCATTTTCACTAATGATAAACGACTGGCGCCAAAAATGGAATCAAGGCGATTTCCCGTTTTATTATATGCAATTAGCATCCTTTATTGCCGGAGGAAACAGTAACGATGGTTGTGGCTGGGCAGAACTTAGGGAAGCACAAACAATGGCTTTGAGCTTACCAAATACAGGAATGGTTGTTACAACAGATTTGGTCACTAACCCTAGAGATATTCATCCAACCAACAAGCAAGATGTAGGAAAACGGTTAGCTGCTCTTGCCTTTAATAATGTATATAATAAGCCCATGGTTTGTTGTGGCCCCATGTACAAATCAATGGAAATAAAAGGTAATCAAATTATAGTTTCATTTGATGATATTGGAAGTGGTTTATATACACCAGACAAATACGGGTATATTAAAGGGTTTGAAATAGCTGGAGAAGATCAGGTTTTTCATTATGCAACAGCTTACATTAAAGACAATAAAATAATACTTTCAAGCAACGAAGTAGATACACCAATTGCCGTTCACTATAGCTGGATTGGTGATGCAACAGAAAGCAATTTGTTTAACAAGGAAGGATATCCTGCTGTTCCTTTTAGAACTGACCAATGGAAAACCGTTACCAAAGAGGAAAAGTATAAAATCTGAAAAATTAAGCTAAACAAATCCATTAAAAGTGAAAACAAATAAAATAATCGTCATAGGCAGCTCCAATACCGATATGGTGGTAAAAGCAAAAAAACTTCCATTACCCGGAGAAACCGTTTTGGCCGGAACTTTCTTTATGAATGCGGGCGGTAAAGGCGCCAATCAAGCCGTTGCGGCGGCTAGATTGGGAGGCAATGTAACGTTTGTATCAAAAGTAGGTAACGATATTTTTGGCAAACAAACCGTTGAAAGTTTAAAAAAGGATATGATTAATACTGATTTTGTTTTTACTGATGAAAAAGCGCCATCTGGTACAGCCTTGATTTTATTAAATGAAGAGGGAGAAAATTGTATTGTCGTTGCTCCCGGTGCCAATGCTAATTTATTGCCATCAGATATTGAAAAAGTAAAGGATATTTCAAGTGCTGAAATCATTCTAATGCAATTGGAAATTCCTATGGAAACCATAGCATTCATTGCAAAAAAAGCAAAAGCAAATCATCAAAAAGTAATTATCAACCCTGCACCGGCACAAAAACTTGATGATGAATTATTGAACGGTTTATTCTTAGTGACACCAAATGAAACAGAAGCCACATTATTAACTGGTGTCACCGTTTTAAATGATGAAACAGCCTCACAAGCTGCCCATATTTTTTTAAATAAAGGCGTTCAAAATGTGATTATTACTTTAGGAAAACAGGGCGCCTATTTTCAAAACAATACTTTAAAACTAAAAATAAATGCACCCATAGTCCAAGCAATGGACACTACGGCTGCTGGTGATACTTTTAGTGGGGCAATAGCAGTTGCCATTACAGAAAAAATGGATTGGGAAATAGCAATAAGATTTGCTATTGAAGCAGCTTCTGTTTCGGTAACAAGATTGGGGGCACAAGCATCAGTTCCTTACAGAAATGAAATTTCAATTAAACAAAACTAACTTAAAAACTTAATTCATGTTCATTGTAGAAAATTACGGATTGGCCATTTTCCTTTGTGTTGTTACCATGATTTGCTGGGGTTCTTGGGCAAACACAACAAAATTAACCACTAAAACTTGGCGATTTGAACTATTTTATTGGGATTATGGGTTTGGGATTCTGATAGCTACGTTACTGCTAGCTTTTACGTTGGGAAGTACCGGGATAGAAGGTAGGGCATTTCTTGAAGATCTTTCACAAGCAAATTTTGAAAACTTAACATCTGCTTTTATTGGAGGAGTTATATTTAATGCGGCAAACATATTATTGGTGGCTGCCATAGCAATAGCGGGAATGTCGGTTGCTTTTCCCGTTGCCATAGGAATCGCTTTGGTATTAGGGGTTATTGTAAATTATATTTCAAATCCACAGGGAGACCCAACATTAATATTTATGGGCGTTGCATTAATAACTTTGGCCATTATACTAAATGCCAAGGCCTACCAAAAAATGCAATCAAATTTGGTTGAAAAAGTA
>DJWL01000050.1 GCA_002441545.1 Flavobacteriaceae bacterium UBA6231 | reverse complement strand
ATAGGTTCCAGTTTCTAAACTATCAATGGCTTGACGATAGCATGAAATAACTTTAGCTACATATTCTGGAGCTCTTCCACGACCTTCAATTTTTAAAACTTTAATGCCAGCATCAGCCACCTGATCCAAAATATCAATTGTGCACAAATCTTTTGGAGACATGATATATTCATTGTCAATCTCCATTTCAAAACCTGTTTCTTGTTCAATGACAGTATATTTTTTTCGGCAATTTTGTTTGCATGCGCCTCTATTTGCTGAAGAATTGTAAGAATGCAAGCTCATATAACACTTTCCAGAAACAGCCATACACAAAGCTCCATGACCAAAAATTTCTATCTCAATTAGTTTGCCTGAAGGGCCTTTAATTTGGTCTTTTTCTATTTGCTCAGTAATCTTTTTTACTTGTCTCAAGCTAAGCTCTCTACTCAAAACCATAGTATCTGCAAACAATGCATAAAACTTAACGGTTTCAATATTGGTAATATTTATTTGAGTTGAAATATGCACTTCCATTCCCACTTCTCTAGCCGCCATAATAACAGCCTGATCCATGGCAATAACCGCTGTAATTCCCGTTTCTTTTGCTTTGTTTATTAAAGTTTTTACAATGGATAAATCGTGGTCATAAATTATAGTATTAAGCGTTAAATAGGTTCTTACCTTTTTTGCTTTACAACGTTTTGAGATTTCTGGTAAATCATCTAAAGTGAAATTTATAGATGCTCTTGCCCTCATATTTAGTTGCTCCACACCAAAATATACTGAGTCTGCTCCACTATCTAAGGCCGCTTGCAACGATTCAAAATTTCCGGCAGGTGCCATTAATTCAATTTTCTGCATAATCTTTTATTCTTGTTTACTGACTTTAAGAATTTCAAAAATATTTCTTAAATCCTTTTTGTATGGCAAATGGTCTGCACGTCCTTTTTTAAAAATATCATTGCTATTGCCTTGTCCTTTTCTTAAGGCTTTTTGCTCTTCATATGGTAAAGCGTGTATTTCCTTACAAGTTGTTGAACAGCAATTATCCATGTCGTGTTTACACTTATCACATTGAATAAATAATAAATGGCAGGCATCATTTGCGCAATTAGTATGCATATCAAAAGGTTCTCCACATTGATGACAATTAGCAACTACATCATGACTTATTCGCTCAGCTCTACGGTCATCAAACACAAAATTTTGACCTAAAAACTTATTTTCAAGATTTTGCTCTTTTACCTGTCTTGCGTATTCAATAATACCGCCTTCTAACTGATACACATTTTTAAACCCTTTGTGTTTAAAATAAGCGCTGGCTTTTTCGCAACGAATGCCACCTGTACAATACATAACCAAGTTTTTATCTTCCTTGTGATCTTTTAAATCGGCTTCAATAATGTCTAACGAATCTCTAAACGTATCCACATCTGGCGTAACGGCATTTTTAAAATGACCTATCTCACTTTCGTAATGATTACGCATATCAACCAAAATAGTTTTTTCGTCTTCTATAATTTGATTGAATTGCTCAGCGGCTAAATGAATGCCTTTATTGGTAACATCAAACGTATCATCATTTAATCCATCAGCAACAATTTTGTCGCGTACTTTTACTTTTAGCTTTAAAAATGATTTATTATCTTGTTCGATAGCTATATTCAACCGAATACCTTGCAAAAAAGAAATACCGTCAAGGTGTTCTTTAAATTCGTTAAATCTGTCTGCCGGAAGCGATAACTGCCCATTAATGCCTTCATGAGCCACATAAATTCTACCAAGAACATCTAAATTATTCCAAGTAATAAACATGTGATCTCTAAAAACTTGAGGATTGCCAATTTTGGCATATTGATAAAAAGAAAGCGTTAATCGACTTTTTCCTGCTTGGTCGATTAATTCTGCTCTTTCTTTTGCGCTTAATTTATTGTACAGTTGCATGCTATACTAACGTTTTAAGGTTAAAGAATATTTAAAGAGGCAAAGGTACATTTTTTTAAAAAACCTAGGCTATATCTCATAAAAAAAGCACTTTATAGTTATAAAGTGCTTTTTTGTTTATTTGAATTAGTCAACATTAGGACTCCACATATGCTCATTGCAAATATTAGCAATCCTGTTTTTTTAATTTCAAATTTTTAAACTGGTTCTATTCATAGCAAAAATTTCCCATGTTTCTTATTAGATACAAAATGTGGAAAAAGGTTGCGTTATAAAATTGTATTGTGACAAAAGAAGTATTATTTTAGCATATATAACTACAGAAATAAAAATTATAAATGAGTACTGAAAAAGAAGCAAAATTAAAAGCACTTAAACTTACCTTAGATAAATTAGATAAAGCATATGGTAAAGGAACCGTAATGAAAATGAGCGATGCCGCAATTCAAGACGTTGAAGCCATTCCATCTGGTTCTCTTGGATTAGATATTGCGTTAGGTGTTGGTGGATATCCACGTGGAAGAGTTATTGAAATTTACGGGCCAGAATCATCAGGAAAAACAACTTTAACATTGCATGCCATTGCTGAAGTTCAAAAAGCAGGTGGTATTGCCGCTTTTATTGATGCCGAACATGCCTTTGATAGGTTTTATGCTGCAAAATTAGGTGTTGATATTGATAATTTAATTATGTCTCAACCAGACAATGGTGAGCAAGCACTTGAAATTGCAGATAATTTAATACGTTCTGGCGCTATAGAAATTGTAGTAATTGACTCTGTTGCTGCTTTAACACCAAAAAGCGAAATTGAAGGTGAAATGGGCGACTCTAAAATGGGTTTGCATGCTAGACTGATGTCTCAAGCTTTAAGAAAATTAACGGCTTCTATTAGCAAAACAAATTGTACCGTTATTTTTATTAACCAGTTAAGAGATAAAATTGGTGTTATGTTTGGAAATCCTGAAACTACAACAGGTGGAAACGCGCTAAAATTCTATGCATCTGTACGATTAGATATAAGACGTTCTACACAAATTAAAGAAACTGATGGTAATGTTACCGGTAACAAAACAAAAGTTAAAGTGGTTAAAAATAAGGTAGCTCCACCTTTTAAAACTGCAGAGTTTGACATTATGTATGGTGAAGGTATCTCAAAAGTTGGAGAGATTTTAGATATTGCTGTTGAACATGAAATCATTAAAAAAAGTGGCTCTTGGTTTAGTTATGAAGAAACAAAACTAGGACAAGGTAGAGATGCTGTTAAAGCTCTCATTCAAGATAATCCAGAACTTCAAGACGAACTGGAAAATAAAATTAAAGCCATTTTAAAAGCTTCAAAATAGTTAATAAAGCCCCAAATTATTGGGGTTTTTTATTTATATACGCAACCTTTTCTTCTTCTTAGCATCTATTGGATAAAAAATCAAATTAAACAATATTGCTATGAAAAAGTTAATCTTATTAAGTTTATTTCTAATTTTATTTGCTTCCTGTAGTTTGGATGACAAAACTCTTGATTACAATTTAGAAATTTTACCAATTGAAAGTGTTGATATTCCTGAATCGTTTACTTTAGGAGAAACATATCCAATTACAGTTAGTTATTTAAAACCTTCTACTTGCAAC
>DJWL01000178.1 GCA_002441545.1 Flavobacteriaceae bacterium UBA6231 | reverse complement strand
AGTTAACACTTCGTACGTTCCACGTAGGTGGTATTGCGGGTAACATTTCAGAAGAAAACAAATTAGTTGTTAAATTTAATGGTGTAGCAGAAATTGAAGATCTTAAAACTGTTAAAGGTGAAGATAGTGAAGGCAATACAGTAGATATTGTAATTTCTCGTACATCAGAATTGAAACTTATCGATAAAAAGACTGGAATTACCTTAAGTACAAATAACATTCCTTATGGTTCAACAGTATTTGTTAAAAATGGAGATGAATTAAGTAAAGGTGATGTTGTATGTTCATGGGATCCATATAACGGTGTAATTATATCTGAATTTGCTGGTCAAATTAAGTATGAAAACATTGAACAAGGTATGACTTATCAAGTTGAAATTGATGAGCAAACAGGTTTCCAAGAAAAAGTAATATCAGAAGCAAGAAACAAACGTTTAATACCAACACTTCATGTAGAAGATGGTAAAGGAAATATTTTACGTTCATATAACTTACCAGTTGGAGCGCATTTAATGATTGATGATGGAGAGAAAATTAAAGTTGGTAAAGTTTTAGTTAAGATTCCTCGTAAATCAGCAAAATCTGGAGATATTACAGGAGGTTTACCACGTGTAACAGAATTGTTTGAAGCACGTAACCCTTCTAACCCAGCGGTTGTAAGTGAAATTGATGGTGTTATCTCATTTGGTAAAATTAAAAGAGGTAACCGTGAAATAGTTGTAGAGTCTAAATTAGGTGAAGTTAAAAGATACTTGGTTAAATTATCTAGTCAAATTCTAGTTCAAGAAAATGATTACGTAAAAGCTGGTATGCCACTTTCTGACGGTTCTGTAACTCCAGATGATATTTTAGATATTAAAGGACCATCTGCAGTACAACAATACTTGGTAAATGAAGTACAAGAAGTATATCGTTTACAAGGTGTAAAAATTAATGATAAACACTTTGAAGTTGTTGTAAGACAAATGATGCGTAAAGTTAGAATCATTGATTCTGGTGATACTCTTTTCTTAGAAGATCAATTAGTACATAAATCAGATTTTATTGAAGAAAACGATAAAATATTTGGCTTAAAAGTCATTGAAGATTCAGGAGAATCTGTTAATATGAAAGCTGGACAAATTATTACAGCTCGTCAATTAAGAGATGAAAATTCTATTTTACGTAGAGAAGATAAAAAACTTATAATAGCTAGAGATGCACAACCTGCAACTGCAACACCTATTTTACAAGGTATTACAAGAGCATCTCTTCAAACAAAATCATTTATTTCTGCAGCATCTTTCCAAGAAACTACAAAAGTTTTAAACGAAGCAGCTGTTGCAGCTAAAATAGATGATCTTGAAGGACTAAAAGAAAACGTAATTGTTGGACATAGAATACCAGCCGGAACCGGTTTGCGTAGATATACCAATATTATAGTTGGTTCTAAAGAAGAGTTTGATGAAATGATGCAAGCTAGAAAAGAAGTAAATTATAATTAAACAGTTAAGATTCCCAATTTTGTTGGGAATCTTTTCTTTTAACTAATACCATTACCATGGCAGAAGATAATAAAGCACCTAAACCAGGACAAATTAACATTGAATTAGATGAAGCAGTAGCTGAAGGAACTTATTCAAATTTAGCAATTATTAATCATTCAGTTTCAGAATTTGTTGTAGACTTTGTAAATATTATGCCTGGAGTTCCTAAAAATAAAGTGAAGTCTAGAATTATTTTAACGCCTCAGCATGCTAAGCGATTGCTTAAAGCTTTAGGAGAAAATATTTCAAGATTTGAAAGCGCTCATGGAGAAATTAAAGATTATGAACAACCTCCAATACCATTAAATTTTGGGCCAACAGGTCAAGCATAAAAAAAATAAAAAGCCCATTGAAATATTTCAATGGGCTTTTTATTTAAAAACACTTTTTGAATAGAAATTTAACAGGCCTTTTTATTGTTGCTGTTATTTCTGTATTTTAATGCTCCTGAAGGGCATTTTTTAATTTGGTTTATAACCGTATTGGTTTTAGCATTATCAAGATTTATCCAAGGAATAATAGATGTTCTAAAAACACTGGATAATTCTTTAGCGCATTTTTCTGCATGAATACAAATGCTTGGCTCGTATGTTACAGTAATTTCATCATTACTGAATTCATTAGTATAAGAATCCATAGGCGTTCATAATTTGGGGTTATGAATTATTAAAATCTTAAAATAAACAACTTAAATTAAGAAATCAATATTTTTATATTGTAAATATTAAGAATACTTAAAAATTATAAAAATATTTTCGTTAACAGGTTAAAATTCAGAGGTAAAATGGAATTTTATACTTGGATATTTTTGTTCAGTCATTTGTAATGAGAAGGCTGAATCTGCTAAAAACACCAACTGATTTTGCTTGTCTTTTGCCAAATATCGTTGTTTTACTCTAATAAATTCTTTGTATTCATCTGTTTTTGAACCTTTTGGATCAACCCAACAAGCTTTATATACATTTAAGTTTTCATAAGTACATTTGGCTCCATATTCATGTTCTAATCGGTATTGAATCACTTCATATTGAAGCGCACCCACAGTTCCTATAACCTTTCTTCCATTAAGTTCTAAGGTAAATAATTGGGCAACACCTTCATCCATTAATTGGTCTATTCCTTTAAAAAGTTGTTTCGATTTTAGTGGGTCAGCATTATTTATATATCTAAAATGTTCTGGAGAAAAACTTGGAACACCTTTATAATTAATAAGTTCTCCTTCTGTTAAGGTGTCTCCAATTTTAAAATTCCCAGTATCGTGTAATCCAACAATATCACCAGCATAAGAGATATCAACAATTTCCTTTTTTTCAGCAAAAAATGCGTTTGGGCTTGAAAATTTTAATTTTTTTCCTTGTCTAACATGTAAGTATGGTGTGTTTCTTTTAAAAACACCTGAAACAATTTTAACAAAGGCTAAACGGTCCCGGTGATTAGGATCCATATTAGCGTGAATTTTAAAAACAAAGCCAGTAAACTTGTCTTCATCTGGTTTTACTAAACGCTCCTCGCTTTGTTTAGGCCTAGGTTGTGGTGCTATTTGAACGAAGCAATCTAATAATTCTCTAACACCAAAATTATTTAATGCAGAACCAAAAAACACAGGTTGTTGATGGCCATCTAAATACTCTTGTTTGTTAAATTCTGGATAAATACCATCTACCAATTCTAAATTTTCGCGTAATGCAATAGCTGCCTTATCACCAACAATTTTATTAAGTTCAGAAGATTCTAAATCAGAAATTTCTATAGTTTCCTCAATGTTTTTTCTACTATCACCACTAAAGAGATTTATGTTTTTCTCCCAGATATTATAAATACCTTTAAAATCATAACCCATTCCAATAGGAAAACTTAAAGGCACTACTTTCAATCCTAGTTTTTGTTCAACTTCATCCAACAAATCAAAAGCATCTTTTCCTTCTCTATCTAATTTATTAATAAAAACAATAATTGGAATATTACGCATTCTACAAACTTGAACAAGCTTTTCAGTTTGCTCTTCAACACCTTTAGCAACGTCAATCACAACAATAACGCTGTCAACAGCCGTAAGAGTTCTAAAAGTATCTTCAGCAAAATCTTTATGGCCAGGTGTGTCTAAAATATTAATTTTTGTTCCTTCATATTCAAAAGCCAAAACAGAAGTAGCCACAGAAATTCCACGTTGACGCTCAATTTCCATGAAGTCGCTAGTGGCACCTTTTTTAATTTTATTGCTTTTTACGGCACCTGCTTCTTGAATAGCTCCACCAAAAAGCAACAGTTTTTCAGTTAAAGTTGTTTTACCTGCATCAGGATGTGATATTATCCCAAAGGTTCTTCTTCTTTTTATTTCTTTAATAAAACTCATAATCTTTATTCCAAATCGGTTGCAAAGATAGTATTATTAATTTCAAAAATGTGACGGTTTCAAAAGGTATTGCTTCCCTGCATTCAATAGTGTTTTATGAAAACTAAGCGATCTATTGACCGAAAATCAACAAAGGTATTTTTAAATCTGATGGAAATCAATAATAGTCTTAGTAAAAACTTCTCCTCAACTTTTTATAAAAATATTTTCTTACAAAAATTTTGAAAATGTTGAAAAAATGTTTAGTTTAACTAAAATTAACAAGACTTTTCTAGTAATTTGAATGAATAATAGGAAGATAAAATGATATAGAAATACATACAAATCTACAGAGGGGCGGTCTCAGACACTTTTTATTTAAAAAAGAATATGATTTAAATTAAAACAACCTACAATGAAATCAATACCTAACCTACTATTTATCCGCATTGGATTAATTTTTGTCGCTGTAAACTTTTGGTTCCTTCAACCAACAAAAGCAGATAAATCACCTTCAATATATTGGAATGTTTCCGAGGACATTGACTATGTAAATGAAATTGCACCTCATTTTATTGATAAGCAAAACAATTGGTTGGATGAGTTTAATGGCAATTTTTATTGGTGGAAGGATATTTCTACAGAGTATATATTTAATCCCTCCAATGCACCCTGCAATGAAAAGGTGCCTTTGGTTAATGATTTAAATTTCGACAATCTTATTGCTGCTATAACAGATGATGTGCCAGAACTTATTGTCTGTTTGGGAAGTGTAACAGGAGTATCCAATTTAGTAGATACGGACATGAGTAATTTTACTTCAATTAACATGACTGGGTTGGCATGTGAAGCTGAATTAAGCGTTTCTGATACTGATAATGAAGTGTACCCAGCAGGCACATTTGCTGGTTATAAAGTAAGCTCAAATGGTCTTTTACAAGTCTCTATTGGTGCCGAGGTTACTATAAGTACATATTTAGATGGAAATTTGCAAGAAACTTACAATGCTGTAACCAGTTTGGTTGGAGTAGATACTAGTTTGCTTGATGCAGAAGGTAATGTAATACTTGGGTTTGTAACTTCTCAAGATTTTGATGAGATACGCATTGGTTATAATTCCTTAATAAGCCTTTTGTTTTCTGCTCAGGTGTATTATCCTGTTATTCAAAAGTATTGTGCTGGGCCTTCTTTAAACTGTAATGAAAAAACTACACTTAGCAATCCTGCCTTTCCAACAGTTATTAATGGTAGCCATACAGGAATAGGAGGGGTAGTATGTGCGTTATGTGGGATTACAAATTCTGATAATATCTTAACATCTGACAATACTGATTATGCCTCAATAAATTTAACCCTTGGAATAGGTGCTACCGGAGCCATTTCTGTAGAAAATGTTTTGGATACTTATCCAGTAGGAACCTTTGCAGGTTTTGAAATATCCAATGCCAATCTCTTAACGGTTGATTTATTGGATGGTATTACCATCAAAACATATTTAAATGGTACTCCGCAAGAAACCCAAACAGGAATTGGTAACTTGTTGTCAGCAAGTACTACATTGCTAACAGGAGATGGAAGACGTGTTGTGGGTTTTGTTTCCACACAACCTTTTGATGAAATTCAATTTATAGTATCAAACACACTATCTGTAGACCTTGGCGAAACCAGGGTATATGGCGCAATGGTTGAAAATTTCTGTTCCGGACCAAGTTTAATTTGTAATGAGGTTACCAGTTTTAATAATCCTGACTTCCCGGTTATTATAAATTCTGAAAATACCGAGATAGGTGGTGCTGTCTGTGCATTATGCACCATTTCAAATACTGAAAATCTTATCTCAAGTTTAGACACAGATTTTGCTACCATAGAACTTACCGCAGGAATTCTTGCTTTTGGATCTATAGCTGTTGAAGATGTTTTGGATACCTATCCGGCTAATACATTTGCCGGCTTTGAGATTGAAAACACGACTATTTTAGATGTAGATATTTTAGATAATATCACTATTACAACCTTTCTTGATGGAGTGCCCCAGGAAACCAAAACCGGGGTAGGGGCTTTATTGGGGGCAGATACCCCTTTATTGACAGGAAGCAGTGGACGCCGTATTGTTGGTTTTGTATCGTCTCTTCCTTTTGATCAGGTTAAATTAACCCTTACCAATTTGGTTAGTGCCGATTTAGGTAAAACAGATGTTTATAGAGCCATAGTGGAAAATTTATGCCCCGGAAACATACAATGTAACCAAACATTATGGTTGAACACAGGAGGTTCCGGGTTTCCTGTCATCATCAATTCTTTTGAAACAGGAACAAAAGGAGTCGCTTGTGTGGGATGTTCTGTTGATAATGCTCAAAATGTGATTACGCCAGATACAGCAGATTTTGCACAAATTCAAGTAACGGCAGGAGTAATATCGGGTGGAAGTATTGCGGTTTTAGACCCAATGGACACATTCCCTATTGGCAGCATTGCAGGATTTGCTATTCAGGATATGGAGTCTCTTGTTGAAGCTGAATTGTTCAATACTTTACAAATCTGTACTTATTTAGACGGAATCCTCCAAGAGTGTGGTACGGCAGGAAGTTTAATCAACCTGACAGCAGTATTGGATATTTTCGGGACAACATCGGGACGCTATAATGTAGGTGTCCAAACCACAAAAGAGTTTGACGAAATTAGGATAACAGTAGGCGATTTAGTAAATGCTACATTGTTTGATAACACAATACGGGTTTATGGAGCTTTCGTAGATACAAGAACTGCTGATGGAACAGGTCCTAATGGTCTGAATTGTAATCCAAATGCTTTAGACGATTCAGTTAGCTTAAATGAAGATACTGCCACCAACATAGATGTTTTGGCAAATGATGATTTTGGAGGGGATGGCCCAAGTACGGGAGCCATAACCATAGTGACCCCGCCAACCAATGGAACGGCCGCAGTAAACGACAACGGTACGCCCGATGACCCAACTGATGATACGATAGATTATACCCCGGATTCTAATTACAATGGCCCTGACAGTTTTACCTATCAGATATGTGACAGTAATGGGGATTGTGATACGGCTACTGTTACCATTACGGTAAATGCAGTTGATGATCTTCCCAACGCTGTAGACGATTCAGTTAGCTTAAATGAAGATACTGCCACCAACATAGATGTTTTGGCCAATGATGATTTTGGAGGGGATGGCCCAAGTACGGGAGCCATAACCATAGTGACCCCACCAACCAATGGAACGGCCACGGTAAATGACAATGGTACGCCCAATGACCCGACCGATGATACGATAGATTATACGCCAAGCACCAATTACAATGGCCCTGATAGTTTTACGTATGAGATATGTGACAGTAATGGGGACTGTGGTACGGCTACTGTTACCATTACGGTAAATACGGTTGATGACCTGCCTAATACTATAAATGATAATGCCAATATAGGACTTAATGTTAGTACTAACATAGATGTTTTGGCCAATGATGATTTTGGAGGGGATGGCCCAAGTACGGGAGCCATAACCATAGTGACCCCACCAACCAATGGAACGGCCACGGTAAATGACAATGGTACGCCCAATGACCCAACAGATGATACGGTAGATTATACCCCAGATTCTAATTACAGTGGACCAGACAGTTTTACATACCAGATATGTGACAGTGATGGGGATTGTAGTATAGCTACTGTGGAGATAGCTATAGATTGTGTTGATCTTGATGGTGATGGAGTAGGCGATTGTATTGACAACTGTCCAGCGATATCCAATCCCGGACAAGAGGATTGTGACGGTGATGGCATTGGGGATGTCTGTGAAACGGACACCGATGGCGATGGTGTACCAGATGGATGTGATATCTGTCCGGGCTTTGACGATACATTGGATAGTGATGCAGATGGTGTACCAGATGGTTGTGATATTTGTGCAGGTTCTGATGACACACTTGATAGTGATGCAGACGGCGTACCAGATGGATGTGATGTATGTCAGGGCTTTGATGACACTATAGACACAGATTCAGATAGCATACCCGATGGATGTGATAACTGTCCAGCCATAGCCAATCCGGGACAGGAAGACTGTGACAGCGACGGCATTGGCGATGTCTGTGAAACGGACACCGATGGAGATGGCATTCCGGACGATTGCGATACAGAAGAATGTGATGGATTGGACAACAATGGCGATGGAAACATAGATGAAGGATTTGACCAAGACAGTGATGGCATAACTGATTGTTTTGATAACTGTCCAGCGATATCCAATCCAGGACAAGAGGACTGTGACAGTGATGGCATTGGTGATGTCTGTGAAACGGACACCGATGGCGATGGCGTACCAGATGATTGTGATACAGAAGAATGTGATGGATTGGACAACAACGGCGATGGGAACATAGATGAAGGATTTGACCAAGACAGTGATGGCATAGCGGACTGTTTTGATAACTGCCCATCGATATCCAATCCCGGACAGGAGGACTGTGACAGCGACGGCATAGGCGATGTCTGTGAAACAGATACCGATGGCGATGGCGTACCAGATGATTGTGATACAGAAGAATGTGATGGATTGGACAACAACGGCGATGGAAACATAGATGAAGGATTTGATCAGGACAGTGACGGGATAGCTGATTGTTTTGATAACTGTCCAGCGATATCCAATCCAGGACAAGAGGACTGTGATAGTGATGGCATAGGCGATGTCTGTGAAACAGATACCGATGGCGATGGCGTACCAGATGATTGCGATACAGAGGAATGTGATGGATTGGACAACAACGGCGATGGGAATATAGATGAAGGGTTTGACCAGGATAGTGACGGGATAGCAGACTGTTTTGATAACTGTCCAACTGATTTTAACCCAGGTCAGAAAGATTGTGATAATGATGGTATAGGGGATGTTTGCGAAACAGACACCGATGGCGATGGCGTACCAGATGATTGTGATATCTGTCCGGGCTCTGATGACACTATAGACACAGATTCAGACGGCATACCCGATGCATGTGATAACTGTCCAGCCATAGCCAATCCCGGACAGGAGGACTGCGACAGCGATGGCATTGGGGATGTCTGTGAAACGGATACCGACGGAGATGGCGTTCCGGACGATTGCGATATAGAGGAATGTGATGGATTGGACAACAACGGGGATGGGAACATAGATGAAGGGTTTGACCAGGACAATGACGGGATAGCGGACTGTTTTGATAACTGTCCAGCCATAGCCAATCCCGGACAAGAGGACTGCGACAGTGATGGCATTGGTGATGTCTGTGAAACGGACACCGATGGCGATGGTATTCCAAATGATTGTGAAACTGTTGATTTAGAAGTCGATAAAGCGATAAATACGAGTTCGGCTCGAGTTGGAGATATTGTTGTATTTACAATTACAGTAACCAATAATGGAGATTTTAATGCTACAAATGTGACGGTTGTAGATAATCTGCCTCGTGGGTACAGATATGTCTCCCAATCAGTATCTGAAGGGGCTTACAATGTTAGCTCGGGAGCATGGAGAATTCCTTTAATAGGCGTCAGAAAAAAACAAACTTTGGAGATTTCAGTTGAAGTTTTGGATGATCCTGATGATTACCTTAACGAGGCTGAATTGACCGATTTAGACCAAGATGATCCTGATGATACAAATGATTCAGATACGGCAGGTTTAGAAGAAGTACTGCCAGCAACCGATTGTTTAACGATTTATAATGAGTTTTCACCTAATGGAGATGGTGTAAACGATGTTTTTGTTATTGAATGCATTGAAGATTATCCAGATAATTCGTTTGAAGTTTACAACAGATGGGGTAACATCGTGTATTCTAAAAAAGGCTATCTAAATGATTGGGATGGTACTTCAAACGGAAAAAGGACGGTTAATAAATCGAGCGAACTTCCTGAAGGCACCTATTACTATGTAATTACGCTTAATGATCAAACAAAACCTATTGTTGGATGGTTGTACTTGAACAGATAATCAATGCTAAAAAGAAAAAAGAACTATCATGAAATTGTTTTCTAAAATATATATCAATCATATTAGCATACCGGTTTTGTTACTGTTAACATTTGTTGGTTTTGCACAACAAGATGCACAATACACTCAGTATATGTACAATACAATGAGCGTTAATCCAGGGTATGCTGGTCAACGAGATGTGCTTAGTATCACTGCGTTATATCGCTCACAATGGGTAGGTATTGATGGTGCTCCGGAAACACAGACTTTAGGGATTCACGCTCCATTTAGCAATGATAGAATGGGTTGGGGAATATCAATCGTGAATGACGTGCTGGGGCCTTCAAACGAGACTCAAATTGACGGTAATTTTTCGTATAGTATTTATTTAAAAGATAATTCTTTTACTGAGCTTACATTTGGTGTTAAAGCAGGAATTCATTTTTTAAATTCAGATTGGAGTAAAGGGAATTTCCAGTTTCCAGACAATGCTTACCAAGATAATCTTGATTTAAAGTCACCCATTATAGGTGCTGGTATTTATTTGCACAATGATTCTTGGTATTTAGGTTTTTCTGTACCAAATTTTTTGACAACAGAGCATTTTGATGAAGTGTCTTTTTCTGCAGCAGCAGAGCGATTGCATTACTTTATTATTGGAGGTTATGTATTTGAACTCAATTCAAATTTGCGCTTTAAACCGGCGTTTTTAACAAAAATTGTTTCAGGTGCCCCAATAATTGCCGATGTTTCAGCTAATTTTTTGATTAAAGAAAAACTTACGCTAGGATTGGCCTATAGATGGGATGATTCTGTAAATGCTTTAGTAGGGTTTCAAATAACACCAGCAATAAATGTTGGTTATGCATTTGACTATACCACAACACCATTGAAGAGATATAATAGTGGATCGCATGAGGTTATGTTGAGGTTTGAATTGTTCAAGAACAATAGGTTTTTATCTCCAAGATTCTTTTAACGTAAAACAGGCGAATTATGAAACCACATAAATTAATCATTACGCTTTTAGTATATATAATAACAATTAATGTTTTTGGACAAAAAGGAGTAATTGAAAAAGCAGACAAAACCTATAAAGATTTTGGATATATTAAAACCACAGAGATTCTGCTCCGTTTGGCAGAAAAAGGTTATGAATCTGAGGAGCTTTTTCAAAAACTTGGTGATGCCTTTTATTTTAACAGTAAAATGGAAGAGGCTGTCAAGTGGTATGGTAAATTAATGAATTACAGTATTAGTGTGGATCCAGAGTATTTTTTTAGATATGCTCAGGCCTTGAAATCTGTAGAGAATTATGAAGAGTCAGATAAATGGATGAAAAAATTTTATGATGCTAAATCTTATGATACCCGAGGGCAGCATTTTACAAAGACAGTAGATTATCTTACAATGATTGATGAGCTTAGTAGAGATTTTAAAGTTTATAACCTAGACATAAATTCAGAAGTTTCAGATTTTGGAACCACTTTCTGGGGAGATAAAATGATTTTTTCTTCTGCAAGAGACAATGGGAAAATTTATAAGTGGAATAATCAACCTTTTTTACAATTATATTCAGCTACAGAAAAAAGTTTTGATTCTTTTGAGGTTGCTAAAATATTTCAAAATAATTTAAACACTAAGTACCATGAGTCTTCAGTAGCCTTTACTCCCGATAAAAAAATTATGTTTTTTACTAGAAATAATTTTTTTGAGAATAAGCTGAAAAATGATGAAGAAGGAACAAATCGCTTAAGTCTCTTTAGAGCAAGATACAATGATGCAGATGGTACATGGGTTGATGTTACTCCAGTACATTTTAACAGTAACAGTTATAGTGTTGCACACCCAACCATAAATGCAGATGGCACTAAGCTATACTTTTCTTCCGATATGAACAGAACAATAGGACTCTCTGATATTTTTGTGACCGAAATTAGTGTAGATGGCACGCTTGGAGAACCACAAAATTTAGGGCCTAAGATTAATACAGAAGGACAGGACACCTTTCCATTTATAAACGCTAAAGGTGATTTATATTTTTCATCCAATGGCTATCCAGGTTTGGGTGGATTGGACGTGTATGTGGTAAGAGGGTTTGAAAATGGAAACAAGGGAAAAGAAAGTGTACCAGAAAACCTAGGGAAACCTATAAATAGTCCTTTAGATGATTTTGCATATTATGAAAATCTTGAGACTAAAGAAGGCTTTTTCTCTTCCAACAGAAAAGGAGGCAAAGGAGATGACGATATTTATACATTTATAATCCCTAATTGCTTGCAAACTCTGACTGGAGTTGTAGTTGAAAAAAAGACACATAAAAACATACCGTTTGCAACAGTGATTCTTTTAGATGAAACCGGTAGGGAACTTTCTAAAATTACAGCAAATGAAGAAGCAAGGTTCTCAATTGATCTAGATTGTGAAAAAGAATATTTGGTGCGTGGAGAATCCAACAAACATATAGCTGACGAGAAACGCATTGTAACACCCAATTTAAAACAGGATTTAAAAATAATTTTAGAACTTGAAAAAGAACAGCAAGAAATTAAGGTTGGTGACGATTTAGCCAAAATATTGGATATTCCCATTATTTATTTTGATTTCGATAAATCCAATATCCGTCAAGATGCTGCATTAGAGCTACAAAAAATTGTTGAAGTGCTTAAACAGTATCCAAATATGACTATTGATGTGCGTTCGCATACCGATTCCAGAGGTGCCGATACTTACAATTTAACCTTGTCTGAGAAGAGGAATAAATCAACCAAAGATTTTATTGTGAAAACGGCTCAAGTAGATGGTGGCCACATTACCGGAAAAGGATATGGTGAGACGCGTTTAGTTAACAAATGTTCTAATGGAGTACCTTGTACAGAAGAAGAGCATCAAGAAAATAGACGAAGCGAGTTTATAATAACCAAGATGTAGTTTAGCAGATTATAAAATCTCAATCTCAGCATTTATTTTTTATAGTTTTAATTCTTATAATTAAGCTATACTTGGTATTTTTACATCATGTCAGAAGAAAATGTAATTCTAGTTAATGAATTTGATGAGCAAATTGGGTTGATGCCTAAAATGGAAGCTCATGAAAAGGCTTTGTTGCATCGTGCCTTTTCTGTGTTTATTTTTAATGACAAAAATGAGCTCATGTTACAACAACGAGCATTAGATAAATACCATTCACCAGGACTATGGACTAACACATGCTGTAGCCATCAACGCGATGGAGAAAGTAATATTGAAGCTGGTAAACGCAGATTGCAAGAAGAAATGGGGTTTGTTGTCAATTTGCAAGAGTCCATTTCATTTATTTATAAAGCACCTTTTGATAATGGTTTGACAGAACATGAATTTGACCATATTTTAATTGGTAAGTATAATAAAAAGCCACACATTAACACAAGTGAAGTTGCCAATTGGAAATGGATGCCCATTGAAGAAGTAAAGGACGATATGATTTTGCATCCAGAAATTTATACGGAATGGTTTAAGATTATTTTTGAAAAATTTTATCAACATATAAATATTCTAGACAATGAGAGTAACAGTTAGCAGAAAAGCACATTTTAATGCAGCCCACAGATTGTATAGAAAAGATTGGAGTTTTGAGAAAAACAATGAAGTGTTTGGGTTATGCAATAACCCAAATTATCACGGGCACAATTATGAACTTATAGCTAGTGTTACTGGAGAAATTGATTCAGAAACAGGATATGTTATCGACATTAAAATATTAAAAGATATTATTAAAGAAGAGGTTGAAGATGCTTTTGATCATAAAAACTTAAATTTAGAAGTTCCAGAATTTAAAGACCTAAATCCTACGGCTGAAAATATTGTAGTTATTATTTATAATAAGATTAAAGCAAAGCTTGACTCAAAGTTTGATTTGGAAGTTGTTCTATATGAAACACCTCGGAATTTTGTTACCTATTCTGGTAAATAAATTATAATAAGATTATAGAATTTAAAAACAGTACCTTATTGGTTACACATAAATTAGTGACAAAATTATATCACTATTAGAAGTTAATGCGTAATTTTGCATCTAAATTAAAATTTTAAATATGGCAAATGTTAGAAACCTAAAAAAAGACATTAATTATGTTTTAGGTGATATTATTGAAGCAGCTTATGTTTGGGAATACGCAAACACAGATAAGGATAATAAAAAGAGTGAAGCTATTGTAGATGAAGCTATTAACACTTTTGATGCATTAATTGCAAAGATAAATGATAAAAATGTTGAGAATAAAAAAGCGCATTTTAAAGCTATAAATTCTGAACTTGAAGAAAAAGGAAGAGCTTTAATAGAAAAAATTAATAAGCTGGGATAATTTTTTTTAACGGATTGTTGTAAATATCATTTTTGCTATTATATTTGCATCCGTTAAAAACGCCGATGTAGCTCAGCTGGCTAGAGNNTGGGTTCGAGTCCCTCTATCGGCTCTTAAAAATAAAAACACCTTTCATTTTGAAAGGTGTTTTTTGTTTTTATGGTGTTGAGTTATTAATTATTTAGACTCCCCTTTTTAATATCGTCAATAAATTTTTGAAATTCTTTACCATACTTTGAGTTTTTTACTACTGGAGTTAAAGAAACATTTATGGTGTCTAAATACTTAATTTGAGCATTATAAATTTCTGTAAGTGCTAAATAAGGAGCAACTTCGCTGTCTTTATTGTTTAACGCAAAATTTACAGTGTATAAGTATTTTCTTTTTAACAAGTTATCAAACTCATTTTGAATGCTGTTGTATTTTGAAGTATCTCCACTTTTTTGAGCTTCAAAACTTTCTTTAATTAGATTTAAGTTTTTTTCATTAAAACGAGATGACATCAATCGGTATTCTTCTAAAGTTTTTTGTTGCTTTGAACCATTAATTTTCGCATCAAACACAAAATTCTTTAAAGTAGTATTTATTTCTGTAATTCCTTTGTCTGCAAAAAATAGAATTCTATCATCTTCACTATTGCTGTTTTTATCTAAATAGAGAAAAAACACTTCGGGAGATTCTAAATCACTATGCAATTCAAATTGAGAATCTCCACTTATGGCTACAGAATCTACCATTACTAAAGCTGTATCTTTTACCTTTTTAAGATAAACGCTTCCTTTTTTAAGGCCTTTAATATTACCAATAACAGTTAGGTCGTGTTGTTCTTTACCGCAAGAAAATATTAAAAACAAGACCAATAAAACAGATATTTTTTTCATTTAAAAATAGAATTTAGAGCGCAAATATCAGATAATTATAAGTTTTAAAAAAATTAAGTGAATACAATATTTGCAATTAGCTAACGGAGGCCAGTTCCATTAAAATTGCACATAAAATTGCACCTACAGTTCCAATAGCATAACCACAAACCGCTAGTAAAACACCTACAGTTGCCAGAGATGGATGGAATGCAGCCGCTACAATTGGAGCTGATGCCGCACCTCCAACATTTGCCTGACTACCAACAGCTAAAAAGAAATATGGAGCTTTAATAAGTTTAGCAACCAAAATTAATAAACCAGCATGAATGGTCATCCAAACAATGCCAATAAAAATTAATCCTGTATTATCAAATATTAGTGTTAAATCCATTTTCATTCCAACAGATGCAACTAGGATGTATATAAATACACTTCCATACTTACTTGCACCTGCACCTTCATAATTTTTAGCTTTTGTAAATGATAATAAAATGGCAATTAATGTTGCAATGCTAATCATCCAAAAGAATTCTGAATCTAAAAAAGTAAATATATTTCTTGTTGTAGGAGATTCAATGTTCCCTATTACTTTACCAAAATAAGGAGATAAATATCCAGCAAAAAAATGAGAGATACTTACAGTTCCAAAAGCAATTGCAGCAATAATCATTAAGTCTTTTAAGGATGGATTTCTTTTGACTTTATTGGTAAATGTCGATACTTTCTCTTTTAAAGCTTCAATAGCAGAATTATCTGCATTTAGCCATTTATCAATTTTATTGGACTTTCCTATTCCTATTAATAATACAGCCATCCAAATATTAGCTACAACAATGTCAACAAACACCATGCCTCCATATAGTTTTTGGTTGTATCCATAAATTTCCAGCATGGCCGTTTGATTTGCACCACCACCAATCCAACTTCCAGCTAAGGTTGATAAGCCTCTCCAAACAGCATCTGGCCCAACACCTCCAACTGTTTCGGGAGAAATCATAGAAATTAATAATATGGCAATGGGGCCACCAATGATGATACCTAAAGTTCCAGTAAAAAACATGATTAAAGCTTTCCATCCTAAATTAAAAACAGCCTTTAAATCAATACTTAAAGTCATTAAAACCAAAGCCGCTGGCAACAAATATCTGCTAGAAACATAATATAAATTTGAACTGTGTTTTGATATTTCGCCTGAGCTATTTACTGTTTCCCATTCTGGAGCTATTAGCCCAATAGTAGTGAATAATGATGGTAGCATATATGCCACAAATAATCCTGGAACTATTTTATAAAATTTAACCCAAAAGCCAGATGTTTTAGATTCTGTATAAAAAACGAATCCTAAGGCTAGCATTAGTAATCCAAATACGATTGTGTCGTCTGTAAACAAAGGAGAATTATCCATGAAAAACTTATTTTGGCTAAAAATACCAAAATATTATAATATAAAGTATTATTAATATTATGTTAAACATATAATTTGGCACAATCATTGAAATATAATAATTGTTGCATTCAAAATTAAAAGTTTATTGAGTGGTTACTTTAAACTAGAGAATGTAATTATATTTTTGGTTGGTTAGTTAAAAAGCATCCTTTTTTTGGATGCTTTTTTTTATTTTATAAAATTTGTTATTTCTTCAATGAGTTGCAGAGAAATTTTTCTATATGGCTCATTGTATGATTTTGAATTTTCTAAATTATCACCATCAATTGTCACTAATACATGGTTCATGTTTTCAATCAATTTTATTGTAGAATTTGGTGCGGCTTCATTTAATAATTCTGCTTCTTTTGGTTCTACCTGTAAATCTTTAGTTCCATTTATTAATAAGACAGGCATTTTTAGTTTTTTTATTTCTTCTACAGGATCGTATTGCATCCAATTCATCATAAATGATTGAATATCTTTATTGAAAACAGTAGCTAATTCTTGTGGATAATCATTAGTTTTAATTCCTTTTCTTAAACTATCAATTACTCTTTTAGCATCGTTTGTAAATATAGGATAGGTTTTACCAATTTGCTCAATTATTATATTGTCAATTGATTGGCCAGGTCCAGAGATAGAAATAAATCCATCTGCTTTGTCTTTTGCTGCTAACATACCCACAAGACTACCTTGGCTATGGCCAATTACAAAAATATGATTGAAGTTTTTATCTTTTTTGAAATAATCTATAACAGAAATTGCATCAGTTACAAAATCATCAAACATAATGTTAAGATCTATTTTTCCTGTTCTAATTTGTTTTACTATACGCTTATCGTATCTAAAAGTAGCTATATTATTATTGGTTAAATCTTCAGCTAATTTTTTCAATGAATTATTATTTAAAAAACTTTGATTTCCATTTCTGTCAGTAGGACCAGAGCCACCAATAATTATAGCTAAATTTGGTTTACTAACTTCATTTGGAATTAATAATGTGCCATCAATTATGGTGTTAACTTGGATATCTTGAGAGGTGAAAGTATTGTTTTGAGAGAATGTTTTAACAAAACATAATAATGCTAATACTAAAATTTTAGTTTTCATTTTTAAACGATAGATTATTTTGTTTAAACTGTTTGATATAAATTTTATTTTATGAGTAGTAAAAATATATTAAAGTTGTTGATTATTCTATGTTACATTAAAAATTAAATGATTGAATTTTTGGTCTTGTTTTATACTTAAAATAGACTTGTTTAGATTTAAATGTTAAAATAATAGGTAATTCATCGAAAAAATATACTTTTTATCGGTTAAATTGAAATATTATTTTACTTTTGAAGTGTACTAAATAACATACTTTTTAGTTCAATGGATTAATTAATTAATATTTGCATTTTGTAGTAGTTATAGTAACCCTAAATCTATCTTCAAAATAAAAAAAGCAAATTGATGAAAAACCGAGATTGAGGGATCTTGGTTTTTTTTATGCAATAATTCTAAAGGTTAAATTAATTCTCTCACTCATTCTTTTTTTAGTTTTTGGTAACTGATGTAACCAACAATTTTGTGTGTTTCCTTTCATTATTAAAAGGCTACCATGATTTAGAATAATCTTAGTTTTAAGTTGTGGTTCATATTTGTGTTTAAAATGAAAAATGCGTTCTGCCCCAAAAGTTACTGATGCAATAATTGGTTGTGTGCCTAATTCCTTTTCGTCATCAGCGTGCCATCCGTTACTGTCTTGACCATTTCTATATAAATTTGCTAAACAAGTTGTAAAATTTGTATTTATTTCTTTTTCAATAGCTTTTTTTATTTCCAGTAATTCTTTTGTAAATGCTTTTGGTTGCATAGTAATATTTGAATATGTATAGGAAAGTTTATTGTTGGCGTATAAAGCCGTTAATCGTGGTTGCAAATATGTTTTACCAAAAACTGTAATGTTGTCTTCTTGCCATTCAATGTTATTTAAAAGTGATTTAAAATAGCTATTTGATAATTCATTATTGAAAAAATGTGGATAATAAACCACATCTGCATCTTTCATGTTTAAATTTATTTTACTTCCAAAGAGCATGTTCTTTTATTTTCTAAATTAGCTTAAATTGATATCAATATGAAATATAAATTATTTTTGGTTTTATTTTTTGTTTGTTCCTTGGTGTTTTCTCAATTGCCAGAAGGTTTTGTGTATGTAGAAAATATTATTCCAGATTTAAATGTTGAATTGAGGTATAGTACTTCATATAATTTTGTTGGCAAACCTATTGATGGTTATCAAACTAAGTCACTTATTTTAACAAAGGAAGCTGCGAATGCATTAAAACAAGTACAAAAAGAATTATTACAACAAAACTTATGTTTAAAAATTTACGATGGATATCGTCCTCAACGAGCTGTAAATCAGTTTATAATTTGGGCAAGAAATTTGAATGATACCGTTAACAAGCAAATATTTTATCCTCATGTAAATAAAAGTGATTTATTTAAAGATGGTTACATTGCAACACACTCAGGCCATAGTAAAGGCAGTACGCTTGACTTAACAATAATCGATGGAAATACTGGTATTCCTTTAGATATGGGAAGTCCGTATGATTTTTTTGGAGAAGAATCTTGGGTTGATTATCAAAATATTTCAGATAAACAAAAAGCAAACAGACAAATATTACAAGATGTAATGTTAAAGTATGGCTTTAGAAATTACCCTAAAGAATGGTGGCATTTTACATTAAGGCAAGAGCCGTTTCCAGAAACTTATTTTGATTTTGTTATAGAATAAAAAAACTGCTTTCATAACAAAAGCAGCTTTTAACGTTCTTTAATTGATGGAATCTTTATTTTTTATCCAGATTTTTGGTCATGTAAAAGCCAACAAATAGGCCAATACCTGCCATTAAAAATATGGTGCCTGGATAGGCTACATCTTCATCAACACCTAAGTTGTAAATCATGATTGATGCTATAAATACACCAAGCCCAATAGCCATTAATAATAAAGCTAAGTTCAATAATAATACTCTTCCTACTGAAGAACTATTACTTCTATTTCCCATAAAAATACTGGCATCGGCACCTTTTTCAATAAGCGCTAAACGCTCTTTGTTTCTTGTAGATAAGTATAAATATACGATTCCGAAAATAGCGAGAAACAGACTGATTGGTATTAAAATTCCTTCCATAATTGTTTGTTTTTAATTGATTATATTTAATGTGTTCATAGCTTATGACGACACCTTTTTAATTTAGGTTACACATTTTGTGAAAATATTTTTTTTCAATGAGGTGTAACCTAAAACTAATTATTATCGTCTTACTATCAAATGACCACCAACGACGACATATATTATATCAATTTAATTATTGAAGGAAACTCAAATGCATTTAGTGTTTTGGTTGACCGTTATAAAGATTTGGTGTTTTCGTTAGCGTTGAAAATGGTTAAGAATAGGGAAGAAGCTGAGGAAGTTGCTCAAGATACTTTTATCAAAGTTTTTAAATCGTTGAGTAAGTTTAAAGGTGATTCGAAATTTTCAACATGGATTTATAAAGTTGCTTATAATACGTGTTTAGATAGATTAAAGAAAAACAAAAGGGAACAACAAGTGGTTTCTATTGATGAGTTTAATTCCAATCAAATAAAAAGTCTTGATAATGCTCTTGATTTGATGGAAGATGAAGAACGAAATCAAACAATTCAACATTGTATTAATCTATTACCAAGTGATGACGCCTTTTTGTTAACCTTATTTTATTTTGAAGAACAATCTTTAGAAGAGATTGCAAAAGTGATTGGTTTAACGGCAAATAATGTAAAAGTAAAGTTGTTTAGAAGCCGAAAAAAACTGGCTACTATTTTAAAAGAACGATTAGAACCAGAAATAATTGAACATTATGGATCATAATACAGATAAGCAAATAGAAAAAATGGTAGATAAAATGATGAAGGAAACATCATTAGAATCACCTTCATTTAATTTTACTGATATGGTTATGGCACAGGTTTTAGAAGCTAAAACTAGTCAGGTTACTGTTTATAAACCATTAATTTCAAAATGGATCTGGTATGCTGTTTTTGCCAGTATGATTGGTTTAATGGTGTATTTAACTTTTAATGATTCAAATCCTGCTTCTACTGGATTGTTTGATAAATTAAACTTAAAAGCTTTACCAAGTTTGAATATTTCAAAAGCTTTCGAAAATTTTCATTATTCAAGAACAACAATTTATGCTTGTGTTTTGTTAACGGTGATGCTTTTTGTACAAATTCCAATTTTAAAATATTATATGGATAAAAAATTGGAGGTATAGACAAATAGAAATTTTAAATTGAAAGAAACGTTAATACCAACGTTTCTTTTTCTTTTTTGAACCCTCACTTTTTCTTCCTTTTTTGTATTTACTTTTTCCAGGAGTTTTATGAATTTCCTTTTTAGCTTTTGGATCTAAAGGATATGGATGATCTTCAATAACATCTATTTGAAGTTGAATTAGTTGTTGTATAACAGCTACATAGGGCTTTTCATCTGCCGAACATAAAGAATAAGAAGTGCCTGTATTTCCTGCGCGAGCAGTTCTACCAATTCTATGTACATAAGTTTCTGGAACATTAGGCAAATCAAAGTTTACAACAGCATCTAAGTTGTCAATATCAATACCACGAGCTGCTACATCAGTAGCAATTAAAATATTTACTTCTTTATTTTTAAATTGGTTTAAAGCCGCTTGTCGGTCATTTTGGTTTTTATCTCCGTGCAGACTAACTACTCTATAATTGTTTTTTAAAAGGGTTTGTTCTAATTTATCAACTCCAAATTTTGTACGCCTAAAAATAATGATACTGCCTTTAATAGTATTTCGTAATAGGTGTAAACACAGTTCAATTTTATTACGCTTTGGGACATAGTATAGCACCTGATTAACGTTTTTTGAAGTGGATGAATTTGGCGCTACTTTAACACGTTCAGGGTTTGTTAAAATAGTATTTGCCAATTGTTCCACCTTAAAAGGAATAGTAGCCGAAAACAATAAAATTTGTTTCTCTTTTGGGCACAAACGGTCTATTTTTTTAACATCGTCAATAAAACCCATATCTAACATTAAATCGGCCTCATCTAAAACTAATGTTTCAATGTAGTCTAGGTTTATAATATCTTGTTTATGTAAATCAAGCAAACGCCCTGGAGTTGCGATTAAAATATCAACACCTTTTTTTAAAATATCTATTTGAGGTTCTATAGAAGCACCACCAAATACAACCGTAGTCCTTAAATTGGTATATGTGCAATAGGTTTTAAAATTATCTTCAATTTGTAATGCCAGTTCACGTGTAGGACTTACTACTAAAGCACGAATTTTTTTACCACGCTTTGAAGCATCTTGTTTATCAAACAATTGTTGTAAAATGGGCAAAGCAAATGCGGCTGTTTTTCCAGTACCGGTTTGGGCGGATACAATCACATCTTTTTTTGCCAATACCAAAGGAATAGTTTTTTCTTGCACCAAGGTTGGGTTATCGTAACCAGCTTCAGCAACGGCTCTTAAAATAGGTTTGTTAAGTTGTAAGTCTTTAAACGACATGTAAATAATTTTGCTACAAAGATAACTTAAATTTGAAGCTATTTACTTAAATCTTATATTTGACTTGGCTATTAAAAATAGACTGTGGCATACTTATTGTTTTCTCAAAGAAAACCCAAAATATTATGATTATGAAAAATTTTACTATTTATGTTTAATGTTATTATCCTTGAGTTTTGCGTCATGTGGAAGTTACGGCTATGTAAATCTTGATTATCCATTAGAACCTACAGTTATTTTACCTGACGGTATAAATAATATTGCAGTGGTAAATCGTTCATTAACTCAGGAAAAAGACAAGCAGGCAAAAACTATTGAGGCAATAGTGACTGGAGAGATTGCAGGATCTGATAAATTAGCGTCTGATGAAGCTATTAAAGGTGTTTTTGATGGGATTAAGAACAAAAGTCATGTTAATATTATAATCCCTGATTCACTAAGATTATATGGAACAGGTACTAGACTTACACCTGATGTTTTAAAATGGGAAAAAGTTAATGAAATTTGTAAAAAGTCTGATGCAGATGTGCTTTTAGTGCTAGAGACTTTCGATTCTAATTCAGATATCGTTATAGCCACAGCAGTTGATCAAGTTACTTCAGTCCTTAAATCTGGAAAACCTAATTCAAGATTGCCAAATAAGGCCCGAGTGAATGTAAGAAGTTATTGGAGATTATATGACCCTTATAATAAAACCATTATTGATCAGTATCAACAAAATTATTACACAGATTTTGACTTTGTAAATGGAATTTTACCATTGAATGCTTTACCTGAGACAGCTTATGCAGCTGGATACGATTATATCAGCCGTCTTTTACCTAGTTATTATAGGGTGAAACGTGATATGTATAAAAAAGGTAAAGGAAGAGATTCAAATGTATTTGATGCCGGATGGAGACGCACTGAAGTAGCTAAATGGGAAGAGGCTATCGATATTTGGACTGAAATTGCAGAAAATAGCAATAGCGAATCTGCTGGTAGAGCGGCTCTTAATATCGCAGTATCTTATGAGGTATTAGGAAAAACAGAATTGGCTTTACAATGGGCACAACGTGCTTATGAAGATTATGGAGATAAATTAGGGCGTAATTATGCCAAAATACTTTTAAGGAGAAAGAGATTAGAGATATAATTAACAAATCTGCAAATTATGATAATAATGGTTTAGTTTAATAAGAAATATTGTAAAAGTATTTTTATAAAATTAATAGCTCATGTTTTTTTAGAGCCTCTATAGGTTTAGAGAACCAAAACAATTCAAAATTTTCAAACGTTGTTTCAAAACTAGTTTTTAAATCAGCAAAAGATTGCAGTCTTTTATTTGTTGGAGATAGTTTTTCTAAAGTGTTTAATAACCATAAACCATGATCTTTTTCTAAAGTAATTTGAAAATCATCAGTTTTGTTATGAAAGGTCATGTTAAGTAAATCCATGGTTTGACCTTTTTTAGTTTTAGTTTGTGATGTTACTAATGGTTTATTTCCCAACCAGACAATTTTTGCAGTTGGTTTTATATTGAAATCTATATTGGTTTCTAAACAAGTATATATGTAATCTGGTTGTATTTGGGTTTTAGGGATTTTAAATTCAAACCAATCTTGTATTGGTAATTCAAACCCAATGCCATGCATAAAATTGAATAATGATTTTTTTAATCCGTAGCTAAACTGATTATGGTCTATTCCTGTTTGGTCTTTAAAATCAATATCGTTATTAGCGAAGGATATATCTTTATAGTTTGGAGATATGCCAAAATCAGAAGGGTTTAATCCAATAGGGCTATGTGCTGTAAGAGCAAATTGATGCCAAAATCCTGATTGTAACACACCAACTTCAAAAAGCTGACGTACCATTTCTAAACTATCAACAGTTTCTTGAACGGTTTGTGTTGGGTAACCATACATTAAATAGGCATGCACCATAATGTTGGCTTCTGTAAAATTGCGAGTTACTTTGGCTACTTGCTCTACAGTAACACCTTTATCTATTAAGGTTAATAACCTGTCAGAAGCCACTTCCAATCCTCCAGAAACCGCAATACAACCCGAAGCTTTTAATAGCGAGCAAAGGTCTTTTGTAAAGTTTTTTTCAAACCTTATGTTGGTCCACCAAGTTACTATAAGTTCTCGTTTTATGATTTCAAGTGCTAAAGCTTTCATTAACGATGGAGGAGCAGCTTCATCAACAAAATGAAAACCTGATTCGCCAGTTTGTGCGATAAGTTGTTCCATTCTGTCAACCAAAACAGTAGCTGCAATAGGCTCGTAAACTTTTATATAATCTAATGAGATATCACAAAATGTGCATTTTCCCCAATAACAACCATGTGCCATAGTGAGTTTGTTCCAACGTCCATCACTCCAAAGGCTATGCATTGGGTTAGCAATTTCTATTACTGAAATATATTTGTCCAGCAGTAAACCAGAATAATCCGGTGTGCCTACTTCTACTTGTTTATAATCTGATTTAGTGCTGTTATTTTTATAAATAACTTTGTCATTTTCTAGAAGAAATGTTCTTTTAA
>DJWL01000023.1 GCA_002441545.1 Flavobacteriaceae bacterium UBA6231 | reverse complement strand
ACTCAAGAAGTTTCAGCCGAAGATATTTTACATTTAGGCAAGCCATTGCAATTTGATAAAAGAGAAACACATTCGTTTAATGAATGGTTAAAACTAGCCAGTTTCAAAACTATTAAACGCGTTGAAACTATTCAAAAAGTAGAACCAAAAATTGAAGATGCTTCACAATTAGAACGAAACAAAAAATTTGATTTAATTGATGAATTTATCGCAAAAAACCCAAAAATAAATCCAGCAAAAACTAGTGGCTCAACATTCAATTTATCAAAAGCACAATTGATACAACCAGAAGAGCTAATGACCGAAACATTGGCACGCATATACGTAGAACAAAAAAACTATAAAAAAGCAATTCAATCTTATAAGATATTAAGTTTGAAATATCCAGAAAAAAGTAGTTTCTTTGCAATCCAAATTAAAGCAGTAGAACAATTACAAGAACAAAACAATAAAGAATAATGAGTACGTTTACAATATTTTTAGCATTAATTGTTGTAGTAGCATTTTTACTAATAGTAGTAATTATGGTTCAAAACCCTAAAGGTGGTGGATTATCATCTTCTTTTGGTGGTGGTGGAACACAACAATTAGGTGGCGTTAAAAAAACAACTGACTTTTTAGATAAAAGTACATGGACTTTAGCCACATTATTATTAGCATTAATACTATTATCAAATGTAGCTATTAATAGAGGAACAACCGAAGCAGATTCAAAAGCATTAGATGCTGATGAAACTACTACATCATTACCTGCACCAGTAAAAACAACAACTGATGCCGCAACAACTACAACAAAAGATTCAGTAAAGTAATTATCTGAAAATAAAAATAAAAAATGCCAACTTAAATAAGTTGGCATTTTTTATTACTGCAAGTTTGTCAGTAGTTGGTTAATGGCACAATTTTAGAAAGACATCACTTCGTTAAACAACATTTAATTAATTAAAATTATATAACAAATGGCATTAAACATTAAACCATTAGCAGACCGTGTTCTAATTGAACCTGCTGAAGCTGAAACAAAAACAGCATCGGGAATTATTATTCCAGATAACGCTAAAGAAAAACCACAAAGAGGAAAAGTTGTTGCTGCTGGTAAAGGCACTAAAGACGAGCCTATTACTGTGAAAGTTGGCGATACTGTTTTATATGGTAAATATGCTGGAACAGAACTAAAACTAGAAGGAAAAGATTATTTAATCATGCGCGAAAGCGACATATTAGCAATTATATAAATTGCTTTTGGCTTTTGGCATTCAGCTATTAGCTTAAAAAAAATTAATTCATTAACAAACAAAGCCCGCTAGCAAAAAGCTAAAGGCTAAAAACTAGAATAAAAATGGCAAAAGATATAAAATTTGATATTGAAGCACGTGACGGATTAAAACGTGGTGTTGATGCATTAGCAAATGCAGTTAAAGTAACCTTAGGACCAAAAGGAAGAAACGTTATTATTAGTAAATCTTTTGGTGCACCTCAAGTTACAAAAGATGGTGTTACAGTAGCCAAAGAAATTGAACTTAAAGACGCTCTTGAAAATATGGGAGCTCAAATGGTTAAAGAAGTTGCTTCAAAAACCAATGATTTAGCTGGTGATGGTACAACTACTGCTACCGTTTTAGCTCAAGCTATTGTTAAAGAAGGTTTAAAAAACGTGGCCGCTGGTGCTAATCCAATGGATTTAAAACGTGGTATAGATAAAGCCGTTGAAGCTATTGTTAAAGACTTAGAGAAACAAGCTAAAAAAGTTGGGAATTCTTCTGAAATGATTAAGCAAGTTGCTTCTATTTCTGCAAATAATGATGATACTATTGGAGATTTAATCGCAAAAGCTTTTGATAAAGTTGGCAAAGAAGGTGTTATTACCGTTGAAGAAGCCAAAGGTATGGATACTTATGTTGATGTGGTTGAAGGTATGCAGTTTGACAGAGGTTATTTATCTCCTTATTTTGTGACAGATGCTGATAAAATGATTGCAGATTTAGATAATCCATATATTTTATTATTCGATAAAAAGATTTCAAACTTACAAGAAATACTTCCAATATTAGAACCAGTTGCACAATCAGGAAGACCTTTATTAATTATTGCTGAAGATGTTGATGGACAAGCATTAGCAACTTTAGTAGTAAATAAATTACGTGGCGGATTAAAAATTGCTGCTGTAAAAGCTCCAGGTTTTGGAGACAGACGCAAAGCAATGTTAGAAGATATAGCCATATTAACTGGTGGTACCGTAATTTCAGAAGAAAGAGGATTTACTCTTGAAAACGCTGACATTACTATGTTAGGTACTGCTGAAACAGTAACTGTGGATAAAGACAATACAACTATTGTTAATGGTGCTGGCAAAGCAGCTGACATTAAAGCAAGAGTTAATCAAATAAAAGCACAAATTGAAACCACTACAAGTGATTACGATAAAGAAAAACTGCAAGAACGTTTAGCTAAATTGGCTGGCGGTGTTGCTGTTCTTTATGTTGGAGCTGCTAGTGAAGTTGAAATGAAAGAGAAAAAAGATCGTGTTGATGATGCCTTACATGCTACGAGAGCTGCCGTAGAAGAAGGTATTGTTGCAGGTGGTGGTGTTGCATTAGTTAGAGCTAAATCAGTTTTAGAAAAGATCACTACTGAAAATCTTGACGAAGTAACCGGTATTCAAATTGTAGCACGTGCTATTGAGTCGCCTTTACGCACTATTGTAGAAAATGCTGGAGGCGAAGGTAGTGTGGTTGTTTCAAAAGTAATGGAAGGAAAAGGATCATTTGGTTATGATGCAAAAACAGAAACTTATGTTGATATGCTAAAAGCAGGTATCATTGACCCTAAAAAAGTAACTCGTATTGCATTAGAAAATGCAGCATCTGTTGCTGGCATGATTTTAACTACCGAGTGCGCTTTAATTGATATTAAAGAAGATGCTCCAGCTATGCCAGGTGGTATGGGTGGTGGTATGCCGGGAATGATGTAATGGCAAATCGACATAGATAAATTATAAAAAACGCTTCAAGATATTTGAAGCGTTTTTTTATCAACCATCAAAGACAATTTGGGCGGCAACAACAGTAAACTATTACTTATTTACTTAAAGCTTTAATAATTCTTTCTTCATTTATAACAATATCTCTGAATAAAACATGTGGAAATGTTTGATATTTAGATGCTCTAAATGCTTCAAAAATTTTGGATAATGTTGATGCTGTCAAAAGAGATAAGTTCATTTCGGTATCAATTTCACAATCATATACAAAATCATCACTAAATTCAGGTGCAACAAGTAAAATTTTGACAATTCTTAGATTATTTTTAAGAGCTAAATTTTGATAAGATTTTAATTGTCTCGAAACTGTGCTAAACTTGTTGTACCCTTTCTCTTTTATTGTTTTACACTCTACAATAATAA
>DJWL01000068.1 GCA_002441545.1 Flavobacteriaceae bacterium UBA6231 | reverse complement strand
AAACTTCCTTTATTTTAAATAAGTTATATCAACAACCTAATATTCGCATAAGAATTTTCAAGAGCTTCTGAGACTTGCTCTTTACTCAGCCATTCAACCTTTGTTATGCCTTCTTCTTCCTGAGCATATAAATAGCCACTAAAGCTGGTTTTCATTTCAAACCAGTAAGTAACTTTTATTCTATGCTTACCATTTCGCTTAAAAATATGATACGTGGTTTCTAAAGGTTTTACTATCTCCAAACCATTAACGCCCGTTTCTTCAGTAACTTCTCTTATCGCCGTACGTTCTATAGACTCGTTCCCTTCAATTTTACCTTTTGGCAAATCCCATTTATCATTTCTGTATATAAATAGAATATCACCTTTATCATTGAAAACTTTTCCTCCACCAGCTATAACATTTGGCAATTTTTTTAAAAACTTTTTAAGCAATTTATCGGGGTCATTATGAATAAGTCTAACCTCTTTTAAGGACGTATTATTCAATTCTTTTATCACTTTTCCAATATGTACGGTATTAAGCAAATAATTCTTAAAACCAATTTCTTGTTCAACTTTAGTTGTTAAAACGATCGGTTTGTCGTTTACAAAAACTTTATACATGAGTTGTATTTAACAATTACAATTTGGTAAAAATATCATTTTTCGTTTCAAATTAGCAATTGTTGAAAAAAATATTTTAATTCATTAACTAGCATTACAAAAAACTAATTTTATATGTAATTTTGTATCTATGATTTTTAACAAAGAAACTGCCAGAAAAACTGCTGAAGTTTTATTGCAAGTAAATGCTATAAAGCTTAGCCCTAAGAAGCCTTTTACTTGGGCTTCTGGATGGAAATCACCCATTTATTGTGATAACCGTATTATATTATCTTTTCCTCCAATAAGAAATTACATAAGAGAGACTATGGGAAAAGAAATTGAAAAACTTTATGGAAAGCCCGATGTTATTGCTGGTGTAGCAACGGGTGCCATTGGAATTGGCATGTTGGTAGCTGAATATTTAGGATTACCTTTTATTTATGTTAGACCAGAAGCTAAAGGTCATGGAAGGATGAACCAAATTGAAGGTTTTGTTGAAAGCGGACAAAATGTGGTAGTAGTTGAAGATTTAATAAGTACTGGAAAAAGCAGTTTAAATGCCGTAAAAGCATTAAAAGAAGCCAAAGTTAATGTAAAAGGAATGGTTGCTATTTTTTCTTATGGGTTTGATGTTGCCACTGAAAATTTCAAAAAAGAAAACATAACACTCAACACATTAAGTAATTACGATATATTATTAGAACAGGCCTTAGCAACCAACTATATTGCACAAAAGGAATTAAAGACTTTATCTGCTTGGAATTCAAATCCTAGCGAATGGAACGCTAATTGATATAGGTAATAATATCAATTTACATCCTATTAAAAAAATTAAAAAATGAATTTAGAATCTCCAAAAATAAATGTAGGCAAATCATCTCAAGAGGTATTTGATTTTTTATCAGATATTAAAAACTTTGAATCCTTAATGCCAGAAAATATAAGCAAATTTGAAGTATTAAGTGATGATACTTTTTTATTCGCATTAAAGGGTATGCCTGAAATTATTCTTAAAAAAAAGGAAGTAATTCCACCTTATAAAATTGTACTTGGTGCTGCTGGTGGAAAATTAGATTTTTCACTCATTGGAAATATACAAGAAGTAAATGAATCATCAAGTGAAGTACAGCTAGAATTCAATGGCGATTTCAATCCAATGATGGCCATGATGATAAAAGGTCCAATAAGCAAATTTATTGAAACATTAGCTTCAAGTATCCCAAAATCAATTTAATATAAAAGCGTGATTTCCTTTAAGTCAAACTCTTTTATAATATTGTCTTCAAGTAAAACCTGAAGATTTCCAGATACAGTTACTTTTTTTATAATACCAGAAAACAAGGACCCTTCAACATCAACAAATGTTGAGGGCTTGTCTTTTCTAAACAAAAAAGATTCATATTCCTGATTTAAGTATTCATACTCCTGCTTTCTTAAAAGCATAAAATAATATTTTAAATACTTCATCAATACATGCAATACTTCATCAAGGTTAAATGTCTTTCCAGATAATAATTTAAGAGAAGAGGCTTTAGGCAATCCCTCAAAATCAGTTTGGTTAACATTTAATCCTATGCCAATAATGGTAGCCCTAAAACTATTTTGTTTTATGACATTTTCAATTAAAACACCACAAATCTTTTTGTCTTCTGACAAAATGTCGTTAGGCCATTTGATACTTAATTTTGGTATGGAAAAACTTTGCAATGCTTTAATTAGCGCTAAAGAAATAGCCATACTGATATAAAAAGGATACTCGATGTAAAGTGTAGAAATATCTTTAAACACACTAGCTGTTAGGTTTTTAGAGCTTTCAGAATTCCAAACGGTACCCATTTGTCCTCTACCTTGTGTTTGAAACTTAGCCATAACAACCGTGTAATCTACCAGAACATCTTCACTAGAAAGTGCTCTTAAATAGCTGTTTGTTGAATCAATGGCATTAAGTTTGATTATATGCATTAACTAGTTATTATAGTGATATACAATCTTATGAATAATTAAAGTATAAAGAACTAAAAAAAATAATAACTTTGCACAAATTAAATAAAATTAATGGCGAAAGAAAATATAAGCGCAGACCAACTAATATCGGTAATAATAAGTGGCATTGAAGATGTTAAAGGTAATGAAATAAGCATCCTTGATTTAAGAGAAATAGAAAATACGGTTTGTGATTACTTTATAATTTGTGAAGGAACTTCAAATACACAAGTTAACGCCATTTCTAATTCTATTCAAAAAAAAGTAAGCAAAGTACTAAAAGACCATCCATGGCATGTTGAAGGAGAAGATAATGCTGAATGGATTTTGTTAGATTATGTAAATGTTGTTGTACACGTTTTTCAAAAACACATCAGAGATTATTATGATATTGAAAGTCTTTGGGGTGACGCTAAAACAACACAAATAGAAACGAGTTATTAAGAAAGAATGACAAACGATAAAAAAAATATAAAAGATAAAAAACCAAAATTTAATCCTTACTGGATTTATGGTATAGTTATAGCCATTTTTTTAGCTATTCAATTATTTAGCAATGTTGGTTATCAAGACGGTAGTACAACTAACCCAACACAATTTTTAAAATTTGTTGCAGATGGCGATGTTGAGAAAGTAGAAATTGTAAATAAGCGCATTGCAAAAGTATATCTAACAAAAGAAGCTGAGCAAAAAGAAATTCATAAAAAATCAAAGCCTAGTACTTTAATACCTACTGCTTCAAGATTACCTAATTATAAATTTGAGTTTGGAGACTTACAGATTTTTCAAAACCAGCTAAACGAGGTTATAAAGGAAAAACATCTTGACTTAACCCCGGTTTACATAACAGAAGACAACTTTTTTGGTGATTTATTAATTGGCATTCTTCCTTTTATACTTCTTATTGGGGTATGGATATTTATTATGCGTAGAATGTCTGGAGGAGCTGGAGGAGGTGCTGGTGGCCAAATATTTAATATAGGAAAATCAAAAGCGAAGCTTTTTGACCAGAACACTGAAGTAAAAACAACCTTTAAAGATGTTGCCGGACTTGAAGGTGCAAAAGAAGAAGTTCAAGAAATTGTTGATTTCTTAAAATTTCCAGAAAAATACACAACTTTAGGAGGAAAAATACCTAAAGGAGCATTACTTGTTGGGCCTCCAGGAACAGGAAAAACATTACTCGCAAGAGCAGTAGCTGGTGAAGCTAAAGTGCCATTTTTCTCATTATCTGGTTCAGATTTTGTTGAAATGTTTGTTGGTGTTGGAGCTTCTAGAGTTCGTGATTTATTCAAACAAGCCAAAGAAAAATCACCTTCAATAATTTTTATTGATGAAATTGACGCCATTGGTCGTGCCAGAGGAAAAAATGCCATGTCTGGAAGTAATGATGAGCGTGAAAATACCCTTAACCAATTATTAACCGAAATGGATGGTTTTGGAACTAATACAAATGTAATTGTACTTGCAGCGACAAACAGAGCCGATATTTTAGATACAGCTTTAATGCGTGCTGGGCGTTTTGATAGACAAATTTTTGTTGATTTACCAGATATTAGAGAACGTAAAGAAATTTTTGAGGTCCATTTACGCCCACTTAAAAAAACAAAGGATTTAGATCTTGATTTTCTTTCAAGACAAACACCTGGTTTTTCCGGTGCAGATATTGCTAACGTTTGTAATGAAGCTGCTTTAATTGCTGCCAGAAATGGCAAAAAAGAAGTGGACAAACAAGATTTCCTTGATGCTGTTGATAGAATTATTGGTGGTTTAGAAAAGAAAAACAAAATCATAACTCCAAGTGAGAAAAAAGCAGTGGCCTTTCATGAAGCCGGACACGCTACCGTAAGTTGGATGCTTGAACATGCAGCCCCTCTAGTAAAAGTTACTATTGTCCCTCGTGGAAGATCATTAGGTGCTGCTTGGTATTTACCTGAAGAACGACTTATAGTTCATCCAGAGCAAATGCTTGACGAGATGTGCGCAGCATTGGGAGGAAGAGCAGCTGAAAAAGTTATTTTCAACAAAATTTCTACAGGTGCCCTTAGTGATTTAGAAAAAGTGACCAAACAAGCCAGAGCCATGGTTACCATATACGGTTTAAGTGACAAGGTAGGAAACTTAACATATTATGATTCATCTGGTCAGAATGAATATGGTTTCACAAAACCTTACAGTGAAAAAACGGCTGAATTAATAGATAAAGAAATTTCAGATTTAATTGAAACACAATATTTACGAGCCATAAAACTTCTTGAAGACAATAAGGATAAACTTACTGAACTTGCTAATGTTTTATTAGAGAAAGAAGTTATTTTTAAAGATAACCTTGAGAAAATTTTTGGTAAGCGTGATTTCAATAAAGAGGAAAATGAGACAGTTGTCGAATAAATTATAACAATTTTCAAAAACCAATTGTAAAAATCTTAAATTAATCGTATGGTTAGTTTAAGATTTTTTATATTTGAAAAGCTCGAAAGAAAACTGAGTTAATAGCAACACCTAAATGAGTCTTTTTAGAAAAATATTTGGTTCTATATCTGATAAAAAGGAAGAAGAATTAAAATCTAGTGAGCGTGGTAAATACATGCCAGAAATTAAATTACCAATAGATGAAAAGTTTACCATAAACTTTAAAGCTAATGGTGGTAAGTTTTTGTATTGCGAAGATTTGAATGAAATTTTTGAAAGCTTAGAAAACATCATTCAAGAGAATAAATGGGAAGATAAAAAGACATATTTTTTTGATAAAAATTTAAAAAGCAAGTTTAAAGAAACTGGTTTAATTGTAACCGACAAATTAAGTGATTCAACAATTTTCATTACCACTTGTGAAAACCTAATTGCTAATGATGGTTCATTGCTTATTTGTTCAAACCAAATTGCAGAAAAAAAGCTTACAGAACTACCTGCAAATTTTATTGTATTTGCAACAACAAGTCAAATAGTTGAAAATATTGGAGAAGGCCTGCGTGGTATAAAAAATAAAAACAAACAAAAAATACCTACAAACATTACTACCATTAAACATTTTAAATCTTCAGACGAAAAAGACTTTTTAAGCTATGGAAGTAGCACAAAAAATTTATATTTGTTGCTTCTTGAAGATCTTTAATTATTAATATTGCGTTACAATTCTCAAACTGTTTCAATAAAACAAATCATTTAAAATGAAAGATATTTTAATTAGGGCACTTTCTGGTCTGTTTTATGTTTTACTTTTAATTACTTCTCTCTATAATTTACAAACTCTAATTGCTTTATTTTTTGTTTTTGGAATTATAAGTTTATTTGAATTCAATAAGCTTATTCAATTAAAAAGTATCATTCCGTATTTCATATTTATAGCACTATTTTTTGTTTTTGGATACACTCAACTTAACATAAATACAACTAAAGGATTAGATGAAGCCACTCAAATTCTTATGGTTTTAAGCATATTTGTTGAATTGTTTTTAATAAAAGACTTGTTTTCAGAAAAGACAATTCCATTGTTTATTTCAAAACGATTTATCCTCACTACCTTTTATGTTTCGAGCTCTTTCGTTTTTTTGATTTTAATTGCAAACTACTTTAAACCATACAATCCTAGTATTTTATTAGGCTCTTTTATATTAATTTGGGTTAACGACACCTTTGCATATTTAGTTGGAAAAAATTTTGGGAAACAAAAATTATTTGAAAAAATTTCTCCAAAAAAAACTGTTGAAGGATTCTTAGGCGGATTGTTTTTTTCATGTATTGCAAGCTATTTTATTGCTACCTTTACGCAAAGTTTAAGCTTTACGAATTGGCTAATATTAAGTATCATTATTAGTGTTTTTGGAACATTAGGAGACCTAATAGAATCAAAATTTAAAAGACAAGCAAACGTTAAAGACAGCGGAATGATTATGCCTGGTCATGGTGGTTTATTAGACCGTTTAGACAGTATTATTTTTGCTGCACCATTTATATATTTTTTTTTAAGAATTACACTATATGTTTCATAAAGAAGGACATAAAATCATATTTGCAACATTTCTATTTGTTATAGTATCATTTCTGCTCATTGATAAGTTTATCCATATAACATGGCTTCAAAATTGTTTATGGTTTGTATTATTCGGATTTTTAATACTTATACTTCAATTCTTTAGAAATCCTAAAAGAAATACAGTTCTTAATGATAAGCAAGTTATTTCGCCAGTTGATGGAAAAGTTGTAGTTATTGAAGAGGTGTTTGAGAAAGAATATTTTAAAGAAAAAAGACTACAAGTTAGCGTATTTATGTCTCCAATAAATGTGCATGTAACTCGTTATCCAATTAGCGGAAATGTAATATTTAGCAAATACCACCCTGGAAAATACTTGGTTGCATGGCATCCTAAAGCTAGCGAAGAAAATGAACGAACAACTGTAGTGGTTGACAACAAAACTTACGGAAAAGTATTATACCGACAAATAGCAGGAGCCTTAGCAAGACGCATTGTTAATTATGCAAAAACAAATGATCAAGTTACTCAAGGCACAGATTCAGGTTTTATAAAATTTGGTTCAAGAGTAGATTTATTTTTACCTTTAAATACTAAAATAAAAGTAGAACTGAACCAAAAAGTTCGTGGAGGAGAAAGTGTTATTGCTGAAATTAATGACTAGTAAAGATTTAGATAAAGAGTTTCAAGAGGCTGTTAATCGTGTTAATGAGTACACAGAGCCTTTTCCTGCCGATTTTTTACTACGGTTGTACGCTTATTATAAAAAAGCTACAAACAACTACAGCAGACCTGGAAGTAAAAAACCTATAATAAATGCTTTCAAAACCAATGCTTTATTTCAAATTAAAGATATTACTCCAGATGAAGCCAAAACTGCTTACATTGAGTTAGTGAATAATTATTTTCTTTACAGAAAATAGTTTTTATTTCCAGAAAAGTTCAACAAAACATAACATGTATGATCCACCCAAAAACTGAACTTAAATTTATAAATAATGATATTGGATATGGTGTGATTGCTACAGAATTTATTGCAGCAGGAACCATTACGTGGGCGTTAGACAAGCTTGACAGAGAATTTAGTCCTATGGATTTTCAAACTATGGATAGTATTTACCAAGATATTTTAGACACGTATACCTTTAGAAACAACAATGGAAACCTAGTACTTTGTTGGGATAATGGCCGCTTTGTAAATCATAGTTTTAACTCTAATTGTCTTAGTACAGCTTACGATTTTGAAATTGCTATAAGAGACATTCATCCAGGAGAACAATTAACGGATGATTATGGCTACCTAAATGTTTCAAAACCATTTAGAGGCATTGATGAAGGCACAAAAAGGAAAGTAGTATATCCAGATGATTTATTGAAATATTCAAAAATATGGGATAAAAAACTGCTTAAAGTTTTTTATAAAATACCAAAACTTGAGCAACCCTTAAAATCATTGATCTCTGATGATATTTGGAATGAAATTATTGCCATTTCTGAAAAGAAGAAAGAGATGGAATCTATTATTAAAAACTTCTATTCAGAAAAATAGAATTCTCTGATAAATCTATTTTTAATCGCTCAATCTTTAAAAACTGGTGTTCTTATTAAATTAAGCAAGGCATCATCTTCACTATTTATTATTCTTTTTGAACGCAAATACCTGTTTAAATTATCAGGGTCAAAGTTTGGAGAATCCTTATCAATACTGCTAATTCTAACTTTTCCAGAAGAGTGAATAAACTCATTGTTACCAATCCACATTCCAACATGAACTACTTTTTCGGTAGTAGAATCGGTCGCCTTTCTACCAAAAAATAGTAAGTCTCCTGGTTGCAATTGATCAAATTTTTTGATCTCATCTGTTAATTGCCCCGTATTAACTTGCTGTGAGGCATCTCTTGGAATTACCATGCCGTTTAAAAAGTAAACTGTTTTTGTAAAACCACTACAATCAACTCCTTTTGTTGAAGTTCCTCCCCATAAATATGGCAATCCCATTAATTTTTTTGATGTAGCAATTAAAGATTCTGCTGTTGGTTTTGTATTCTTCAACCAATCATCATATAATTGTGCTTCATTTTTTATAACAAAAGCAATTCTGTTATCAGGGTATTTTACTTTAAAAAAGTCTTTTTCTTCAACAAAAAGTTCTAAAATACTGCCTGCTACAATATCAGAAACAACTTGAGATTGAACATCTGGTTCTGAATAGGTACTACCAACAATATTTGTGTATATAATTTTAGGAAGCGATTTCCAAGTTGATATTTCTGTTGAGGTCATATCTACAATACCTCCATCATCTACCCAAGACAAATATTTATCTGGTGTTTGAATTAGCGACCAGCTTCCTTCTTTTTTAAGAATTTTTACAGGCGTACCTAATGTAGCTTGTGTTGCAAGTTCTGCGGAGTGCTTTGGGTTACTCCTTAAGTTTGCTACAGAAATGTTAACCAAACCAAACGTTTTACCATTTAAATCTTCTGAAGGTAGTATTTGAATACTATCAATAAAATTAATATTCTCAGCTTTTAACTTCTCTTTTAAATCGGCAACAGCTTCAGGTAAATCACTTTCTCCTTTTAAAAGATACGTGCCATTTTCTTTTTCAAATTCTACGTTAAACAACGCTACCCTTTTATCTGGAGCATATTTAGCTTTAATTGTTACTAATTTACCACTCAATAAATCTACTTTCTCTGTATTATTTTTACAAGCCGCAAAAAACATTAACCCAAAACATGTAAAAATTACCTTCAGAATGTTTTTATTCATTTTTAAATTTATTAAGGATTGAACTTAATTTAAAGTTTAATTAATTTATTTCAAACTAGCTAAACTAGCTTTAATTGTTTCAATTTTTGCTAAAGCATCTGCTTCTTTATTTCTCTCATTTGTAATAACTTGCTCAGGTGCACCAGCAACAAATCGCTCGTTTGAAAGCTTTTTTTGAACTGATTTTAAAAAACCTTCTGTATAATTTAACTCGTCTGTTAATTTTTTAATTTCTGCTTCAACATCTATTGTTCCAACCATTGGAATAAAATATTCGTTTGATTTTACTCTAAACGTTAAGGCACCTTCAATAGCTTTTGCTGTGTAATTGATTGATTCTAAATTACCCATTTTAATAATTACCTCATCAAAAGTTGTTGTAGTATTTTCATTATTGATTACAGAAAACTGAATAGTATCCTTAAAAGGAATATTCTTTTCTTTCCTAATATTTCTGATGCCTGAAACTACTTCTGAAGCAAAATCAAATTCTGGAATTAAGGTTTTATCATAGTTTACAGATTTTGGCCATTTAGAAACAATCAAAGCTTCTTTTGGAGTCCTTTCTAAAATATATTGCCAAATATCTTCTGTTAAAAATGGCATAAATGGATGTAATATTTTTAGATTATTCTCTAAAATTGAAATAACTGCTTTATAAGTTTCTTTATCAATTGGTTTTTGATATTCAGGTTTTATCATCTCTAAAAACCATGAACAGAAATCATTCCAGATTAACTTATAAGTTTCCATTAATGCATCACTGATGCGGTATTTACTAAAATGATCTTCAATCACCACTAATGTTTCCTGAAACTTGGCTTCAAACCATTCTATTGCAGTTTTTGAAGATTTAGGCTGTTCTATATCGGCAATTTCCCAACCTTGAATTAGTCTGAATGCATTCCAAATTTTGTTGGCAAACCCTTTACCTTGTTGACATAAAACCTCATCAAATAACAAATCATTTCCTGCAGCAGAACTTAACAACAACCCTACTCTTACTCCATCTGCGCCAAACTCTTCAATAAGTTTCAAAGCATCAGGAGAATTTCCTAATGATTTACTCATTTTTCTACGTTGTTTGTCTCGCACTAAACCAGTTAAATATACATTTTGAAATGGCTTTTCATCTCTGTATTCGTAACCTGCAATAATCATTCTAGCAACCCAGAAAAACAAAATATCTGGCCCAGTTACTAAATCGTTGGTTGGATAATAATATTGAATTTCTTTATTTTCTGGATAACGAATACCGTCAAAAACACTAATTGGCCATAACCAAGAAGAAAACCAAGTATCTAAGGCATCAGTATCTTGAACTAGGTTTGAACTTGTTAAGTTTTGGTTATTAGTTTTTTCTTTTGCAAGTTTTAAAGCATCTTCAAGATTTTCTGCCACTACAAAATCGTCATTTCCATCACCATAATAATAAGCCGGAATTTGTTGGCCCCATAATAACTGACGAGAAATATTCCAGTCGCGAATATTTTCCATCCAATGACGATATGTGTTTTCAAACTTTTTAGGAAACAACTTTACCTCACCATCTTCTAAAACTGCTTTAATAGCAGGTTTTACCAAATCTTCCATTTTTAAAAACCACTGATCTGATAATCGAGGTTCAATTACAGCTTTGGTTCTTTCGCTGGTTCCTACTTTATTTATATAGTTTTCGGTTTTAACTAATTGCCCTTTTTCCTCTAATTCTTTTTGAATTTCCTTTCTTACTACAAAGCGATCTTTACCTTCGTAATGCAGTCCAAAACTATTTAAAGTTGCATTATCATTAAAAATATCAATGACTTGTAATTGATGCTTATCCCCTAAATTTTTATCGTTTTCATCATGTGCTGGTGTTACTTTTAAACAACCAGTACCAAATTCCATATCAACATATTCGTCTTCAATAATTGGAATCACTCTATTACAAATAGGTACTAAGGCTTTTTTCCCTTTAAGATGTTTAAAACGTTTATCATTTGGGTTAATGCAAATTGCTGTATCTCCAAAAATGGTTTCAGGACGTGTTGTTGCTATTGTTAAGCTTTCATTAGTCCCTTCTACTTGATATTTTATATAGTATAACAGCCCTTGCTTTTCTTCATAAATAACTTCTTCGTCGGACAATGTTGTTTTAGCTTCCGGATCCCAATTGACCATACGATGACCACGATAAATTAAGCCTTTGTTGTACAAATCAACAAACACTTTAATAACCGCTTCGCTCATGTCGTCATCCATAGTGAATTTGGTTCTGTCCCAATCACATGAACAACCTAATTTTTTTAATTGCTCAAGGATAACTCCCCCATATTCATGTGTCCAATCCCAAGCATGCTTTAAAAACTCATCACGTGATAAATTATTTTTATCAATCCCCTGTTCTTTCAGTTTAGCAACCACTTTGGCTTCTGTAGCTATAGACGCATGGTCTGTACCTGGAATCCAACATGCATTTTTTCCTTGCAAACGCGCTCTACGAATTAAAACGTCTTGAATGGTGTTGTTTAACATATGTCCCATATGCAATACGCCCGTCACATTTGGTGGAGGGATTACAATAGTATATGGTTCTCTTTCATCTGGTTCTGAATGAAAATAATTATGCTTCATCCAGTACTCATACCATTTGCTTTCTACCTGACTTGCATCATATTTTGATGGAATTTGCATACTTTGGAATAGTTTTTGAATATTGATTTGCAAAAGTACTTATATTTCTTTTTCTGTGAAAGCCAATATTTACTATTGACAAAAATGATGTTGATGAAAAGCGTTAACAAACATGCATTTCATCTATTTTTTTTGCAGATTGTGGAAAAAGTAAGTATGTTTACTAACATTCTAAAATTTTTATGATGAAAAAAATAATTACTATTTTATTTATAGGTTTAATCAGCTTATCAATAAACGCTCAAGAAAAAGTAGCTAAAATTGATTTTAAAACTGATACTGTAGATTATGGAACTATAGAAAAAGGCTCTGATGGTTTAAGGGTTTTTGAATTTACCAATACAGGAGATGCTCCTTTAATTGTATCAAAAGTAACTTCTAGCTGTGGTTGTACTGTTCCAAAATGGTCAAAAGAGCCTATTTTACCTGGACAAAAAGGTGAGATTCAAGTGAAATATGATACTAATAGAGTAAATCCTATTAGAAAAACAATAACTGTTATTTCTAATGCTAATACACCTACTGTTGCCTTAAAAATAAAAGGTGAAGTTATTGATTCTAGCAAAGAAAGTGTACTAGAAAAGAAAGATAAAAGTGTTGTTGAACAGTAATATCCATTAAAGAAAATCAAAAAAGAGGTCTAAACATAAATTTGCTTAGACCTCTTTTATTCAAATAAATTTTCTAAGTTAAAATAAACAGTAAACACTTTTCCATCACGTTCTACAGAAAGTTTTATTCTTGTACCTTCTTTATCATAAAATTTTTGCATTAAGTCTTGTAAGGTATATTGATGAGCCATTTTTCCGTTAATGCTTAAAACAATATCATCTACTTTTAAACCTGCCTTAAATGCTGGAGAATTCTCTCTAAGTTCCACAATAGCATAAGCTGGCTTTAAAGTAAATTTGTAACTAGCGTCAAAAACAATTTTATATGTTTTGCTACTATTTTCATTACCTAAACCACTCTTATCTTGAACAATTTTATTATCAATTTCCTTTACAAATCTCACACCATTATGTGCTAACTCAATACCACTTTTGTTATAACTGAAATCATGTTTAAAAAGACTGTTCTTTTTGATGGTTAATGTTGCCTTCTGATAATTTACTATAATGTTAAATCTTTTTAAAATGTTGCCAGCCAAACTGCCATTCCTTTCTTTAAATTGTTTAGCAAAAGAAATTGAAGTAGAATCAGGAAATGCCACATTTGCATTTTTTAGCACGAAGCCATTTAATGAAAATTCATCTATTTTTGAACGCTTTCCGTAGACACTTCCACTTAAACCATGACCAAGAAAATCATTAAAATATTTATTGCTATGCTTAATTCCTAAGGTATCATTTTCAAATAACCATAAAGCATCACTGCCGCCAGAATCTATCAGTAATTTTATTGGTATGCTCCTGTTTTCAATTTTAACAGAAGCATTAAGATATGGTTTATTATTGTAGAATTCTAAATTAAGGGTTTCGCATTTTTCACATTTTTTATAATTGAATTTATCTGGTTCAGTTAACCTAATATACTTATTTGAATAATTGATTTCTACTATTAAATCCTTGAATAAATCATACCCTACTATGCCTTGAACAGGTATGCCAAGTCTTGGAGCAAAATTTATCTTTTCGTTAAAGACTGCAAATAAATCTTGATTGGGGTTTTTGGCGTCTCCAATCTCAAAAATATTATTTTTTGATTTTAAAGCCTCAACAGAGTCCCCATCACCTAAACCCCTCAAATAAATAGGCTCTGGATCTTTAATTTTTAAAGAATCTGATATATTTAAATAATTAAAAATAATGGTTTTGCTAACACCAGTATCTAATATAAAAGATAATTTAATTCCGTTGACTTCAACAGGTATTATAATTAAATTATTGATTAGTTGAAAGTGAATTTTATCTGATTTCTTTTTATTTTGAATAGTAAACTTTCCTTGATAAAATGCAAAGCTATTTAAGCAAAATAATAATAACAATATGCTTAATATTTTCTTCATGAAAACAAGAGTTTAGACTTGATGTTATCAATTTACAAATCCTTTTGCCACTTGATTCAAATATGCCTTTATTTTAAATAAACTTTAAGATAATTTTCTCAACTTTGCAACTAATAATTTAATTTGAAATGCCAAAAATATCAACCAAAGGGCAATTGATGCCTCAGTCTCCAATACGAAAATTGGTGCCATATGCAGAACAAGCAGTTAAAAACGGAAAACAGATTTATTATTTAAACATTGGACAGCCAGATATTAAAACACCTGAAATTGCCTTAAAAGCAGTAAAGGAAAATACATTAGAGGTATTAGCTTATTCAAGATCTGAAGGCTCTGAAACATATAGAAACAAAATTGCAGCTTACTATTCAAAGAAAAACATTAATGTAACTCATAACGATATCATTGTAACAACTGGAGGAAGCGAAGCTTTGCTATTTGCTTTTGGAAGTATTATGGATACAGACGATGAAATTATTGTTCCTGAACCATTTTATGCAAACTATAATGGGTTCTCAACTGCATCAGGAATAAATATTGTCCCAGTAATCTCTAAAATTGAAGATAATTTTGCTTTACCTGCTATTGAAGAATTTGAAAAGCTTATCACTCCAAAAACAAAAGCTATCTTAATTTGTAATCCAGGAAACCCAACAGGTTATTTATATTCAAAAGAAGAAATTAAAAAACTTGCTGCAATTGTTAAAAAACATGATTTGTTTCTAATAGCTGATGAAGTTTATAGAGAATTTGCTTATGATGGCCATACGCATTATTCCATTATGCAAGAGGAAGATTTAGAGGAGTATGCCATTATGATTGATTCTGTTTCAAAACGTTATAGTATGTGTGGTGCAAGAATAGGTTGCATTGTTTCAAAAAACAAAGCCGTAATTCAAACCGCATTAAAATTTGCTCAAGCTAGACTTAGCCCTCCAACATTTGCTCAAATAGCTAGTGAAGCTGCTCTTGAAACACCTCAAAGTTATTTTGATGATGTTATTGAAGAGTATGTTGAAAGAAGGAACATTTTAATGTCAGAACTACAAAAAATTGATGGAGTAAAAGTTGCAAAACCTAAAGGCGCTTTTTACTGCATTGTTGAGTTGCCCATTAAAAATTCTGATGACTTTGCCCAATGGCTTTTAGAACATTTTGATGTTAATGGAGAAACTGTTATGGTAGCTCCTGCTGGCGGATTTTATTCAACACCTGGTGTTGGGCTAAACCAAATTAGAATTGCTTACGTACTTAAAAAAGAAAGTTTAATAAAAGCAGTAAATATTATTAAACAAGCTTTAAAAATTTATAAAGATTAATGCACATTCAGCATAACATATCACTAAAACCCTATAACACTTTTGGAATTGATGTCTTAGCTAAATACTTTGTTTCAGTATCAAATATTAATGAGCTAAAAGAAATTTTGTCTACAAAAGACTATCCAAATAAGCTTGTTTTAGGTGGTGGCAGTAATATGTTGTTAACAAAAAATCAGGATAAGTTAGTTATTCATGTAAACTTTAAAGGGATAGAAATCATATCTCAAGATAATGATTTTGTAACCGTGAAAGCTCAAGCCGGTGAAAATTGGCACCAATTTGTACTTTGGAATATGAACAAAGATTTTGGCGGTATAGAAAATTTATCTTTAATACCTGGAAACGTTGGTACAGCTCCAATACAAAATATTGGTGCTTATGGTGTAGAACTAAAAGATAGTTTCGTTTCTTGTGAAGCTTTATCAATAGAAACTCTAAAAACCCATACATTTTTAAAATCAGATTGTAATTTTGGATACAGAGATTCTATTTTCAAACAACAAGAAAAAGGGAAGTATATTATTACTAGTGTTACTTTTAAATTCACAAAACGAAATCACAAACTAAATATAAATTACGGTACCATTTCGTCTGAATTAGAATTGATGAACATTTCAAACCCTACTATTCAAGATATTTCAAAAGCCGTAATTTCTATAAGAGAAAGCAAATTACCAAATCCTAAAGACATTGGAAATAGTGGTAGCTTTTTTAAAAATCCAGTTATTTCTAAAAAAGATTATGAAAGCATTTTACAAAATTTTCCTGATGCTCCAAGTTATCTGGTTTCTGAAAATGAAGTAAAAATACCTGCCGGATGGCTTATTGAAAAAGCAGGTTTTAAAGGAAAACGATTTGGAGACTATGGTATTCATAAAAATCAAGCATTGGTTTTGGTAAATTATGGGCATGCAAAAGGTTCAGATATTTTAGAGCTTTCAAAGTTAATTCAAAAAACAGTATTGCGCATTTTCAACATTTCTATAGAAGCCGAAGTAAATATCTTGTAATTTAAAAGAAATATCTAACTTTGATTTCATTAAATATCTTAATATTCATTAACTAAACTAAATTATCTTGATTTCACCAATAGAAAACGAAATTGTTAGCTTACTAAAAAATGGCGATAAAAAAGCCATTAATTTACTTTATGAATATTATGCTGATGCTATTTATGGTGTTATTTTAAAAATAATTACAGATGAGGAAATGGCTCAAGATGTTTTACAGGAAAGCTTTGTTAAAATCTGGAAAAACTCAAAAAAATATGATTCTGGTAAAGCAAAATTATTCACATGGCTTTATAGAATAGCTTACAATACGGCTATTGACAAGGTGAGATCATTAAAAAATAAAAACACCAATGAAGTCCAGATTGAAACCTCATCCGTATATAGAATAACATCAAACGAATTGAATCAAGATGTTTTAGACATCCAAAAACATTTAAGCAGTTTAGATGAGAAGTACCAAATTGTGTTGAATGCCTTGTTTTTTGAAGGCATGACACAACAAGAAGCAAGTGAAGAATTAGATATTCCACTTGGAACAATAAAATCAAGATTAAAAATTGGATTACGTGAATTGAAAAAAATTTACAATCCTTATTAAATAACGTCATGAATGAAAAAATAATTACTTTTTTAAATTCTGGCCTATTAGAAAAATATCTATTAGGAGAAACTTCTTCTGAAGAAACTGAACATATTGAGTCTTATATTGCTAGACATCCAGAAGTAGAAAATGCATATAATACTTTGCAGTTTAATTTAGAAGTTGTAGCAAAAACTAATGCTGTAGAAGCTCCAAAAAACATTCTAAATAATATTTTAGAAGAGCTTGATGAAAAACCTGTAATACAATTGAACACTACAAAAAAGTATAAAAAGTGGCATCAACTTAGTATAGCAGCTAGCATAGTCGCATTAATTTTTGCTGGACAATCATATTATCTTCATGATAAAAATCAAAAACTATCAGAAGAAAACCAAGTGGTTGTTGATGAAATTTTTGATTTACGAAGTGATATTGAAAACAATAACAAAAAGTTAGATGCTGTTATGCAACAGTTTAAAGAGCTTAATGACCCTAATACTTATAAGTATATTATGCAGGGAAATAGTAGAGCAAAAAACTTAAAAACCGTTGCCTACATAAACCCTAAAGAAAAAACATCTATGATTGATGTTGTAGCTTTACCACAATTACCTGAAGAACAATGCTATCAAATTTGGGCTGAACTTCAAGGAAAAATGGTAAGTTTAGGTATTTTAAGTGAAACTGACAGACAACTAAGAGCTATTCCTTATACCGAAGATGCCCTTGGTTTAAATATTACTATTGAACCTAAAGGAGGAAATACAGTTGCTTCGTTAGAAAATTCAGTAGCAGAAATACACTTAAAATAAATTAAGAGTAGAACTATCAAAAAAAGAGCCCCATTTTAAATTAAAATGGGGCTCTTTTTTTATTCTAAAATATTTATTCTTTATCAAAAAGTGCCTTATGAATCAATCCAGCTACAATGGCTCCTGCAATTGGAGCTAACCAAAATAACCATAACTGACTAGTAAACTCTCCTCCTGCAAATAACGCCTGACTAGTTGATCTAGCTGGGTTAACCGATGTATTTGTAATTGGAATGCTTATTAAGTGTATTAAAGTTAATGCCAAACCAATGGCTATTGGAGCAAATCCTTTTGGAGCTCTTTCATTGGTACTTCCTAAAATAACCAATAAGAAAAACGCTGTTAATACAAATTCAGCTATTAAAGCAGATGTCATTGAATATCCACCAGGTGATAACTCGCCATATCCATTAGCTGCAAAACCTCCAATATCAACAAAATCAGATTTTCCAGATATAATTAAATACAATACTCCTGCAGCAGCAACAGCACCAACTACTTGAGCTATTATATAACCCAATAAATCTTTGGCTGGAAACTTCCCTCCTGCCCATAAACCAAAAGATACCGCCGGATTAAAATGTCCACCTGAAATGTGTCCTACAGCAAAAGCCATGGTTAACACTGTTAAACCAAATGCCAATGCAACACCAGCAAAACCAATACCTAGTTCAGGAAATCCTGCAGCAAAAATTGCGCTTCCACAACCCCCGAAAACAAGCCAAAATGTTCCAAAAAATTCTGCGAATAATTTTTTCATATATTAAAAGTTTAATAGTTAGTATATTAAATATAAGAATTATTTGCTTTTAAGACACAAAAAATATTATTAGTCACTACAAATATCAAAAAGTTCATTTTTACAAGTATTTTATTCAAAAGCATTATCTTTGCAACAAATTATAATTAAAATGAAACTTCTTTTAATAACTATCGCTTTGTTAGGTTTAGGAATAGCTGGAATTGCTATTAAAATTTGGGCAAAAAAAGATGGTAAATTTGCGGGAACTTGTGCAAGTCAAAATCCAATGTTAAACAAAGACGGTCAAGCTTGTGGTTTTTGCGGAAAGACTCCTGACCAGTTTAGTGAATGCAATGAGCCTAAACATTCTTCATAGTTTATGATATTGCTTGATTTTGTATTCTACATTTTTGTGTTTGTAGTTTGTATTCAAGTTATTTTTTACATTTTTATCTTCGGGAGATTCGCATTTCTAAAATCAAAAAAAGGAAATACGAGTAATATTCCAATATCCGTTATTGTTTGTGCAAAAAATGAAGCTGAAAATTTAAAGAAATTTTTGCCTTCAATAATTTCTCAAAATTATCCAAGTTTTGAAATCATTTTAATAAATGATGCCTCAATAGATAAAACCTTAAAGGTTATGGAATCTTTTGCAAGAAAACATGACAATATAAAAATTGTTAATGTAAAAAACATTGAAGCTTTTTGGGGAAACAAAAAATATGCATTAACCCTCGGTATAAAAGTAGCCAAACATAATCACCTATTATTTACTGATGCTGATTGCAAACCTGTTTCTGAACATTGGATTTCTGAAATGTGTTCTCATTTTGACGACACCAAAACCATTGTTTTAGGTTATGGAGCATATAAAAGAATTAAAAAATCTTTTCTGAATAAGCTTATTCGATTTGAAACTTTAATGGCTGCAATTCAATATTTTTCATTCGCAAAAATAGGTTTACCATATATGGGTGTTGGTAGAAATTTAGCCTATAACAAAAGTGAATTCTTTAGTGCAAACGGATTTATTAGCCATATGAATGTTCGATCTGGTGATGACGATTTGTTTATCAATCAAATTGCTAACACTAAAAACACAACCATTTGTTTTTCTAAGGAGAGTGTTACCAAATCCATTCCAGAAACAACATTTAAAGATTGGTTTAATCAAAAAAGAAGACATATTTCAACTGCAAATTATTATAAATTAAAACATAAAATATTACTTGCCGGTTTATATATATCTCAATTGTTTTTTTGGATATTTTCTATAATCCTTCTAACGATAACCTTTAAGTGGCAAATTGTTCTTTCTTTATTTCTTTTTAGATTTATCATTCAATACATCATTATTGGGTTTTCAACTAAAAAGATAGGTGAAAAAGACACACTTATCTTCCTTCCTTTTTTAGAAATCTTTTTAATTATTACACAATTAACTATCTTTATAAATAATCTTATTTCAAAACCAAATCATTGGAAATAAAAGAGGCTATTAAAAGAGCAAAACTTAACGACCAGAAGGCATTTAATTACTTATTGGATACTTTTTGGGATGACGTTTATGGCTTTCAATTAAAGCGCATTGAAAACGAAAATGACGCAGAAGATATAACGATTCAAACATTTTCAAAAGCCTTTGATAAAATTGAAACATTTGATGACAATTTTAAGTTTAAAACATGGCTTATTACTATTTCAAAAAATATTCATATTGATTTATTGAGAAAAGAAAAAAACTATATTTCTCAAAGAAATTTTGATGATGAAGAAAAAACGCTTCAAATTTTAGATGAAACTCCATCAGCTGAAGACACTTTAATTATTGAGCAAAATTTAGCTAAACTACTTCGTGACATTAAAAAATTGAATCCACACTATCAAGAAATCATAAACTTAAGATACTTTCAGGAGTTAAGCTACAAAGAGATTTCTAGGGAGCTAAACGAACCGATGAATAACGTAAAAGTTAAATTATTACGGGCAAAAAAATTACTTGCAGAAATTATTAAAAAATCTTAATGCTTAATAAAATTAAAAACTTAGGTCCAGGTTTATTATTTGCTGGTGCAGCTATTGGTGTATCACATTTAGTTCAATCTACCAGAGCTGGTGCCGATTTTGGTTTAGGTTTACTTTGGGCTCTATTATTGGTTAATTTGTTTAAATATCCTTTTTTTCAATTCGGCCCAAGATATGCAACTGCTACAGGAGAAAGTTTACTTGATGGTTATAAAAAATTAGGCAAAGGCGTTTTAATGACTTACTATATTCTCAATATAGCTACTATGTTTACAATTCAAACAGCTGTAACCATTGTAACAGCCGGATTAGCCTCAACCTTATTTGGTGATTTTATAAGTGTAGAAGTTTGGACAGTAATCATTCTTTTTATTTGTTTATCATTACTAGTTGTAG
>DJWL01000107.1 GCA_002441545.1 Flavobacteriaceae bacterium UBA6231 | reverse complement strand
ATTTTATCACCTTCATTGATAAACAAAGGTACATTTACAGTAGCTCCGGTTTCTACAGTCGCTGGTTTGGTAGCATTAGTTGCTGTATTTCCTTTAACACCTGGCTCAGTAGCAGTAACTTCTAAAATAACACTTGCAGGCATTTCTACAGAAAGAGGCATATTATCTTCAGTATTTATTATTACCGTAACTACCTCACCTTCTTTCATTAAACCAGGGTTATCTAAAGCAGATTCTCTTAATTGAATTTGGGAATAATCTTCGGTATTCATAAAATGATAATATTCACCATCATTATATAAAAATTGAAATTTATGGGTTTCAACACGAACATCTTCTAGTTTGTGTCCTGCCGAAAATGTATTATCTAACACTTTTCCATTTGTAACACTTTTCATTTTTGTTCTAACAAAAGCAGGTCCTTTACCAGGTTTTACATGTAAAAATTCTATGATTTTATAAATATCGTTGTTGTATCGTATACATAATCCGTTTCTGATATCAGATGTAGTTGCCATAAAAATGTTATAATTTATTTTAGTTATATAAGGTTTAATTTGATTTGAAGTACCCTTTCATGATACCTCTATGTGAATTTTTAATAAACTGAAGGACTTCATCACGTTCAGGTGTTGCTTCCATTTCTGCTTCAATAATCTCTGAAGCTTGAGTATTGTTGTAATTTTTTTGATAAAGAATTCTGTAAATATCTTGAATCTCTCTGATTTTATCTGAAGTATAACCACGTCTTCTTAATCCAACAGAATTGATTCCAACATATGAAAGTGGCTCTCGAGCAGCTTTAACATACGGAGGAACGTCTTTTCTAACTAAAGAACCTCCGGTTACAAAGGCATGATTTCCGATTGAAACAAATTGATGTACTGCTGTCATACCAGCAAGAACAACATAATCTCCAATGGTGATATGTCCTGCCAATGTGCTATTATTAGAAAATATACAATTGTTCCCTACAACACAGTCATGTGCTATATGGCAATATGCCATGATTAAACAATTATTTCCAATAACTGTTTTCATTCTATCGGCTGTACCTCTGTTGATAGTTACACATTCTCTAATTGTAACATTATCTCCAATTTCTACAGTAGTTTCCTCATCATTATATTTTAAATCTTGAGGAACGGCAGAAATAACAGAACCTGGAAAGATATTACAATTCTTTCCTATTCTTGCTCCTTCCATGATAGTTACATTACTACCAATCCAAGAACCTTCTCCAATTGTAACGTTATTATATATTGTTGTAAATGGTTCAATAACTACATTCTTTGCAATTTTTGCACCAGGATGCACGTATGCTAGTGGTTGGTTCATAATTTATTTAACTTTAGATATTTGGGCCATAAGTTCTGCTTCTGCACAAAGTTTTCCATTAGTATAAGCATAACCTTGCATATGACAAATACCTCGACGAATTGGTGTTATTAATGAGCATTTGAATATAAGTGTATCACCAGGAACTACTTTTTGTTTAAATTTAACGTTATCCATTTTCATAAAAAAAGTTAAATAATTCTCTGGATCTGGCACTGTATTTAAAACTAAAACTCCTCCCGTTTGAGCCATAGCTTCTACAATTAAAACACCTGGCATTACAGGCGCTCCCGGAAAATGACCTGCAAAAAAGGATTCGTTCATGGTCACATTTTTTGTAGCTATTACGTGATTATCAGTTAGTTCGAAAACTTTATCAATTAATAAAAAAGGTTGTCTATGAGGAAGCATAGCCATAATTTGATTTACATCCATTAATGGTGGCTGATTCAAATCTATACTTGGCACATTATTACGCTTTTCATTTTTAATGATTTTAGACATTTTCTTTGCAAATTGAGTATTTACAAAATGTCCTGGCTTATTAGCAATAACTTTACCTTTAATATGTGTTCCTATAAGAGCTAAATCACCTAAAACATCTAATAATTTATGTCTAGCAGCTTCATTAGGATGATGCAAAGTAAGGTTGTCTAAAATACCATTTGGCTTAATTGCAATAGAATCTTTTTTGAAAGCAATTTTAAGTTTCTCCATAGTTTCTTGCGATAAAGCCTTATCTACATAAACTATAGCGTTATTTAAATCGCCTCCTTTAATCAAACCATGTTCTAAAAGCATTTCTATTTCATGCAAAAAACTAAAAGTTCTGGCATTAGAAATGTCTTTCTTAAAATCGGAAATTTTATTCAGAGTTGCGTTTTGTGTACCTAAAACTTTAGTGCCAAAATCTACCATGGCAGTTATTTGGTATTCTTTAGAAGGCATTACTAATATTTCGCTACCAGTTTCCTCATCTGTATATGAAATAACATCTGTAACAACATATTCTTCTCTAAACGCATCAAGCTCTATAACTCCAGCATCTTCTAAAGCTTTTACAAAGAATTTTGAAGAACCATCCATAATAGGAGGCTCTGAGGCATTTAATTCTATAATAACATTATCAACATCTAATCCAACTAAAGCAGCTAAAACATGTTCGGACGTTTGTATAGTTACACCGTTTTTTTCTAAACAAGTTCCTCGTTGAGTATTGGTTACATAGGTAGCATCTGCTTCAATAACTGGATTTCCTTCTAAATCTATTCTTTTAAAAGCTAAGCCAGAATTGGCTATTGATGGTTTGAATGTTAATGTAACATTTTTTCCTGTATGCAATCCTACACCAGATAAAGAAACTTCCTTTTTTATGGTTTTTTGTTTATTTTCTGTATTAACTATTGCCATTTATTTTTTTTTCAATTTCATTAATATCTTTTACAATTTTTGGTAAGTTCTTAAAATGAACGTAAGACTTATTATAATCGCTATAACCAATGGCTGGCGAACCTTGAAGTATTTCGTTGTCTTTTACATTTCTGCCAATACCAGATTGTGCTTGAATTTTAACATTATTACCAATAGTTAAATGCCCAACAATACCTACTTGCCCACCTATCACACAATTTTCGCCAATTTTTGTTGAACCGGCAATACCTGTTTGTGCAGCAATAACCGTATTTTTGCCAATCTCGACATTATGAGCTATTTGTATTTGATTATCTAACTTAACTCCTTTTCTTATAATGGTAGAGCCTAATGTTGCTCTATCAATTGTGGTAGATGCTCCAATATCAACAAAATCTTCAAGAATTACATTTCCTATTTGAGGCACTTTACTATATTCACCATTTTCACTAGGTGCAAAACCAAAACCATCAGCTCCAATAATAACTCCTGAGTTTAAAACACAATAATTGCCAATTACTGTTTCTGAATAAATTTTTACTCCAGAAAATATTACCGTATTGTCTCCTATTATTACATTATCACCAATATAAGCTCCTGGAAATATTTTTACGTTATTACCAATTTTTACGTGCTCGCCAATATATGAAAAAGCGCCAATGTAAATATTTTGACCATATTTTGTTGAATCTGAAATGAACGAAGGTTGTTCTATACCAGTTTTATTAAGTTTAATAACATTATAATATTCAAGAAGTTTTGAAAATGACTTATAAGCATCATCAACTTTAATAAGTGTTGTTTTTAAATTATTTTCAGCTTTAAATGTCCTGTTTACAATAGTTATTGAAGCTTTTGTTGAATATATAAACGGCGTGTATTTAGGATTGGCTAAAAAAGTTAACGATCCTTCAATACCTTCTTCTATTTTAGATAATTTAGAAACCTCTACATTCTCATCACCAATAATATCGCCTTCTAAAATTCCTGCTATTTGTTGAGCTGTAAATTTCACACTCTAGAGTTTGTTTTTTTAGTTTTAACCACGCAAAAATATGAAAAATGTACTAAAGTTTAACTTTAGGATAACATATATAATATTTAGTCACAGGTTTTGATAAAGCTTTTATATTAAATTGATCTGATGCTTTCGTAATATCTTCAATTTTACCTGACTTATATAATATATTAATGTTCTGAGTTTTTGGCACATATGCCTGATTTGAAATAGAACCTGAAAAGACAAAATATTCTGCTTCTTTTTTTGTTATTTTATAATTATTGACAAGAGATTCAATGTAATTATTAAGGTTTTCTGTTTTTACGTTTTTATCTTTTAATTTTATTTTCAATAAGTTTCTGTTCAAAATCATTTTACACAAATGACTCAAAACAAAATCATTATGATGTTGCCATGATTTTAAACTAGATATAATATCAAAATCATCGAGTTCATAAAAAATTTCTAATACCTCATTGTTAAAATCTTTTATTGTTATATTATTTTTTAAAAAATATTGAAGTGGTTTACTTATTTCCAACACAACTCCTTCATTTATTAACTCCTTAGCCCTTGTTAAAACTCTAATTAATAACTGTTCGGCTACAATACCTGTTTTGTGCAAATAAACTTGCCAATACATAAAACGTCTGGCATTTATAAATTTCTCAACACTGTAAATTCCCTTTTCTTCAACTACCAAAAAATCATCAACTACATTTAGCATGGTAATTAATCGTTCACTATTAATGTTGCCTTCAGCTACGCCTGTGTAAAAACTATCACGCTTTAAATAATCAGCTCTATCCATATCCAATTGCCCGGAAACCAACTGGCACATAAATTTTCTGTGGTAAACACCTTTAAAAATTTGAATAGCTAGCGTTAAACTTGAGTTAAATTCTTCGTTTAGTTTCTCCATAAAAAGGAGCGAAATCTGCTCATGAGAAACGTTATTTACTATACTATGTTCCATAGCATGCGAGAATGGACCATGCCCAATGTCATGTAATAAAATAGCTGCATAAAGCGCAGATTCTTCCTCTCCAGAAATTGCAACACCTTTAAAACGAAGTATTTCAATAGTTTTCTGCATTAAATGCACACAACCAATAGCATGATGAAACCTTGTGTGATGCGCTCCAGGGTACACCATATAAGACATGCCCATTTGAGTAATTCTACGTAAGCGCTGAAAATATTTATGTTGAATTAAATCAAAAATAAGCGCATTGGGAATAGTAATAAAACCGTAAATTGGGTCGTTAAAGATTTTAAGTTTGTTCAAACTTTAAAAATTAGTATTTAATAGATACAAATATAATTATATGAGGGCCATAAATACCCAATTATAATAAAAAAACAAACTAAAAAAGCTTAGATTAATACTAATAATTTATTTAAATGGATAAAATAAACATACTTTGGATTGATGATGAAATTGATTTACTAAAACCTCATATAATTTTTCTTGAACAACGTAACTATAAAGTGACTACTTGCACAAGTGGTACCGAAGCTCTTGACATCTTAGACGATTTAAAATTTGATATTGTTTTTTTAGATGAAAATATGCCTGGTCTTACTGGATTAGAAACATTAAATGAAATAAAGGAAAAACAAGATAATCTTCCTGTAGTAATGATTACTAAAAGTGAAGAAGAATACATTATGGAAGAAGCTATTGGAAATAAAATAGCCGACTACCTTATCAAACCTGTAAATCCGAATCAAATTTTATTAAGCATAAAAAAGAATTTAGATCATTCAAGATTAATTTCTGAAAAGACTACTTCAAACTACCAACAAGAATTTCGCAAAATTTCTATGGATTTAGCCATGGTAAATTCCTTTGAAGAATGGGCTACTTTATATCAAAAACTTATTTATTGGGAAATTCAGCTAGAAGATATTGAAGATATTGGTATGTTTGAGATTTTAGAATCACAAAAGGCAGAAGCTAATTCACAGTTTGGAAAATTTATTGATAAGAATTATTCAAAATGGTTTGATTCAAACTCAGATGCCCCCATTATGTCTCATACTCTTTTTAAAAATAAAATAGCTCCTCAATTGAGTAAAGAGCAACCTACTCTATTAGTTGTTATTGATAATCTTAGATATGACCAGTATAAAGTATTTGAACCTATTATAAACAATTATTACAAAAAAGAAAGTGAATTACCATTTTATAGTATTTTACCAACAGCTACACAATATGCCCGAAATGCTATATTTTCAGGACTTATGCCTAGCGAAATGGAAAAACTATATCCACAATATTGGAAAAATGATACTGATGACGGAGGTAAAAATTTACATGAAGAAGATTTTCTAAATACCCAAATGAAAAGATTGGGTTTAAGTCATTTAACCTACGAGTATCACAAAATCACAAACTTAAAGTCGGGCAAAAAATTGGTAGACAATTTTAATTCATTAAAAAACAATGATTTAACTGTTGTTGTCTATAATTTTGTTGATATGCTTTCACACTCAAAAACAGAGATGGAAGTTGTAAAAGAATTAGCCTCTAACGACAAAGCATATAGATCATTAGCATTAAGTTGGTTTAAAAATTCGCCCTTATTAGAAATGATTCACCAAGCACAATTACTAGGTTTTAAACTTATTTTAACTACAGACCATGGAACCATAAATGTTAAAAACCCATCAAAAGTTGTTGGTGATAGAGAAACCAGCCTAAATTTACGATATAAAACAGGTAGAAGTTTAACTTTTGAAAGTAAAGATGTATTTGTAGCTAAAGATCCTAAAGCAATACATTTACCATCAATAACCATGAGTAGTTCGTTTATTTTTGCCAAAGGAGATTTATTTTTTGCTTATCCAAATAATTATAATCATTATGTAAGTTATTATAGAAATACATACCAACACGGTGGTGTTTCTCTTGAAGAAATGATTATTCCTTTTGTAATTTTTAGTCCTAAATAAATCTATGTAATACAAATATATCCGATGAAATACGTTTTTTGTTAGGTTTTATCAATAATTATTAATAATTTAGCCAAAATATTTTTAATATTGATATGGATTATTTACTAGATTCTATTGATAAAGTAGCAAACTCTATTTTAAACAATGTTTCGTCTAAAATAATTTTATTATATGGTGAAATGGGTACTGGAAAAACCACATTAGTAAAATCATTAGTAAAGGCTTTAGGAAGCAAAGACGAAGTAAGTAGTCCTACTTTTTCAATTGTTAATGAATATGAAACATTAAATGATATAATTTATCATTTTGATTTATATAGATTAAAGGATATAGAAGAAGCATATAATTTTGGTATTGAAGACTATTTATTTTCTAATCATTGGGTTATTATAGAATGGCCAGAATTAATAGAAGGTATAATTCCCGAAGATTACAATAGGATAGATTTACATATAAATGTAGATAAATCTAGATCTATAACATTAAATTTTAAATCAAATTTTGACAAACAAATATGCTAAGTTATATGATTAAATAACATGATTTACTCTGAAATTTGAAGATTTACGGTAAAGCCACAACACGAATTTTTAAAAACCATTGTTTTTAACATAATTTTAACATTTCGTAAAATTCTTCAAGATACTTTGTATATACTTTTGAGGTATTAATTAATTAATCCCTTAAAATTATGAAAACTAAAAAGTATGTAATTGCAATCGCAATTTTCGGAGGTATGTTGTTTACAGCTTATGCAGCTAACGCAATCAACCAAGATGGAAAACAAACAGCCAAAGTTGAAAAA
>DJWL01000096.1:35868-46511 GCA_002441545.1 Flavobacteriaceae bacterium UBA6231 | reverse complement strand
GCTTATGCTAGAGTTTCTAGTCACGACCAAAAGAAAGATTTACAAACTCAAATTGATCGATTGGATAAGTTTATTCCGAATAATGAGCATAAAATGCTCATTTCGGATCTTGGTAGTGGTTTGAACTACAACAAAAATGGTTTGAAAAAACTCATTAATCTTATCATAAACAACCAAGTTCATACACTTTATCTTACTCATAAAGATAGATTATTACGTTTTGGTAGTGAATTGGTTTTTTCTTTATGTCATAAGTTTGGAACTAAAATAATTTTAATTGATCAAGCTAATTCTTGCTCTTTCGAGCAAGAACTTGCTCAAGATGTGATTGAACTTATGACTGTCTTTTCGGCTAAACTTTATGGTAAACGCTCTCATAAGAACAAAAAAGTTATAAATGCTTGACTTTTATGTCTTTTTTCTATATTATATAATCACTTTATGGTGTTTATATGAGTGAGAAAAAAGAAAAGAAAAATCTAAAATCTTTTTCCATCCACGAAACGAACGTGGATGTAGCTCATTATTTTAAAAAAGCTGTTTTAGCTCATAAACATCTTGAAAATATGCTTAATATTCTCATCAAAAATGAATGTGATAAAATTTTTGAAAATGAAAAAGACAAAAGAGATTTTACTCTTTACAACTTATTAACCAATTCTATGATTATGAAAGCGGTTATATGCAATTGTAGTGGTAAAGATAAAACTCAAAATCAAATTGCTTTTGTTAATAACCATTACAAAGACAATCCATTATTTCTTCAAATAAAAAAGATGGGAACCATCTTAAACGATAAAAATATTTCCAATATTGTTACTCGTTTAAAGAAAGATTGGAAAAATAGTTTAGATAATCTTAAATTATATTACAAAAATAAAAGTAAATTTAGTGGTAAACCATCCACTCCAAAGCCAAAGAAACTTTCCAAAGTTTATAATTACTCTGTTCCACTTGAAGTTAGTAAATTTTCAATGAAGCATAAAGATTCTTTTGGTATTACTATTTATAAACGCTCTAAGAAAGTATTTCTTAGAGCCAATGATTATGTTAATAGTAAAAAGATTAATGGTATTACTGTTTCTTTATCTCATGGTCATATTTATTATGATTTCAATTATGTAGTTGAAAAGAAAAGAAATCATACAAACCAAGACCAAATGATCAATAATCGTCCAGTCAAGCAATCTGGATTAGATATTGGTGTTTTAAATTTGTTTGCTTTATTCATTAATGATTTCACTACTCAATCGCTTATTTATAATAATGGTAAACTTCTTCGTTATAATGCTTTATTTAATAAACACATTGCAAAGTTAAACGAAGAAATAGCTTTACAAGTAAGCAAGTATAAAGAAATCAAAAGAGATAAACAAACAATAAAAATTCCAGTTGAATATACTAGTTATGGCAGACATCTTATTAAAAAAAGAAGTCATTTGTGGAATGAAAGAAATCTGACTATGGAAAGTGAAATGCAAAAGATTTCTTCCAGTATTCTGACTTACTTACAAAAGAACGATGTCACTCATTTAGTAATCTCCAAAAATCTTCAATTCACTAAAACAGATGGTTCTATTAAACAAAGGAAGAAAGAAAGTCAAAAGTTTTACCAAATACCATTTGGTAAACTTTTAAACTTAATAGAAGAAAAATCTTTGGATTTTGGAATTATTGTGATTGATAAAAATGAAGCATATACTTCAAAAACAAGTTGTTTAACTGTTGATGTGAATCACATTCAACAAGAAGCAAAAACACGAGAAATAACATCTAATGAACTAAACGGTGTTCGGGGTGTTAAGAAAGGAAAAATTGGGCGTGGTATTTTTAAAGATACTACTCTCAATAAAATTATTAATTCAGATCTCAATGGTGCAGCAAACCATATTAAGTTAGGTTTCAAAGATGTTGATTTATCAGTATATAGAAACCATTTATGGAAGGTTTGCAATCCAAAGATGATAAAAAGTAGCAACGAGTTTGATAGATTCATATCAAATAGTAATGCTGTATAGTGGGCTTTGATATAAGTTGTAAAACAACTTATACAAAACGCCACGAACGTTTTGTTAATGATCAGGTTTGATCATTATTTTAGAAACGGAGAATTGCCAATAATTTAAAAAGCTCTAAAATATGTAATGCAAAAAAATGTTCTTTTGTCTTTTTAAGTTCTTTTACAGCTTCATACAAGATATTTAATGCTTTAGGCGTGTTAAAATCATCACTTAAAGCTTCAATCATCATATCAACAAAAGAATATTCAGATAAAACATAATTATTTGAATAGTTAGGAATATCTCTAACAAAATTATCCCAAAATACTTGAGCGTCATTCAACTCACTAATTTGGAACTCTTGAGATTGATTATATTGACCTTTATTCAAGAATAACTTCAAAGCTTCACCAGAATAATCATTCAAGATGTCTTTTACATAGATAGAGTTCCCTAATGATTTGGACAATTTTTTACCATCTTTAGTCATCATACCATTATGTAACCAATAATTTGCTGGCATTACTCCATTGTGAGCAACACTTTGTAAGATTTCATTTTCATGATGTGGAAAAATAAGATCTCTGCCTCCACCATGAATATCAAATTCTTTACCTAATGTATGATGATGCATTACTGAACATTCAATATGCCATCCCGGTCTACCTTGCTTTTTAAACACATTACTATGATAGCCATATGTATTATCAAGCTTCCAAAGAGCAAAATCAGCTTTATGCCATTTATTATAATTTAAATCATCAATACGAGAGTTATTATCAAGATCATCTACAATTTTTTTAGATAATGGATAACGAATTTGTTTATTAATCTGAGTGTTAAAGTAAATACCATCATCAGTTACATAAGCATAACCACTATCAATTAAATCTTGAATATAGTCAGATATCTCATTAAGGTATTCTGTAACTCGTGGTTCAATATCTGGGGCTGGTAATTGGAGTTTATTTAAAAGTGTATGAAAATTAGCAATGTAACTATTTACTAAATCTAATGGGTCTAAACCTAAAGACTCAGCTTTTGCAATGATTTTATCATCAACATCAGTAATATTGCGAACCAATGTAACTTTATAATTCTGATGCTGGAAATAATTCCGCATCACCTCAAATGACAGAATACTTTTCAAGTGACCTATGTGAATATCATCATAAAGAGTAACACCACAGACATAAATGCCAACTTCACCTGATTTTTTAGGAACAAAAAGTTCCTTATTTCCAGTAAGAGTGTTTAGCATTTTTAAAGTCATGAGAAGAGTCCTTATACTTTTAAACTATCAATAATATATTTTAAAATTAAAATTGTTTAACTTTATTTGGTGGTTTGGATGGGATTCGAACCCATGACAAGGAGTTTTAGAGGCTCCCGTTCTGACCGCTGAACTACCAAACCATTAGTCTTAAAATTGGCTGGCGAAGCAGGACTCGAACCTGCGACCCGGTGATTAACAGTCACCTGCTCTACCAACTGAGCTATTCGCCAATTATATAAACTGTTAGAACCATACAGCTTTACCTTTGTTTCAGGTTCATATAGGCCGAAAATCGGCCCTCCACAAAGGATTGAATCGTTAAGCCGGTTCACCCAACCGTTTTAATCTAACTTTCAATCAAAGTTAAATGCCATCTGATTCAATGAAGTAATAATACCAAAATGACACAACTAAGTCAACTTATTTTTTAATAATTTTGATGACACCTTACATACATCAGTACAACATTAACCGCTCCTTTACCATAAACTTTTTCAATTAGATTTATGGCTTCAACTGTTTCGGTTGTTTGTTTATAATCTTCAAGTAGTGGCAACAATTTTTCATTTTCAATAAATTTAACAGTATCAAAGTTTGTATCATCAGTATATTGACTTAAAATAGAATTTGCGACCTCTGTATCAAGGATAGATCCAGTTGTATAGTCTTTATATAATTCTAGTTTACCACCACACTCACAGCAGTAATCAAATGAGGCATCCGTGTAATCTTCAAAATACTCACAATCTTTATTATTGCAGATTTTTCCAAATTCTTGATATGAACAAATACCGAATTCAAATTTTTCTTTTATATCTACATAAGGAACGTACACTACTTCATTATCTGAAAAATAATAGTCTTTAATATAGTGCTCAATTCCATTAAAATGTTTTTGAGAGACAGGAATGAATTCTGAATAAAATGATTCATTAAGCATTCCTGGGCGAACTTCAATTTTTTCATTAGATTCAACGCTCCCAATCTTTGAGCCACAAACGGTACAAAAATTATGACAACCATAAACCAATTGAGCATATTTTACACAAGATGAATTCGTACAACCAGTAACTGTCTGGTTAGATTTAGTTGTTTTTATATTAAGTTTATTAACCAATAATACAGGACCGATATAGTTAACAAGATGTTGAATATTCCGAGTAGACATATAAGCTCCTATAAGCGATTAATTGAATTCATTTTTATTTTTTATAAAGAAGTCAGTCATCGTCCTTTCGATATGCATAATTAAAGCATTCAGGTTGAAGGCAACCTTTTTCTAATTGCCAGAAATGCTTCTTAGCCATACTACTTCCACACAAACTACAAGAACGATTACACATCTCACGAATAACTTTAGTTAGCGGAGGGTCTGGTAATTTAGGTGGCTCAATCTTTTTGCTTTTAGAATGCATAAAAATACCCAATAAAAAATAAGGTGCCTAAGTTCGGCTATTAACCGAAAACCCAAGCAAAAAGTTCTATCTGCTGTTTAAGTAATCTCAAATAGAGCACTGAAACATAAATGTTAATGGCTTTTTTCCAGAAGACTTGAAAAACACAAGACAATTCGGTGTATAAATAAATTATAGTCAGCAAACTGTGCAGCATAGAACGATTTAAACTGGTGGGACTTATAGGACTTGAACCTATGACCTGCCGATTATGAGTCGGATGCTCTAACCAACTGAGCTAAAGTCCCGTATGAGCCGAAGCTCAATTTTAAATCAAGTGTCACCATAATCACAATGAACAATACCTTCAACAATCTCGTACTCACATACATAAGGCAAAGAATCACCTTTCACATTAAAACGATAATTATCAAATCTTTCCATTAATTTTCTAGCGTTTTCTACTGAGTCAGATATTACAACAATACTTCCCATCCAATCAAGATCACAAACATAAACTTTCAAATTAGTATCCATAAAAAATCCTCTTGTTAAAATCGTATAACGTGAGAATTATTTTTTTCCATAAAAACTGGTGCCCAAGGTCGGACTCGAACCGACACCTCTTGCGAGAGCGGATTTTGAATCCGCCGCGTCTACCAATTTCACCACTCGGGCATATAAAAACTGAGGCAAAAGCCCAACCAATCAGCAATCACTATTGAAAACAATTTAGATGCATTCTGGAGCAGTTTTTATTTGGTGGGACTTGTAGGATTTGAACCTACGACCTGCCGATTATGAGTCGGACGCTCTAACCAACTGAGCTAAAGTCCCGTAACTTTCTTAATAAGCAGATTATACATTAAATCTAATCTGCTATCAAGTTATTTTTTAAACTATTTTCTTAATTTCACTGGAGTTGAATGCTTCCATACTTCCCCATTCTGAATTAAAAAATATAACTCTTTTACCATTTACAAATTCGATAATAATCGTTTTATCATCTTGATCAATAGATTTATTATCATTAAAAGAATGATTTATCTTGTAATCGATAGAAGCTATTGTTTTCTCTTCATCTCGAAAATCATAATGCAATTCTGCATAATAAACCTTATTAACAATATCACCAAAAATGTTTTTAGCTACTGAAGCAACAGATTCAGCTTCTTTCAAAATATACATTTCGTTCATTTTAAATCTCCTTTATAGTTAGTTTGCACCATAGCTCTTACTATCAAGGATATTTATAAATTTGGTGGGACTTGTAGGACTTGAACCTACGACCTGCCGATTATGAGTCGGATGCTCTAACCAACTGAGCTAAAGTCCCGTATGTGGTAAGTAGTAAGGTTATGTTGGCATACAAGAGAAACCTATTACTACTTACCTTTATTAATTTGGCCTCTCCGACAAGATTCGAACTTGTAACCACCCGCTTAGAAGGCGGGTGCTCTATCCGATTGAGCTACGAAGAGATTCTATTTGTTTCTTAATTTGTGTTGCTATTCTATCCTTTTTAATCATTTTAGTCAAGTTATTTTTTAAATTATTTTTAAATATTTATTCTTTAAATACAATTATATAAATCGATTTGCATTCAACAATAAAATGAATTCTAATGGTTTTTGTTTGAGTTGTCAATAGATATTTAAATTTTTAAAGTATTTTTTGCTTTAGGGTTCTCAAAAGAGTATTTATTAAAAATTGCAAGGCGTTCTTCTTCGTTATTTGGATCATAGAAATGCTTAACAACATTATTAGGAATCCTATCAGAAAGTTCTTTATCTATTGTATTTGGAAGAATAACAGCTTTGAAATCTTCGAACATTAAAGTTTTTTGTGGTTTGCCTTCAAAATAATGAATAGTTAAACTTTTAATTTCTTGAGCCAGAGAGACTATCTCAGGATAGACTTCAGCCGGTATTTTGGATATGTCAAAATCATTATTTGATAATTGACGTTCAGCACTTTTTATATCAGATATAAATGGTAGACAAGCTGAAAGAGAACTATTTAATTCAAGTATTCTATGACTGTTGAATGAATCAATAAGTTTTTCAGATACATTAAAAACCATTTTATGTATAGTATTAATATGTTGTTCTCTATGATCATCATTTTTGAGTTTATCAATCAAATTAAACATAGAGTCAAAACTTTTCAATTGAATGGCATTCTTAGAAGAAAGCATACCTATATTAGTATCAAAGACATCTTCTACAGATTTTACTTTTTGCTTTAACATATATTTCTCTATGTTGTCTAAATTGAATTCAAGTTTCTTGCCACCAACTTTCAGGTGAGGTTCAACATAAATATCTGACAAAACCTTGTTAATCCAATCATTATATTCGGTTAGATAATTAGCCATTTGATTGGTTATATGGTTTTTAGATTTTTCTACATCAATAATATTCTTGCCAATATCCGGGTTTCTAGAATCTTTAAAAATATTACTCAACTCATTAGAGTGTCCTTTTATATTGCCAGTATTATCAAAGATAGACTCTTTATAGCTTTGCTGAATATCAAGTGCAACTGAATCTCCTGTAATTGCTTTATAATATTCATATCGAGAATTTAATGATTCATTGAGTAATGAAATAAAATTAGTGTCGTCATGGAAATTATGTTGAGGTTTTTGTGATTTGATATAGGATATTAAAGGTTCGTAATTAGATAAATCTGAAGAAAAGGAACTCTTTTTATACTGTAAATCAACTTCTACATTTTTTTCATGTAAAAACATTAACTTATGAGTGTAGTCATTTGTTATTCTTGAATGGACATAATCCATTGGCTTATGTTTTAAAGAATCTATATCATATAAAGAAAAGAAAGCATCATATTCTTTATTAGTATTCTTTATGAAGTTATTAGCATTATCATATAACTTTTGAAAGTTCTTTTTAACTACTTTATATTCTGGTTCAGGAAATCTTTGAGAGAATATGTCTCTATCAAAAAATAAATTTTCTTTATTTTTGGGATTAACACTATTTTCATTAACAATGAAGGTTATATTGCCGAAGCGAGTAAATGCGTTGTCAGGCTTGATTACGGCAAGACTTGGAAGAGGAAATCCTCCAAGATCGAGAGCCTTTCTTAATTTGTCTTCATATAGTGAATGTACGATTAAAAGTTTTGACATAATGATAAATAATTAATTCTTATAATAATTATAACATATAAATAATTAATTTAAATCCGAAACTTGAGCAACAACATCAAATGTTTCAAGATCCAAGAGACTTAACATTCCACCAGCGAAAAAACCAGTGTCTAAAAATATTACGTTAGAAGAATATGTAACGTCTCTCATAATGCTATGCCCAACAACAACTTTATCTATGCCAGAAATAGGTGGAAAGTGGTATCTTCCCATTTCAATTTGTTTTGCAACGGTTCGATCCCAAATTAAATTATTCATTAAAACTCTATTTTTATTTTTAATGCATTTTAATGTGGCTTTCCAATCAGCAAGTGGATATGCATGTACAATCCCAACATTCCCTACCTGTATTGCATAAGGGAGTTTACTAAATTCTTGAATAATATTATTCCTTACAGAATTATCTAGTTTAAAAAACCATTGATTACCATCTCTATTTACTCGATCTTTAGGATAGCAAATATCATAATCTTGTAGACCATGATTTATGATAATTTGTTCATGATTTCCTCTAACAGCAATAAACCAAGAATATTTCAAAAATTCCAATGCGCGGATACTTTCAGGACCACGATCAGTAAGATCTCCTACAGAAAATAAACGATCTGTATTTTTATTAAAACCAACTTTTTTTAATAATTTTTCCAATGCGGTATAATTGCCGTGAATATCACCTACAGCATAATCGACCCCTTTAGTGTTTTTATCAAATATTTTATACATATGAATGTCCCAAATAATATAGTGCTATTATAACAGAAAAAATAGAAAAGTGAAATAGTTGATTAAAGTAGCAAAAAAATAATTATATCATTTTGATACTATGGAATTATTGAAATTTGAATGTATGATATAATTTATTAAATAAAGGTAAATTTTATGAATAATGTTCTAGAAGAGTTAATAAAGTTAAGAGATAAAGCATATAATGGAAAATACCTTTTAAGTGGTTATCCAAATGTAGAAGGTATCATTTATAAAAGAAAAAAATTAGTCACTTGTTCAGAAGAAATGGCAGACTACTTAACTCATTTAAATAACCATCTTGATTACTTGGTTGCTTTGAAGTCAGAAAATATTAGACTTCAAAATGAATTAAGAGAAGTTAAAGAAGAAAATAACAAATTTGTAGAAAAAAATAATTATTTAATGACTCATTTAAGGAAACTAACTGAAAAGATTAAATTATCTACGAAACATTAAACATCTGAATAAGACTGAAGTTTGATTCATCTAACTCACTAGGTTCAATAGCCTCGATTTCCATATATTCTGAAAGTTCTTTAATAGTGACATCGTGAAACTTATTATTCTGCTTTTTAGAAGAAAAGAGAATCTTTTTAATAAAAGAATTATAAAGCTCTGTAATATCGCCTTTTTGATAAAGATGGAAAATTTGACCATCAGCAATAACAAACAGTTTTTTATCAGAGATTGTTAAACTGAGAGATGAGAAGAATGTATTGGAAAAATTAATGTTGCAAGCTTTAACTTTTTTGTTCGACATTTCAATTCTGAACGTAGATACGTTGTCTATACAGGTAATAAAACGATTTCTATTAAAAAAATTATAAACAAATTCAATCGTTTCATTGTTTTCTACCAAGTCATTTAAAAAAGTTGGATTGAAATCATTAAGAACAAGGAAGTGGTCTCCATTAATATCACCCATAATTTCAAAAACTGCTTCGAAATCTGAGAACAAAATATTAAGAGATTTATTGTCAACAGAATAATTTTTGACTTCTTTATTTTTAAAGATAAAATTCAAAATAGATTCTACTGGATATTGTGTGGTCATTTTTAATCTCTTTATAGCTTAATAATGTGTATATTATACTAAAAAATCACTAACTTAGCAACAATTGATTTTTACTAATGTTGCTCTTAAAAAGAGCATTTTTGTTTCCTGTGACAATTGGGTTTTCCTGAGCGTTTAACATAAATTTAAAGAAATTCTCTTCGATCCCAATAATGGATGGAATCATGTCAAAAATTCGCTCCTTATAAGTCTCATTTAATCGATTACTCTCTTGACTATAAGAACTAATATTGACAGACAAAGAATCCTGAAGTTCTATATCAGTCAAAAATAAATGTGGTTTTTTAGTCTGAAGCCTTTCAGGCAAAAGATGTTCGTGCTTTACATAATCTGGCCTTCTGTTAAAAATATTAACATTATTAAGAAGCTCATTCTCATCATGTTGGATATAAAGCATAATAGTAATGATTTGGTCAATGACGGGTGTATTTTCAGTTATATAAACACAGCAATCACCAAGAACTACGTTATCTTTTAACTTATAAGGGATATGTCCAGATAAAGGAGAGTGAGTCATACTGATACTCCCCATAAATAAATTTATGGGGTTCTAATTCTTATTAACTAGCTTCTTCCACCAAGCCCTTTGGAAGCGACTTGGGGCTACTGACTAGCAATTCATTAGATTTTCCATGCGAACGTCTCTTCTTTCGCTTAACGCGACGAAAGCTATGATTATTCCCCGGAACAGCAGGAACAGAGCATACTCGACGTTTATTATATGTTAATGCCGCACCTTTCAAGATCGTATCTAAACTTGCCCAATTCGCAAAGATTTGGGACACATTAACATTTTTTACGTTAAAATCATAATGCTTTGCAAGTAAGCCAGAGTATAGATCTCTCTGTATGTTAACATCACAACAAGTATGTGTGCGTTGTGATAAAGGTTTCTTTGTAAACTTTCCGCACACATGACAATATTGAGATAACTTACTTGACCAAGTGTCAATTGGATCAACCTTACCGCCAG
>DJWL01000096.1:0-35846 GCA_002441545.1 Flavobacteriaceae bacterium UBA6231 | reverse complement strand
TCAATATTTACATATTTACCCATTGATTCAAGCAGTTCATTTGCTAAAATATTATGGGAAGTTTTTCTTTTATCGGCTTGAACTCTATGGAGTTCTCGTTGTTTATTTTCTAATTTCAAATAACGATTGGATTTAGTCCAAATTTTAGTGCCTTTTTTACCTTTAATGACCTTACCAAGTTTTTTTCTTCCTTTTTTATAAAAGTTAGGTTCGTAGTTGTCTAGATTGTTCATTCTCAATGAACGACTCAACTTTCGTTGAACTTTTTTAAGTTCCTTATCAATACTATCTAAATCATCGCAGAATGGTACAAAAATAGCCTTTCCATCACCAACAGCCGCAATAGTTGATGGACCAAGATCAGCACCCCAAGTTCCATTTGAAATGGGATGTCTTTGTAGTGGAGTTCCCTCCACTACAAGTTGAAGATAGTATTTTAATTTGCCCTTGATAAATCGGCTATTGATACGGCAATATTTAATATTCTTTGATAAAGCATGAGCTTCAACGCCATGTTTATCTTTTTTATCGTACATAACATCAATAACAAGATCTTTCCAAATTACTTTTCCATTTTTAAAATAAACACAGACATTTTGTTTTCCACAAATGCTTTTTAATCCTTTCTTCATAGACTTAAAACGTGGTTTTCCACGCTTTTTAAATCTATAATCATTAAATGCTTCAAAAGCTCTTGATGTTATTACTTGGACAGTAACACTATCCAAATGATCTTTCATATAACTTAATGCTTTTGCTTCTTTTGTGTAGGAGTGGAGATGGCTTTCTTTTAAAAGATATTTTTCATCTAACTCTCTAAATATCTCATTAGCTTGTTTCTTTGTATCAATAGATTTATTAAGAGCGATGGCTTCTGCATATTTCGGATCGTTCATTAATTTATTATGTCTTTTAAAGCACTCTGCTAGAGTCATGTTGTATAGATCACGCAAGCAACGGAATTTTATGCCAAGTTTCTTATCGATATATTTATTGGTTTTTAAGGGGAACTCACAAACGAAAGAGGGAGTGGAATCCCTCTTTTGTCTAGTGCCTTTGCGATCTGTAGATTTTTCAGACATAAAATACCCTTAAATATTTGATAATTATAATGAAAATTATCAAAAAGTCAAGAGAAATAAAAATTCATCCCCATAGATAAATCAAGGGGCTTTCTTTTTATTAAGATTTTTGGTAAAATTAAAGGTAATACTCCTGAAGAAGCAGTAAATAAACTTCTAAAATGGTTCGAAAAAAATAAAACAGCAATTGAATCCGTTTGATTTTATTTGCCATTTTTGATATAATGGCATCACTTAAACGACTCAAGCGGAGCAAATTAATGAGCATTTTGGTTTCAACTCATTATCTTAATAACGAAGCTTATCAACATGCAAAATTGAAAAATTCTGGAGAACTTTAATTATGTCTTCTAAAAACAAATTGGCAAAACAACAAGCAGTATCAAAATATGAAAACCCTATCAATATTCAACTAATTATTGATACTGATGATGATTTCTTGGTTAATGGAGAAACTAGTTTTTCTCTAAATCTTGTTGTTGAAAATAAAAATGAAATCAAAACATCAATCATTCAGTCTATTGAAAAACTAAAATTCAGCAGCCATCCTAATAACAATTATAAAATCAACAATTTTAAAGATATGATTAACTCATCTGAATTCATTGAACAACTTGATTATCTTATGTTAGATAGCAATCACGATGATTATACTAACAACTTGTCTGCTGGAGGCAATCAAACAATCAGTATTCACGTTTTTTGATTGATAATGTTGTTTAAATAGGCTACAATACATAAAGTAGCTTATTTAAGCAACACGGAGAAATTATGACTAAGCAGTATTCTTCTGAAATGGTTTCAACTAAATTTAGCGTTGGTTGGTTATATACTCGACAAGTTCGGGATTATCTCCACGATCTCATTAATAATAAAAATTACAGTATTAGTTTTGAAGAAAAACTAGGTTTTTTTGAAAATCATTTCTTCATACATGGACCACAAAGAGAACTTTACAATATCCATAGGCACCTAACTCAATGGTTCAATTCTTTTGATTTTTAAATAGACATTTTCTAATGATTTTGGTATAATTATAAAAAACCATAGGACACTTATAATATGAGTGAAGTCATAGTTATCGGAATCATTTGTTATACACTTTATAAAATTTGTACTGCTCGTGGAATGGATGAAAAAACTCTTCAATCGCGTATTGTTGATATTTGTTCTATGTCAGCTAAGCAAACTGTAAAAGATGTTCAAGAAGAACTCTATCGTTATACTGATCTTAGACATCAATCAATTCAAGAAAACAATCCAGAAATAGAAAAAGAAGCTTTTGAAAAACTAAAAGAGTATATCAATAACAAAGATAAAGAAATCACAAAAGAAATAGAAGAATTTAAAAAATCTAAAGACTTGACTTAACATTTTGCCATCATTGTTTTTGGTAGTATATTTTGATATAATTCTTTCATTGCGGAAGTGTCGAAATTGGTAGACGAGCCAGATTCAGATTCTGGTGCCTTCTTGGCGTGTGGGTTCGAATCCCATCTTCCGCACCAACCAACCTATAGGAGAAAATATGAATCCTTGTAAATATGCTATTGCAAAATGCTCTCTTGGCGTCTATGGAGTCATCACTGTTGATGAACCCAAAGATGTTACTTATGCTGATGGAAATACTGGCGTTGCTTGGACTGGCCTTGTAATCCGTGATGTTTCTATTCCCGGTGTAGGCGGTCATTCTGGCAAGGTTATTAATGTTAAATCTGGCAATACTTGGTCATCTAAACGACCTGAAGTCATTGCTCAACTTAGTTCAGTTGAAGATCTTTCTCCAGAAAAACTCATCTCTCATGCTCGGCATTATCTTGATACTTTTAGTTGTTATTAACTCTTCTCTTTAAATCATTTATATGGTATAATCCTCTTACTTTCTAAGATTAAGAGGATTTTTCCATGTCAACGACTTCATCTGAATTAATTCCTATCACTGGCTATGATATGAACATTAATTTATCAGATATTAAGCGACTTGATATTGGTAATAAGAATTCTTATATTTCTCAAGAAAAATTTACGGCTATTCTTACTGCTTTTGTTGATGATATATTGTTAATGCGTAATGATGCCAAAGTAGAGATTTCCATTGTTTTTATGAAAGAATACTTTTCCTTTGACATTAATTTTTCATATCCATTTTTTTGGGTAGACTCAAATTTTAAATTCCACTATGAAATAAATGAAAATATTAACCATTACATTGCCAATGTTATTGAAAAAGCAATAGCTGGTGAGTCAGCAACGTTAATAACTGTTACAGAAATTGATGAATCTTTGCGGTTTTTTAACAACCTTCGATTTATAGATAAAGTTTTAGGCTTTGATGGCAGACTTTGCGATCATTTTAATAAAAAACCTTTTAAATTTTCATTGAATGGAATTAAAGATGAATTCGAATGCTTTACTATTTCTAAAAGGTTAAATAGGTGTCCAGCATTACAACTTAATAGCTCATTATTTTCGATTGGTATTACTAATTTAGAAATAACACTTATGACAGAACATTTTGAGTCAAGTATTAAGACTTCAAAAATCACTCTTAATGATGGCTTGCATCAATTTATAATAGATACATTGTTATCTCAATATAACTGCACACATCTTGAACAATTTGATGATCTTAATCAACTATTATTAATTTCTTCGATGTTGAGTTCTTGATTGTTGTTGGCAAAATTGCTATAATTGGCTTATAAAATATCACATCACAGGTGCCACATGTTTAAATATATTAAATCCCTATTTTCGCAGCCAGTTAACCGTGTTGTCGCTCTTGTGTATCCAGATGGAAAAGTAGAACTTTTCACAAAAGATGAATTAACAATTAACTCCACTGTATTCTCTTTTGTTAATCCAGATATGACTATTGCTGGACTTCCTGAATCGTCAGATGTTCAGGTTATGGAAGTTGATATTTATGATGGTGTTATTGATTATCCGTCTCAACTCCTTTATTCTATCCCATTTCGTCAAGACAAAATGCCTATTCGCAATAAAATTATTCCAACTGACCTATTCAATGCTGTTTGGAACTTTCTTGAAGGTTCTCAAGGAATGAAAACAAATACCTGCAATCATACTTTTATTGTTAATAGCCTTAAACGGGTCGTTCAAAAAATTTCTTAAAAATTGCTTTATTTGAGTATTTATAGTACAATATAGCTTCAGTAGAACAGAGATTAAGAGGATTTAATGATGGCTAAGACTAAAGAGCAAAAGCAGCTAGAAGCAAAATTCCGCAATGTTCGTGGTAATCTGGTAGCTGCCATCCGCAATAATGATGACACCAAAGAACGTATTGATGATGGCTCTATTTTTTTCAACAAAGAATTCTATACCAAAGAAGTTGAAGAAATTGTTTGTCTCTATAAAGAATATCAAAAATTTCCAAAAGAACTGACAGCGACTGGATTTGTTGGTTGGTCGGGTGTTGATTCTTGGATTAATCGGCTTCGTAAAAATTTTGGTGAGTAGTTTATAAATCTGTACTATTCAAGCCATCTATGCTATAATTAATCTATTCAAACAATACGAGATTTTCAAAATGGCTTTCAGTAGAATTATTTCAGATATTCACTCTGTTCTTACCGATGATCTTTTGAAACCAGAGTATCGTAAAATGGAAGAACGTCATCTGACAACTGGTCATTGTTATGCATCTTCCGAAGCATTATTCCATCTATTTGGTGGAAAGGCTGTTTGGAGTGCTTATTGTGGCCGTGATCATACTGGTGGTACTCATTGGTGGTTGAAAAATAAGCTTACGGGTATTATCTTAGATCCTACTTCTGAACAATATACTTATTTTGGACATACTCCACCTTATTCTAATGGAAAGCCTTGTGCTTTTTTGACTCGCCAACCAAGCAAGCGAGCAAAAGAAATTTTAAACAGACTAGCTTCTTTAATTTAATCATTAAAAATAAACTTTATGCATTTCAATAAATCAGAACGTCAAGTAGCTTTAGATATTATTAAAGCTTTTAACAAATCACAAGACATTTTAAATAAAATCAAACAAAAAAGTCAATATTCTCAACAATTTAAAAAGAGGTGATTAAAAATGCATCCAGTTTCTGAATACACCATGCATAACCTCTTTAACTTAAATCATAATGTTTCGTTGTCTATAATTGGAAAACTATCCAAAAATGAAATATTTAAATTATCTGCTATGAAAGTATATCCTGACTCTGCTCTTTGGAATTCAGATTTTTCTTCCATAGATTATAATCTCGCTAAAAAATATCAAGTTGACTTGTCGCAAATCATTAACGAAGACGATTTTGTATTATTTGATTTTGCAATTAAAAATAAAAATCCCTTTTTTAAAGATTTTATCAATTCTAAATATCAAAATTTAAGCGCACTTAGCTACAGTTCACTCTTTTGTTCAGTCTATTACGCTCAGGCTCATAATGATATAGAAAGTATTTTGTCTCGTGGTCAAATTATGTTTATTACTGAAAATAAAGGAAACAATCGCATTCTATCCATTGATGAACAAGGAATCCATCATCTCTTAACGCCAAAAGCTGGTGATATTGTTTTCTTGGATACGTGGTGTATTCATTCAGTCTTGCCGAAAGCAAATAGCTCATTTGCAGGGATTAAAAACAAGCCTCTTAAATTTGCTGCTGTTTCCTTTTAACCTGTAGAAAAAAACATCAAATAATCATTTCCCGCTTGCAAAAAGTCTATTATTTTAGTATAATGACCCCATCAAAACGAAGCCACCTTGGAGATACAAAATGACTCAAGTAACTGCTCTCGAACGTTCCGTAATCCGTAACATTGCAGAAGTTAAAGGTTATCGTCCTCTCAATGTAAGTTCTACTTACTGTCTCACCAAAGAAATTGCTCGCGGGCGTGAAACTGTAAAAGAGAATCAAGTTAATGCGGTCATTCTTAACCTCAAAAAGAAGGCTCTCATTGCTCAGCCTACTACACAAAGCGTTCGCCTTACTGATGATGGTTTTGAAGTCTACAAGCGCGAATTCGCAACTGAAAATTCGGATGTTCTTGAAGCTCTGCGTTTGGAAAGCAATCTTGAACTCACTAAAGTTAAACCGATGAGTGCTGATGAAATTCGTATCACTAATGAGCTAATTTCCATTCGCTCTGCGGCTCTTAAACTTCTCTCTAAAATGCAATAAGGATTTATTTATGAAATATACTGCTGAACAAGTACGAAATGGCAAAACAATCTCTCTAAATGATACAGTTGTTGTTAATGACACCAAAAGTTTCACAATTGTAGGAATTGAAGTGCAAGTATCTCCAGTCAATTCTGAGGTAAGTTGTTATTTCACTCTTGATTATACTTGTAATGGTCGGAACGGCACAGATAAAATCGAATCCCGTCATCTTTCTAAATGGCTATAAGAGGTTAAAAATATGAATACTGCAATCCAAGTAACTGAAATTGTTGTTAAAGACCCGGATACTGGTTTTCCTGTTCATGTGGCTATCTATAAAGATACAGCTACTGGTGGAATGTTTGGTGTTGATTCATCCTATGTATCTCACCTAGAAGATGATGAATTTGTATATTCTCCATTTAATGCTCAACCAACTCAGGTTGATTAAAAAAAAGGAGCTAATAGCTCCTTTTTTCTTTTCATCTATTTTTTCTAGACTTTTTCTCTTCTTGTTGTATGATAATGCTACAAACAATCGGAGGAAATTTATGAAATTATTCAAACGATCTCCAAAACCTTATGAATTAGCAAAAGAAGATCGACCAGACCTAAGCAATGCTGACTTTGCTCGAACTCAATCAATGTCTTCTTTTATGAAAAATGTTGTAATTGCCTTCATTGTAATCTTTTTCGCAGTTATTGCAGGTTCTATGCTCATTCTTCATTCTAGCTCAGCAGTAAATTAAAAAAGGAGCCATTAAGGTTCCTTTCTTTTGTTTCAGGTATATTATTTTGTTGTTAAAACGTTAATTGTGTTTGGATATCCAACTTTGTTTCCATCCAATTTAGCACCCTCTACAAATATACTTAAATTTCCACCATCTACAACTTGTACTCTAGTTATTTTTCTAGTGTCTTTGTTTGCGAACTGTACATAATTGCCAGCTTTAAAGGCATTCAAGTTAGTACTATTATTTGCAATAGAGAAGCCCGGTGCAGTTCTAAAGACACCTTTTAACCAATGAGCGTTAGTGTAGTTATTGAAGCTAGTATTTACTACAGTATCACCATTGCTTCCAGAACCGCTATCAGTGTTGCCACCAGTCCCATTATCGCTATTATTGTTTCCGTTTCCAGAATTGCTATCAGTATTACCACCAGTTGTAACTACAGTAATCTTGTTTGGATAACCAACTCTATTTCCATCTAGTTTAGAACCAGTTACAAATATACTTAAATGTTGACCCACTACTTGCACTCTAGTTATCTTTCTTACAGAACCATCAGCAAACTTTAAATCTACTCCAGCTTTTAGATTTGCTAAATTAGCTGCTGTATTTGGAACTGAGAATCCTACATTGTTTTTAAATACACCTTTATGCCAAACATTACTTGTGAAATTATTTAGTGTAACAGACGCACCACCAACATTAGGTGTTTCACCCGCATTACTACCACTACCGTTATTTCCAGAGTTACCACCACTATTGGAAGTATCACCAGTATTTTTAACAATACTTATCTTATTAGGATAACCAACTTTATTACCATCCAATCTTCCACCAGTAACAAAAATACTTAGATGTTCTCCTACTACTTGAATTCTTGTAACTTTTCTTACAGAACCGTCAGCAAATTTTATGGTTGTTCCTGATTTCAACGCAGATAAATTAGCTGGCGTATTTCTGACAGAAAATCCATCTGCATTTCTAAATATACCTTTCAACCAAACATTACTAGTGAAATTGTTTAAAGTCACTGTATCTGTGGTTATTAGATCTCCCCCTATATCCGGTGTTGGACTTGGAGCAGGTGTAGGTGTTGGCGTAGGTGTTGCATTTCCGCCCTGACCGCCTGAGTTACCCGGTCCAATGTCATTGCAAGTTTTGTGAACATGCTTCTTAACAATTCCCCATTGAGGTCTTTCTTTACCATTTATAGGTTCTACTGCTAAGATATTATCACCCCACCACGGACCTGCCGCCCATATTGTTGAAGGTATGCAATTGTCAGCCAAATATTTAAGCATATTATCCATAGCAACTAACCATCTAGTATCATTAGGTGGAACGCCATATTCTCCAATATAACCTTTCAGGTTATTTTTCTTCAACCATTCTACGAAAGGCTTAACTTTATCTACACCTATATTTGGATATACTTTACTCATGTCTTCTGGATTATATTTTCCACTTTCATGCTGATCAAAGTATTGGTGTGCTGAGAACACTAAATTCTTAGAAGGATCTTTTAGATTCTTTAAGCTATCACTATATTGAGGCCATCTTTTTGCACTTGCCCAAGAATTTCCTTCAATAAATATGTATCTTTTTTTATCGTGTGTACGTACTGCATCTATACCGACTTGGGCTGCTTTTTCCCAATATCCAGTTGGCATATCATGTGGTTCATTCATTATGTCCCAACCATGAATTGCTTGATGATCCTTTAATTCATAAACTAATCTTTTAAGGAAGTCTCCGTATGATTCATATGTAGTTCCCTGACCAATAATTTTATCATAATATCTACCATAGTTATGAATATCAATTATAACTTTTTGATTATATTTTTTTGCATAATTTAAACTTTGTACCAACAATCTTACTTGTTCACTGTCTAGATTATGGTGTGGCTTAGGCTGAAGTCTTTCCCAGAGTATTGGGAATCTTATTAATTTTACTCCACGATCATTCCATTCTTTGAAATAACTTTCTGAAGCGTATGTAAAATCTCTGTTATATACTCCCGGTAATGGTCTCTCATGTCCAAATGCACCTGAACCAAAGTTTACCCCTACCATTTCTTCTGCTGCGGTTGAACTCGTTGAGTAACCAAGCATTGTTAATGAAGCCAAAGTTAATGCTACTGTAATCTTTTTAACTTTTCCTAATGATTTGATGTTTCCACTAAACATTCTCTCTCCAAAGTTATTATTTGACCAGAATAACCGTAGGATTTTTAATTGTCAAACCTCAAATTTTGAAATAGTTGAGTAAATTAGTAGGTTAATTATTATTTTTATTATTATATATTGGATTTTACCAAATTATATAAATAAAATATTTTTTTCAATGATGGCTTTGCGCCATTATCCCTATTTTTATAGTAAAAATCCATTATTATGGTTTATATTCTTTATTTTAAATTAACTTTAAACTTTTAGTGTAGAAATCTATAATTTCAGGGTGTTGTGGTTCAATACACAAGCAATAATTATCTCCCTTAGATACTATTTCTGAATATACTCTATTAACCCACAACTCATTTTCCAGACTTTTTAGTTCAGCTTTAGTGTTCAATGAAACTGCGATTTTTGCAAACGCATTCAGAACCCAATCCTTTAATGCTTTTTCATTCTTGAAATCTAAAAGTTTAGTATTATTTACATTCTTCATTTTTTTAGATAAATTCAATAGACAAGATAGTGCCGCTAGTTCACAAGCTATTTCTTTAGCTAAAGGTGCTTCTTTTGTAAATACAATAACCTGTTTGGATTTAATGTCAGAACCATAAATTGATCTAACCTCTAACCCCTCAAATGGAAATTCATCAAATATACCTTGTGCCGCGCAAGTAACTGTTTTAACCCCATGAAACTCAGTTCTACCGCTATCTTGGATAATTGTGTAAGGCTTGCTTTTATCCAATGCACTATTTAATTCATCTTCGTCTTTTACCATTTTAATCCTAACTACTGGATTTTTTAACCATTCATTGAAATCTTTCGTTTGATTCGCTTTTAGTGTGAATGAATCTTCTGTTTTTTCCATAGCGTCTAAAAGAATTTTCATTGCCGCATGAGCAGATTGTGCGGCCATTTTACCTTTTCTCATGTTTAAATCTTTTCTTATATAAATTACTAATTCTTTGCTCATTTTTAACCTCTCACTAATTTATTAATACTATCAGCATTTGGCTTTAATATCAACATATTATTAAAAATTTATTGATTTTTGAGTGGAAACTTGATATAATGCGCTCTCTACTTGAACATACATGGATTTTGATGATATGGATATTTTAAACAAATTCGATACTCTTATTGATGATCTGGAACAGGATCTTCTTAAACTTCAAGAATTCTTTAATGACACAGAAGTCATTTCTTCTCTGTCCTCCAATCCTGAAATGGCAAATTATTTGAAAAAAAGTCTTGAAAATATATGTAATATTTAAAATAAATCGTTGTTTTTTATTTCTATTATTGATACAATAACCCTATCAAATCAATTGGAGTCTTCAAATGTCTATTACCTTTCAAGCAGCGATTGACTACAAAACTGTAGAGCAGAAGAAAATGTATTTTGAAGAAATCTATCAAGGTTACAACCATGAAACCGATTTTGAATATATGTCTCAATACCCTGATGTATTGATTGATGAAACTGGCCGTCTTTATGAAATGAGGGATGTAATTCCCTTCGAGCATGAAGTAAACATGTCTAATGACAATTTCTATTCTGTTCTTCAGAATATTGATCATAATCTTTATGTGTCAACCAAGGCCGAAGGTGGCTATGGTTCTGTCTCTTTCGAGGATCTTCCAGCTTTTCGTCGTAAACTCATTAAGGCTGTAAATTCAAGCAGCCAATCAGGTACGGCTGAATCTTTCGTGTCTGGTAATTTCTACCATTGTGGAATTGATAAGAGTGGCATTGTTAGCCGCATCCAGTCTATGCTTACAATTATTCATAACGCTCAAGAACGCAAACTTGGCGTTTTTTGGGCCTAACTAGGAGAATTATATGTCAAAAGAAGTATTTGAATCAACTTATGAAATTTATAAAACCGGCGATGTTGTTCAGCCAGTTTTTAATGTCCCTTATGATTTCTGAAGTTGAACTTGAATCTCGTAGACAAGAATGGATTAATCGTCAAATTGATGAAGAAACCAACAAATATAATGATAGAGTTGAATTTTTAAAACAAATAAAGTACAAAATTTAATTAGGAAAAACTATATGACCAAAAACGCAATTAAAGCACACGAGTCTATTTTTAAAGTAGGAGATAAAGCTCATCTGGTATTTGAGGTGCCTATGGCTGAAGACAGCTTTTGGACTCAAGGTGTTAAATATGATGCTGTAATTCTAGAACATTATCCCGGCAGGAGCACCCACGTATTATCCACAAATGATCGTGGGGAAAGTGAGACTGTAGTGGTAGCACATTCTGGCTGGGATTCCGGTTATGAATACTTGACTCTGTTGATTAGCGATGAAGAACTTGAAATCCGAAGAAAAGAATGGATTCAAACACAAATCGAAAAAGAAAATTCTCGATTTGAAGAAGAAAAAAAGAAACATAAAGAAAGACTAGCTTTAATAAAAAAATCTAAAATTGAACTTTAATACCATAAAAGGCATTTATTTAAATGCCTTTTTCTTTTTTTTAAAATAAAATTTTACATTTAACATTTGATTGTGGCATATAGTTACTATTGTCATTTTTCCTTTTATATATCATAATATTGAAAAACCACGAAGATTGCCATGAATAAAAAAGTTCTAGTAGTATTGTCGGTTATACTAGTTATTATGTTATATTTCGTCTTAATGCCAGAAAAACCAAAAGATAATAAGATAGAAAATGTTTTTGGTGTTAGTTTCGGAGCTAAAATAAACCCAGATGATTTTAAGAGGGTGTCCGCTCATCCATTGCCAGATCTATATTTGATACTTGAATTTGAACCAGATGACCCTATAGAAAATACTGGATTTTTTACTCCAAATATATATTACAGAATGTGGATCACTCCTATGACTAATCAGGTTTATAGAGTGAGTTTGCGTGGAAAATCGAATTCTATGGAAGATTGTTTACAAAAAATAAGAAATCTAAAAGATTATATGAGTTCTAAATATACAGAAGGGGCTATTAAGTTTTCTCTATCTGGTCAAGGAACTACTACCACTAATAAGAAAATAAACCTTTCTTGTGATAGTGAATATCTATTGACTGCTGACTTCACTGATTTAGATTTGCTCGAAATAAATAAAAGAGAATCAATCTATATTACTAGACAAAAGAACTCTTGAGTTGTTTTTGTAGATTGATTGTGCTATAATCACACTTCATTAATCGGATGGAGCAATTTAGTAATGATCAATCTTCAAGTTAAAAAAATCTCTGAAGCAATGACCTTCGACAAAAAAGACATGTTTCAGCGACTCACAAAACTTCTCGAAGAACAAGGCGAATTGGCAGAAGCCATTCTTGAGCATGATATTGATAACACTATCGAAGAATCAGTTGATAACCTTCTGGTAATTGCTTCCATTTCTTACCTTATTGATAATGATTCTATGGTTTTGCTTGAAGAAATCCTTAACCAGTCATTTGAAAAGTCAATGCAAATTAAACTGCCAGAAAGCGACAATGCTAAGTTTACGGCTGTTTTGTGTGACTCTGTAATTTATAACGTTACTATTGGCGTAATGTCTGATATGATTCAAAAATACCTTAAAGTAGGTGCTAGCAAATACAAAGGCACCGTTACTAAAGAAGAAGTGCTAGATTCTATTCAGAATGCTGTTAAGGCTTTGGTTAATCTGATGACCTTTTCTTTTGTTGAAAACAACATTCCTAACGATACTGAAATTGTAAATGATTTGATTCTTCGTAAAAATGAAAAATGGCTCGAAAAATCAATTGAAGGAAATAAGTAATCAAAGGGGCTTAAAAGCCCCTTTTTCCTATAATAAATTTGATTTAATATCATTTTATTGATATAATACACACCTGTTCATTCAATTAAGGTATTCATTATGAGTATTCATAAAGCAACTATTACTCAAGTTTCAAAAAAGATTTCGGAGCTTGAAAAAACGATCCAAGAAGTTAAGGAAGCTCTTCGACTAAACGTCCCTGTTACACAACGGTTCAATATCAGCTACCTGTTCAAAAACAAAGGCGAGTCTATTTTATTCTCTCAAGATGAAGTGGTTGATGTAGAATGGCAATTGACAAAAATTCTTGCCCGAATCGGAGTTGAAGAACTTGCTGTAGATGGCGCTCAAGCTGAATTTACTAGTGCTGTTCTTAGTTATTTTGTTGATGATATGATTAATGAAAATAAAGATTTCGTAACTATTAATGGTTCTGATATCCGTTATTACATTAAATCAGCAAAAGGCAATACGAAAGGTATCGGATCGATTGGAATTAGTTGGAAAACACTTTCTGATGATGTTAAAGTGATTATTCATCGACTTCCTGAAAGCGAAGAAGATCGTGAAATTGCTCAATCTAAAACTGATAGTTTGATCTTCAATAAGCTTATTGAAATCGGTGTTGTGGATAAAATGGACTATGGTGTTCTGCTGTAATTAGCATCTACTTAAATAAGGGGCTTTAAGCCCCTTTCTTTGTTTCTAATATTGTGCTATAATTAGCTTACATTACAGACATCCTAGAGAGAATATTTGCGATGATCACAATTCCTAAAGTTATCCAGAAATCCTATGATAGTGTTCAGGAATTCATTAAAAACGAACCTTTTATTCTTCGTTTTGCATCTAAAGAGCAAGATAACTTTCTTTCATTCATTGTCTTTTATAGAACTCCCAATGCTGATCTTATGGACGTTGGAATCCTAAAGATTGCACAATCAACATTTGTAGAAGATCTTGAAGGTTCTGACGTAAAGTTGAATGATTATGTAAAACAAAACCCACATCTTGTCTATGCTATTTAAAGGAAATATTTATGTCAATTTTTTCTAAATTTCGTGAAATTAAAGAATCTCGTAGAGCGAAAAAAGAAACACAGCGTCAATTGAGTGCTGCGCGTGATTTCGAAATTGCACGCCGGCAAAAAGAAGGAACTCTTTGGAATGAACAAGTATTTCCAGTCGGCCATCCAGCTCATATTCCAACTATTGACCGATAAAGTCAAATTGTAGTATAATACACTCTCTCGAAAAGTGATTTAAAAGGAAATATAAATGTCTCGCATTATTGTTGGCCTTGAGCTTCGCAATGTTGAATTTGAAGGTGGTGAATATCGCACTCATTATGTTGACCGCGACAGCCTTGAATTTTTCTATCCAAAAGCAGATTTGACTACTGAACGTGGTTTTTTTGATGCTGTTTGTCTTTATCTTGAAGACCATAATGATGGTGTTGTGTCTTGCGGCGAAGCTAAAATCAATGAGTTTTACATGGCAGATGGATCTGTTTAAAATCCTTTACTATGAGCTTAAAATAAGCTATAATGGCGTCACTTAAATAGAAATTAATGAGGAAAATAAAATGCAAGGTTCATTTGTAGACGCAAAAGAAAAGTTCCAAGGTAAACCAAAAGACAATTCCAAAAATAAAATCAAAAAAGCCGACCGGGCTTGGCGTGAAAAGCGTAAAAATCGCCACGAAATGGCCTAACTTAAAATATAAAGGTTTAATATGAACGCTAATCTCAATACGCAAATCACAGATCTTGAAGCTCAAATTCAGATTCTTAAGCAAGAGGTTAGTATTAAAACTGATCTTTGCAATCAGTTGAAGGCTCAGCAACTTAAAGAAACTGCTGAACTTTATCCGCTGGTCTCTTTTGTTGGTCACGAATACCTTTATGATCGTCCATTTAAATGGAATAATCCACGTCTTGATATTCTTGAAGAAGCAGATATTGAAAAGTTTGATTATCTAAAATTCAATGGGATCTTTTCTGGCAAAGAGATTAATACCATCTATTTTAACAACCATTCTGAAAGAGTAGTTGTTGACTCTGAACGCTTTGTGATGTTCGCTATTAAAGACGATTCAGATGAATTTCTTTTCGAAGATGCAGAAACTGTAAGCAAGCCTTCTTATGTTTTGCCTATCCCACTGGATTCGGTATATACAATTCTTTTGTTCAAATTAGATTAAAATAAAGTTAGACATCTCTTTGATATTATTGTATAATTGTTCCACAAACAAAGCCCGAATGGTGAAATGGTAGACACAGAAGACTTAAAATCTTCCGGCTGAAAGGCCGTGCCGGTTCGAGTCCGGCTTCGGGCACCAAATTTCTATAAAATATAAGGAAACTTTCAAATGAGTAATGCTAAAATCGAAAATGCAATCATTAAAGCTGGTCAAGGCATTATGATGATTCAAGATTGGCCTACACATGCAATGTCATTTTTTTCTACAATTCCTGAGCAAGATTACCTTCTTCGTTGTGCTCTTCATTTGACCGAGTACAAAAAGGTTGCCGAAACCGAAGATCAAATTTTCAATGAAGATATGGATGAACTTCTTGCGACTCTCAAACGTCACGTACAACTCACTCTTCAACGTGGTATTAATCAGGAAGAAAAACGTTTGCTTCAAGAAGGAAAACGCATTGAGAAAGCTAAGGCTGACCAAGTATCCAAATCTTTTAAAGCAATGAGTAAACCAGCACCAGAAGGTACAGTAGCAGAACTGGCGTCACGCTATAACAAGTCTCTTAAGGAAATTCGTAGACTTAAACGAGATGTATTGCTACATACTCTTTCCAATCAAGAAAACGTATAAAAAAGTGTTGACGTAAAATTAAAAATAAACTATAATAAACTCTCTAAACAAAGACAACTAGCTAATATAAATCAGGTGTCGGAGGTGAGCCAATTATGTGAACTTAACTTATAATTTAGATCATTTAATTTAGAATATAATTTAGTTTTGACGATATAGAAGATGTAAAGTATATGGGGATGGGTATTATAGTTCATCGGGTAGCAGCGGTGTCGTGGGGCTAGCTACTAGGGAGTGTTGAGATGCGTTCTCCACTCCTGACACTATCCAGCCATAGCTCAATCGGATAGAGCACCCGCCTTCTAAGCGGGTGGTTGCAGGTTCGAGTCCTGCTGGCTGGGCCAAATTTAACTGGAGTTTAAGATGAAAATTTTTTTTGTTACTTATTAGTCTTTCTCTAGTTGGTTGTGCTTTTAATCTTTATTCAGAAAAAACAAGAATCCTTCCTCAAATCTATGAATACTTTGATTCCGCAATGAATTCAGGCATTAATAATTTTGAGTTTGAATTTAATTCAGGCTTGACTGATGGCATTAATGGATTTCTTGTTTATGCTAAATCAAAGTGTAATGTAAAAGTGATTTCCTGATAGGAGTTTATACTCATGACTACATCGAAAGAACCGTATAGCAAAAAAGGAAATAAAGAATATACTCGAATGTATATGACGAATAAAGATTTCGAATTAATCTATCCAAAAAGAAAAATTAAAGCTTCTCAGTCTCTGGAGTATTATGTTAATGACTCGGAGATTGTTATCGAGTATCATACTCAGCTTTGGGTGAAATTATTGAATACAGTCCTATTTCCAGTTTTGATTCTTTTGAATGGCATACGCAATTTTAAAGGCATTTGTATTGAAATTCGTGATTTGTGGCAAGAAAGAAAACGAGGAAAATTTTCATCTGACATAATCTACAAAAAAAATAATGAAAAAAATTACAACTTGATGTTGTCTAAAATGACGCCAAAATAGTATCGAGAAGTGTTGACTGCTTAGAGTGTTTTATATTATAATAGTTCCACTTAAACCGAACGGAGCAGTAAAAAATGTTGAAACAAATCCTCGTCGTAGTTGCAGCTTTGGTAATCGTAGGTTGTGCGAGTCCTTCACCTTATAATTACGTAAGAATGGAAAAAAACGACTAGTTTTACGGAAAATTCTACTTGAAAAATGAACAATAATATATTATAATACCAACTCAACTAAAAGGTGAAATAAATGAAATCAGTTATCTATTCTTATGATATTGTACAAGGTCTAAATCAGCGCAAGGTTATTACCACTGAAACAACACGTCAGCGAGCACGAGATATTAAGCGTACTCTTGATGCAAAGTCTCCACAACAAAAACACCGTATTAAGCAGCATCGTTATGTTCTCTCGGAATCGCAGGAAATCCGTTAATTACTATACTCTCTGCTTGCATTTAAAAATCAGCTTTCTTTTGATGGCTGATTTTTGTTTTCAATCGTATTTTTATATGCTATAATAGCTTCAATTAAAGATTTAGAGGAATCATCTAAATGACCACAAAAAATGTTTTTGAATTGGCTATTGACCGTTTGAAATCTGTTCCTCACCATGAATTTTTCAGCTATCAGGATCTGATGCGTATTCCTCACATTGCTCAAGATGAGCTTTTTTATGGAATGAACTCACCTGAGTTAAGCTTCTCCAAGAATCTAAATCCAGGTATGCTTTATATCGTTAACTCTACGCCATTCTTTCTGACAGAAGAAGAACTATCTACTGTTAAATATTCCTATATCATTCAACTTACTCGAATCGCCAAAAAAGAAGGTCTTTATTTCGACCGCCTTATGGACCAATATGTTTTTGGAGTTCCAAAGAATTTCTTTGATAAAGACTATATCTCTAAATTCGAAAACCCATTTGAAGATACTCCAGTAGGTGTTTGATTATGAAACTCGTTCTAGTGTACCAGCAAACTGATGATTTTACTTATTCTGTTGAGAAGACAGTACCATTTGATTACCAAAGCAAAAGTAAGGCAATTGATGACATTCTAGGTCTAGTTTTAGAAGCTGTTGAACACAATCATTTGCACAGTTTCGAATTTCTGAATACCAGCCTTCCAATGAATGCTTTTGGCTACTTTCAAGAAGAAGGCAATAAGGAATCTTTTGAATTTATTGAACCAAATATTTTTACTTTGGAAGAATGGTTCGACAAATATACACTCTCTTGATGGATTAATATTATTAGTATGATGTATCACGCTGCTAGCAAAAACAAAATTCCGTATATATTTAGGAATGGTTTTTTCATCGGAACTTATATTACTCGGCTAGAAGCATTGGCTGATTACTATGCAGAAACTATTGAAGATGAAGGAGATGAAGCAGTAATTCTATGTTTCGATTCTACTGACATTGACTTAAAGCTTAATCCAGACTTCGCTGGTTTGGAAGAACCTATATCAACGGTTCTTAAGTCTGAACTCGGTATTTATCTTGACGAAGATGAGCTTTGGGATGAGTGGGAAGCCACAAATCAAACAGGTGATGATTGTATGGATCTAATCGGCTCGGCAAGGTTAGGCGTAATTATCAGTCCAGATAGGCTTTTGGTATCTTATTTTGATGGTTTTATACCACTTCTTGAGTATTCAGCGTAGATCTGCTATAATAGCCTCATCTTAAATCGATGAGGTTATCCTTATGTCTACTATGACAGTCGCCAGTTTCGCACAGAATGGACGTGGATTCACACAGATTGCCTCACGCTGGACCTGAATTCGAACTTCAGGCTATGAAGACTGGACTTGTTATCTCTGAACTTGGTGGCAAGTTGGCTCATTTGGTGGTGGTTGGCCGAGAGTTTGGATTGCCACTTATTCGAGTTGATAATGCTTTGACTAAGTTTACTGAAGGCATGCGTTTGCAGATTAACTTTAATGACAATACTATTGTCGCTAAGTTGAAATAAAAATAACCCGCTATTAAGCGGGTTTTGTTTAAGTTGCTTTATATTTTTTTTAATTCTTTTTGCTCTTATCATTATAATATATAATTGATCTTTGATTTATTTGTTGTAAAATTACTTTATTTAAAGGAATATATATAATGATTATTAATAAAACAATTTCTGAATCAATTTATTCCACTATTTTATTGTATAAGACAAAATTAAAAATAGACTTACCTGAATCTATTAATTCTATTATTAGATCTAAATTGGTATCTTTGTTGAAACAATCTTGTAATATTGATTTATCTAACGAACCAGATCCTTTTGTTCCAACTGGTCAATGTAGTGGAACGCTCCCTCAATTCAATTATCAGTTTAAATACGGACGTGTTCATATTGTAGTTCAAACTCGACATGAAGAAATTATAGTAAATTTTGATTTTGACGATCCTTCAAAATTTTCGATTCCATTAAACTCCAGATGTAGTGTTTTTATTGACGAAAACATGAACTTTAATAAATGTATTTTCAATTTTATTTTAAATTTAGAAACTATTGAACCAGACAGTTATCCATCTAGATATAGTTTCGTTTGGTTTCGTGAATATAATGGTCTTATTTATTCTGATAAATTTAAATACTACAACAGCAAACTCGATGATTATATTAATATAGAGAAAAACAAGCTTAATTTATATTACTTTAATATGGATCAAGAGTTTGAATATTATTTTCTAAAATTATTGGACTTTTATCTAAAGTATCCATACTTTTTCGAAGAAATATTTTCAGAATACCCAAACTATCAGGATTTTTTAAGAGATGTCGATGGTGCTGTACGTTTTTTAAACCTTTTTTGCGACAATTATCTATATGACAAAGACACTCTCAAGTCACGATTTTCTTTGTTCGAAATGATGATAACTTAAATTTTTAAAGAATGAATAAATAAGTATTGAAAACATATTATTAGACATAATCAAATCAAATGACAAATTAGATTACAATTTAGAAGATGGTTTAAGTTTTGCTACAATATATAATGGCAATATTGCTCATATAGATACGACTCATTCTATGGATAAGCAAAATGCTATATTTGCAGCCTCTAATAAAGAAATTTATCACTCTATAATAGCTGCCTATAATGTAAATATGGAATTTCATGAAAAATACTCAACTTCCCTTGAATCCATTACAGAAGTTGATATTTCATCTTTCCCACTATACTTTTATTATAATTATAATTCTAAACAACTATATGCTATTCCTGAAATACATTTTATTATTTTTAAAACATATAAGCTTAATTTTGCTGGAGTTCCCCTCGTGGTTAAAATTGTTATAGAACCTGAATTCTTAACTGAAACAGAGTCGGCAGTAAATGAATTTTATAAATATTTTCATTTACAAGTATTTGGATCGTTTATAGAATATCCTTTAAATCATTATACAACTGAAGAGTTATTACTTTTTGATATGCAGAAAATTTAATATATTACTTTTTCTTTGTACTAAGTTTATAACTCCAGTCTATCATTTCGAATAATTCATTCACTGGAAAATCATAGTTTAATAAAACGCTTATCCAATGCTTTTTGTTCATATGATATGCTGCCATTATATGTTCTTGGCTCCTTAATATACTATTGAATTCAGGATCTCCTTTCAAATTGATTATATCAATTGAGCCATCTTCATTTATTCCTAGTTTTCTTTTTTCTACATGCATCATTATACCAAACCATTTATTGTTTGTTTTATTTCTAAATAAAGCACAATCAGGACTTTTTAAAAACAAATACTCTGGACTTACTTTATATTTGTCTTTTATGTATTTAAAAATAGTATCTCTCTTAATCATATTTTTATCCCATTATTTTATTAAAATTATCATATATTTAAAAAAAGAACTTTTGTTTATATAATCTAGTATTTTTGTCACTTTTGAAAATATTGAAAATCAAAAATATATTATTAGTAATATAATATATCTGCCATTTGTTTTATCTGATGTAAATTTACTTTTTCTATTATTGCATTGTCAATAATATATCTTATTATATTTTTTAAATCTTTATATTGAATATTTGCTTCTTCATCTAAATATCTAATTTTAATTAATTCTTCATTTAGCTTTTTACTTGATCCTATTTCTGAATCAGCACTTATTATTTCAAAATCAAAAATATATCCATTTTCTTCATATTTAAAACCAGCATTATAATTTTCATCCAATGTCCCATTAAATATTGGCATTATTAAAAATCCTAATTGGCGTTCAATTGATAATTTATCTGATTCCTCATATGTTAGTTTATCTTGCATACCTACAATATCAAATAATGCTTCTTTTAATCCTTCATTTTTTGTTTTATTATATAAATCTATCAAGGACAACAAAGACAATCGTTCTTTCATATTTCCAATTATTGATTCTGCATTCTCTTCCTCTCTTAATGCATTAATTATTTCTGACAAAGTTGTCACAGTTCTCTCTTTCCACATATTTTCTCCATAACTTATATTTTTAGATATTATTGGATTTAAATATGCCTTTAATAAAAGTTTTTTCAAATATCTGGCATTTTCTTTCCCTACTTCAAATTTATCATTCATAAAAAATCCTCTTTAACATATTAAATTATCATAATTAATATTCTTTTCTATATGTATTTTGTTTTTTTTATAAAAAAGTTGTTTTTTGTATCGTTTTTTGGTATAATACCTATCATTTCAATAGAGAGGAATCTATGACTGCCACTTTGAAACTCACTGCAAAAGAAATCGATAATCTCCTTAATAATAAGCTCCAAACAGATCGTTTTGAAGAAATTTTTAACGACATCCCAATGTATCATCCAGACCATGTAATTGAAAAAGGTGAAACTCATAGGGATTATATGGACGATGGAAGAGAATACCGTTGGTACATCTTTAAAGATACTGTAACAGGTGAGGAACACTGCATTAATTACACTTATAACTCAGAATGGCCCAACGATTTGATGGATCTACCTAAGTCAATGCAGATTGTTGATAATCCAGAAGAATCCGATCTTTATGTAGCACCCGTTCCAGTTGTTGAGCCAGAGCCAGTTCTTACTATTGAGCAACGATATGATAAAGATCTGTGGTCCAAATACCAAGATATTGCTTCAGAATGCAAAGTGGTTGAAAAGAAAGAAAAACTGAAAGTACCAAAAGCTACAATTGATGATATTTTGGCGTTTCTTAAATCCGAAAAATTCACTATTCTTGAATTGCGTGCAAAAGTTATTCCAGTTTGTATTGAGTATAAACTTGAAGAAAAATCCTTCTGGCAATGGCTTCAAGTTAAGCGGGGTGTTTGGAAATAAAAGCCTCTTTTGAGGCTTTTTTATTTAATTAAAAAAACAATCAAGGTGCATATTATGAACCTATTCTTTCTTCATATTCTTCTAAATTCATATCCTTGATTATATCTAATTCAAACTTATATGGCAAACGTTTTAAATTTTTAATTCTATCAATAAATATCTTAGAATTTTCATTAATTAAGATATTTTCATCTATTTTATTTATTATTTTTAGCGAATCTTCGTTTATAATATAAGTCTTATTATTTCTAATAATTTCTCTTCTTTTTACTAATATTACATCTACTATCATATATAAAGTAAACAATATAGATGCTGCTATGAAAAAAGTAATCATATTATATATTACCAAGTCGAATAATGTGATGTTAGAGATATTTCCATTCTCGTAATTATAATATATAGACATTACAAATAAAACAAATGGAATAATAATAGGAACTGCAAAATCAAAAAATTTATTTGAAGTATTTCTAATTAAATAATATAAAATCATACAGGAAGGAATAGCTAATACATTGGCTATTAACGAATTTATTAAAGGCATGTTGATTTTACCACTCCAAAATACAGGTCCGATAATACCTTTAGTAATCATAATTTCAATTGCTATTTTTAAAACAGGAAGTAATACTAAGAGAAAGATACTAAACATATACATTCTTTTATTCTCTTTCTTCTCATTTTTAATAAAAGCAAATCTATCTGCTTCTTTTATTGGATTTTTTATATACTCGGATACTGTGTTCTTATACTCCATCTTAAACCTCCAAATTTTAAAATATAATATCATTGCTCATTAAATAGTCAAATTCATTTTATCATTTTTTTCTTTATTTATTATATATTTGAACATTTTATTTTTGACCTTACAATACCTTTGTTATATAATTAGGATGACTGAATCAAATATAGGAGAATTTTATGATTGAAGAAGGTGTTTATATTGATGAAGATGAGAATATACTTACAGAACTCAAGTCTTTCTCTCTTTTCTTTTGTATTATGTTTAGCCGATTCCTGAAATCTGTATTTAAGGCATAATCAGGATAAGCTTATGATTGATGATGATTTTTATGAAGAGGACACTGTTGCCATTAAAGTGATAATGCCAGCCGTGTTCGTTGATGAGTATACGACTGTTTATAAAGTAAATGGTAATCAGCCATTTGAACTGCGAAATAAAATGCCAATCTATTCAAAAGTAGAAGGCGTATCTATATCCTTAAATAACGAAACTAATATTCCAGTTAAGTTTTTGATAGCACGCACAATTGACATTATCCCGTATATTACTCCAGTCAGGGTCGAATATACAAATTGGAATGAAGGTGTTTATCAGCTTTTTGAAAAATTATCAAATATAGAGGCTCATTTAGAAGAAAATAAAATTGCGGATGAACTCACCAATTCTACAGTCTCTTTATTGGTTCCGCTTGCATTCATTAATAACGGACAGTTAGTCTCTCCAGAAAAAGGTTCTAAATTATATAAAGTTTACAAAGCAACAAAATCCAAAAATAGTAAATCAAAAATAAATAATATTAAAGCTGAACTTATATTGGAGGATGTAGGACAAAGAACTATCGAATTTCCAGAAAATACTGTTCTTTTGATTAATGAAGATAATGTTTTGTTGAAAACAAATTCAGACTTCATTAAAATAGAACGCAGTCTTGATGATATTGGTGATTTGATTTCTTTCCTTTCTGATTTCATTGACGAGATTGAATCAAAATAACATTTTTCAATAACAGAATAACAGGAGTTTGATTTATGGCTTATTATATATTGGTTGCAGACACAGAACAGTATTCTGGGAATTTCGAACGCGAAATGTGTGCATATGCTACAGGACAGACTGGCGACTGTGGTGTTGGTGGAGAATTCGTTGATTATTATTCAGCAGATATTAAACATCTTGACTGGTGGGAAGAAAATGTTTATCAAAAAGCAGATGAGTACGGCTGCTATCGTCCAGTTGAAATTTTCCCAACAGAAGGATGGATAAATAATGGATTTGGCAAATTCATTAAGGAATCTGAATATGGAAAACCGGGATATCCCGCATATATGTCTGTTGCTGTATTTACGACTGCAAAACCTTCAGAAGAAGTTATTCAAGAATTTATTCAAAGAGTTAAAGACTTCTGCAAATTCAGGCCAGATCTTTCTGAAGACATTGACGGCTCCCCTCATAAAGACAGCCTAACATTCACTGGTGTTCGTTTGTTACAAGGAATCAAAAAGGAGAAACTTGTTAAAAGTTATTTGCCAGTTGATATTGATTAAGGTTGCCTAGTGCGACCTTTTTGTTTTAATCAACTTATTTTAAATTATGTTTACCTTTTTTTTTCGATGTGTTATAATGCAGACAATTAATTAAAGAGGAAAAATCATGCCCAATCAAATTCAGTGGACGCAATCAAAAAAAGTAAATGGTTCTTTGGGAAAAGTTTGGGAACTTTATTTTGCTCCTAATTTCTTGGATCTTTCGAAAACAGACTTTCCAGAAGGACTTTTGTTGAGCTTTGATGGACAGGATGATTCTGAACAGTTGGCTATTGCTGAAGAATCTGTTAAGCATTTCTTCAACTGTATGATCGAAGATTATCAAGAACTCAAAATTGATGATAAAGAATTCCTTGTTAATCCTAAATGGACCTCTATTCTTCACGATGTTCCTCCATTTGATGAAGAAATCAAGCTGAAAGCTTACATTCGCTTGGTTCCTGACATTATGGACTGCGAATACGCCGGATATTCTTGGGGACTCTCTGTTCTTGATAAGTTCTACGATGATGAACAAGATGCTGCATTTGACAGGGCTAAAGTTGAGCGTTTTATGAATCAAGTTCTAGTAGCTTATGATGCAATCGCCTAATCTTATGAAGGAATCTATTATGACAAATAAAATTACTATTGTTAGCAATGACGCTGGTGGGCGTGAAGCACTTTATCTGAATGGAACTCTGGTTATTCAGACACTGAAGCAGAAACTGTAAGCTTCTACAAACGACATTGGAATAAGCGTCCTTAATAATATTGGAGAATCATATGTTGTGTTACATTGATATTGGAAATTATCGATCAAAAGATCTCCATGATCGAATTAAAAAACGTTTCATAGAAAACAGAGATCATTGGGAATCAGATCTTTCTGAATGTATTCAGTGGGCGGTTAAAACACTAACTGATTATGAAGGTGCTGGTCATCTTTTTGAAATTTCTATTGCTTCAAACAATCGTTTTGTATGCAGCTTTGCTAAACCTTCTTGGCCCGGAGATCACTCCAGTCATCCTATGTTTACGGCTCAAGAAGCCATTGTTCTTGCTGTTTGCGAATATCTCGAAGGAGCCTAGCAATGATTACTGTTGGAAAAATTGGATTAGGTGAAATTATAATCATTTGAAAGAAAATGATTGGACTGTTGAATCGCTAATTATCCACGAACATTAAGAAGGTCTCTTAAGAAGGTCTCGTGATGACGACGATGGCTTGGACCTATGGTATATCACATTGTTGGTGGAATTACAACTATTGCGGGGTTTTTTGATATGAATAAAAATGATATTAAAGTTAAAGTGGCTTCAATACTTGAAAAGGATTCTATTTCCTATTCTGATTATGGTCTTTGGCTTGAATCGATTTATTATGCACCTCCGATTGAGCTAATGGAGATTATCATAGATATTCAGGCACAAGAAAATTCTGCTGAACTTATGCTTATTTATGATAGTATTTTTGATTCTGAAAGTAAGCGAATCGTTTCTAAATTCAACAAATAAGAAAAAGCCCAATTAAGGGCTTTTTTATTGTTCTCAACTCTTATTGATATGCCGTAACTGCTCGGGTTTCATTCATAATTACTTGTTTAGCGGTCATTACAGCTTCTTCAACATTTTCACGATTTACAAAGCTTTTATACTTGTAAGGATTATAGGTTACATGGATTGCTTTTCCACCATCCATTTCCAAGCAACTTTCCGTACTAATCAGTTGACCAACAACACCAGCATGTACAGTTTTCCGTTTATTAGAAATAACCCATTGCCGACCTTTTTCGCTTACTCGAAATTCGCAATCTTTAAGGGTAATATTCTTGGCATGTGCAATGACACGGCCACGGTTTTCACCTTGAAGTGCTTTGATAGACCACACATTCTTTGTCAGATTCCAATAAACATAAACTTTCATTTTGTTTTCCTCTTGTATCCGCTGTAGATGCAGCAATTATACTCCAAAACAGGAAAATTAGCAATCACTGCTTCAGAAAACTCATTTTTAGTTTAAAATTTATTAAAAAACTACACTAATAGTGACTCTTTTTGAAAAAAAATAAACCATTTGGAATTTGACAATACAATCATTTAAATTATTATTAAATCATTAAAGAATGGAACTTATTTAACATGGAAAAGCAACAAGATAAAATACTTAATGTAACATTAACAGAATACCTTGAAGAGTGTATTCAGAGTATTAATGCAATCATTTTAAACGCAAAAACAATTGGTAATTTCAAAAGCAAATCTGAGGTAAGAAACATCTACTCTAACTATGAGCCTGAAATACAGCACCGCTTTATAGATTTAAAGGATGATATGCTTTATTTAACTATTCCAAATGATATCATAAAGAACTTAAAGCATTCAGAATTAACCTATTTGTGCTATCACTACAAAAAAGAAACTTTCAAACTTATATCGTTAAGACATCATAATACAAAAAAAGGAAAACATCCTGATAGCATTCTAGGCATCCCTTTGGATTATATTTTTAATACAATCAACAGTATTGAACCTTTGATCCCTGTTGAACAATCACAAATTCGTTAAAATACGTTGCTTTAATTATAGAATTATGTTAATATTCAGGTCTAATTTGAATTGAGGATCTGATATGAAAACTGTTCGTCAAGTCGATGTACTTAAAGTGTTAAGTCATAGCCTTATCTATGAAAAAGGCGAAGCGTTTACATTTGTTGACATCGAATCTCTTGTTGAAATGGATCTAGTTAAGACTATTCATCCTCTTGCAGTTAAAGAGAAAGATCTACCAAATAAAGGATTTTCTACTTCATTTTCAAGTTTTCTAAAGTCAAAAAAACTTAATGTAAACTCCAAAAATTATGAGATTTATAGTGTTGTTATTGAACTTTTTGATAGTACAAAACGCGAATTTTATTATTTCGATGAAAAGCTAGCCAAAGAAACATCTGATATTCTTTCCAGTTATTTCCATACTTCTCATAAATAGGTATATAAATGGACATTGTTATCGAACTAGAAAAAGCATATAAAACATATAAATCAACTAAGGATTTTAATATTTTCATTGAAGCTTTAAAAAATGAAAGCACAGATAAAGTTGATCCATCTAGTTGGCGTTGGGATGTTTTGAAAGCAATCGTATCAGGAAACAAGAAACTTTTGTCTCTTGTCATTTCCGAAGAGTTGTCGGCTTGTTATTCTCATTTTAAGAAATCTTCATCTGATGTTTGCTTCCAATCTTTGATTCGAATTGCTGTTATGGCTTTTCATTCACATTACAAATTATATAAAGATTATGTAGATGTAGTTCAAATCCAGAAAGATGTTTTTGGTCCTGATCTTTTTTCAAAAATTGAAGTCGAAACGAAGGATTTTCTTTATGGACATTACTCGCGGGTCCTTACGAAATATATTCCTGATGGATTTACTCAAATATCATATATTGATTTTATGTACAAAAAAGACAAAAAAGATTTTGAAAATTATTACTATTGGAGTACAATAGAGTCCGTATACACAGATTTGAAAAAAGCCTATTAATTGATTCATACTAGAGGATTTATGTATGTTTAAAAGTCTAAAAAATTATTCGATGTCAGCAAGGCTCTGGGTTGAACAATACGAAAAGGAAATCGAAGAATTAGGTGTTGCAAACACTTTTTCAGGGAAGTATACTGATAAAGAAACTATTTATCGAGACATTGAAAAACAACTTGATGCTTTTATTTCAGCAAATGAATTTGATTTGGATATCACAAAAGAAGAAGCCATGAATATTTTGTGTGGCCGATAATTTTATGAATTCTGATTTTCAAGGTTTTATTAATTTTGAAATGATTGTCAAAAACTTTGAGACTAGGTTTAAATCTGAACAGGTTTTGGCTTACTTGTCGGCATTGTATGAGAAAGGATATATTTCTTATTTTAGAACAAAAAATTCCAATATAAAAGAAAAACATATTCCTCTTAATATTTTTGATATTACCAAAATTAAAAACTCTCCTTTTAAAGATTTTGTAATTTCTGACCATCAACCGGATATGATAGTACACTCACCAATCATTCCAGCTTATGATTATAAACAAAGCTTTTTAATTCAGGAGTTAATCGATATATTAGGATTCATTTACAAATACTATGAATCCATCTTTAAAAATAATAATTTGTCCATATTAAATGATAATTTAACGTTATTTATGCTTTATAATTCTATTTTGGTTGTTTCTGATACCTGTTACATTTTAAACTCTGACTTCATGTCAAAGTATGTTTTTAAGGAATTTTCTGAAATAACCGAAGATGATGTTAGTCTCTACAAAATGCTGATGGTTTGATTTTATTACCGACACTTTTAAAATTACTCCGCTCTTAAAGCAAAAAATGCTTTACAAAAATTCCTAAAACCTATATACTAGCCTCACTTAAACAGAAACATAGAAGGAAAAATGAAATGCAAGGTTCTTACGTTGATTCCCGCGAAAAGTTCCAAGTAAAAAAGAAAGACCCCGTTAAAAACAAAATTAAAAAAGCTGACCGAGCTTGGCGTGAAAAGCGTAAAAATCGCCACGAAGTTGCTTAATTAAACTTTTTTTGAATCTCAATATATCTAATATTGGTGCCGGGAGGTGAGCTAATTATGTAAACTTAATTTTATAATTATATAATTTTAAATTTAGAATATTAGGAGGAACTTTCGAAAGAATGCTTATATAGGTTCTTTTGAATGGGCAACATTTAGGAAGTTTTCACTATTGGCTTCTTATCTTAGTTTTATAAATGGTGGTGCAATCTGGTATATTACAGTGGTTAGACTTCCTACTGGATTGCTCATTTCATCGATGAATTGGAAGTTTCCATCTATAATAAATAAGACGGGATTATAGATAACAATGTTTTTGAAGTCAGGTATACTCTTTAAAATATTTATATAGAGGTACGCTGATGAAGGAAGGACACCGTTCAGCCGTAAGGCGGGTTAAGGTTTTCATCAAATGGCAATTCATCGTCGCCTTAACCTCTATTATCCAGCCATAGCGCAGCGGATAGAGCAACCGCCTTCTAAGCGGTAGGTCGTAGGTTCAAATCCTACTGGCTGGGCCAAATTTAAAATACCTCAACTTAATTGTTTTGGGTATTTTTTTTGTTATACTATAAAATCATCAGGAGGACTTCAATGAAGACAAAAGAAGAAAGAGCAGCTTTGTATGCTTGCAAGCAGCCGAATGGAAAGTATAGAAAAGAAATTGAAAACTCTGGAGTTTTTCTTTCTGACGTAGATGAAATTCTTCCTTATATTGCTCAGCAACCTAATGGTGTATGGCAGGCTTTCGATTATGAACCTACATTGACTGAAAATGGCTGGTCTAAGGTTGGTGATCGTCCTGATATTTTGGTTGTTGAAGGTGATTTGGGATTGAAATGGCAACAGACCTTGTGTTTCAATGAACGTTACGGCCACAAAATTAAAAGATTACGCCGCACTCTCAGAATTTAAAAATAAGTGTTTACAATTTAATTGAAATTTGGTAATATAGCTTTGTTGTAAATGTTTGGCCAAACGAAAGAAGACGCCGGTGGTTCTGAGGTGCGGGAACTATAAAAGCCGGGATACAACGTCTGGGGTACAATTCCATACGCACCACCAATTTTCTTTATTCAGGTTTTTCTTGGATAATCACATTGTTTATGGTATAATAGCACCATATTCAGCAATCAAGGTGATTCAGCTATGAGCAACGATTTCTCTCCCGAAGTTAAAGTTGAAAAGAATGTTTCCAGCCTTTTCAATGCTCTTTCTCGTTTTGAAACACTTGCAGGTATGCTTGATAAGTCAGGCGTTAACGCACAATTCATTCCATTCTTCACCAATTCCGATAAAGCTTATTTCTGCACTACTGTAATGGGCAAGAAAGGTGTTGTATCGATGAAGCGCGGTGATAAAGATTTCAACAATGCTGTACATCTTAATGCTGATGGTTTCTTGACCAAAATTGTGGAACGCCAGTTTGATACGGTCGTCAATAATCTTTCTAATCCAAAAATGGTAGCTTACTCTGTCTCTCCAACTACCGGAATGGTTGTAGCTGTCACTAAACTTTATAATGAAAATGGCCCTTTTATTAAAGTGAATCATTGATTTATACTTGGTAAATAGGTATAATTATCCCATACAAAAAGCCCGAGTGGTGAAATGGTAGACACGGGGGACTTAAAATCCCCTTCCGTAAGGAGTGTCGGTTCGAGTCCGACCTTGGGCACCAAATCAAAAAGCAATAGGTTTTTATTGATAAAATTTGTTCCTATCACCGAAGAACAAGCTACTGAAATCTATAAACGCCATCGCTCTTATACTCGGTAAGTCAAAGCAAAATATGGCTAACTAGCAATTGTTTTATCTGTAAGGCTATGTTAAAATAGCCTTTCTTTCATTTAAGGATTATTTATGAGCATTCAAATTCCATACAGTATTTTTCTTGATGATCTCCGCACAGTCGATATGGTTTATCCGTATAATGGGGAACATTATGAGAATTTTATGGAAGATTTCCATATTTGCAGAACAATGGAAGCTGCTGTTGAATTGATTGAATCAAAAGGTTATTTGCCTTACTACATTTCCTTTGATAATGATCTTGGTCAGGACAGTAATGGGAATGCCTTGAAAGAAGGGATTGATTTTGCTCACTGGATTGTTGAATCTGTTTTGGATGAAAAATATACCATCCCTGTCAACTTTACCTTTTTTGTACACAGTGCAAATTCCATTGCTGGTCCTGAAATTAAGATTCTTCTTAACAACTTTATGGACTTCCTTAGTCGCCAGTGATATAATGGCTCCATCTTAAATGGGGTCATTATTTTATGCAACTTGAAAAAAAGAGAACGGAAAGATTAATCTTTTCTATGAAATTTGCTACAATTTCTGCTCTTGTGATTGCTTTCGCCTATATGTTTGTTAAGCCATCTATTGCAATTATTCCTTGCTCCTGTTTGGTTTTAACTACTTATATTATGGAGCATTCTCTTAAAAAATTTAAAATATATATTTCAACTAAATTTTATACTGTCTATTTTTTTATACTTCCTTTCATTCTTCTTGCTTTTACTATATGGGGAACAACTGTACAAGATGACATAGAATTGGCTATACCTCTTTCCTTTATGTTATTCTTTATCCCATTAATGGTTGTTCTTAATAAGTTTGTTTTTCAAGTAATTCCATTTCCTCTAAATGTTGAAGACTATGGAATTAAAGCTGATAAATATTATCTTCTACTGGACTTTATTAATAATAAAGCTTTTTGTCATTATAATGATTGGGAAATCAACTCAAGTCTTCAGATAAAAGATAGTAAAATAACACTTTATGACATCAGAGATAATCGAAAAAAATATGAAGAATTGATTCAAAAAGACATTTCTGAGTTTATGGCGGGTGATTTTCAGATTGTTGAAATGTACAATACTTAAATTAATTTCCATCTTTTGGCGATAATATGATATAATGACTTTATCAACAAAGGAGTGGGTATGCTTATTATTGAACACAGTTCTTCCAGTTATGCACCTCGCACTTATCACAACGCTGGCACAGCCGATTTGACGGTTGCCTTTGCGATTGACTTTAATACAGCGGGCGAACGACTAACACAGAAAGCTGCCAAAGAGAAATATGTAGCAGTCCCACTATCAATGGACCCAATTGTTGCGGCTCGTAGACTTTATAAAGCCTGCAAACATCACAATGTCAAAAAACTCAATGTTGCCGGTAACGGAATTTATAGTTTGGTGAAAAAAGGTTGGACACAAGAGAGCCTTAATCAGTGGGTATTTGATGTTATTTCGCTTGTTCATAAACATTGGCCTTTACAGTCAATCATTTCAGGTGGTCAAACAGGTGTTGATCTTGCAGGTGGTGTTGTAGGTGAGGTTCTTGGCATTGAAACAGTTATGACATTACCAAATGGATATTTGCAGCGTAATGCAGAGGGTGTCGATATTACACAATCAGTTGATGATGTAATTGAAAATGTTATGTCTTATGTTGAATTACTCAAATAAAAAAGACCTTTTTCAAGGTCTTCTTTTTATTGTACGACAGCAACTTTATTGGGATAACCTACTCTATTTCCATCTAGTGAAGAACCATCTACATATACACTCATATTATTGTTAACTATGTAAATTTGTTTTATAGTTCTTACTTCGTTATTTGCAAACTTAACTTTTGCTCCAACTTTAAAAATAGATTTATTAGTTATATTTGTTGGAATAGAAAAACCGGGATTCTTTCTATATATCCCTTTATTCCAGTCATTATTTGTAAAGTTATTAATAGTAGACTGAACTTCTATTACACTATTATTTGGTGGTGTAGGTTTTGTTTCTTGTACATTTTCATTTATTATCTGAACTTTATTTGGATACCCTGTTTTATAGGCATCCAAAGCTGAACCCTCTAAATATACGCTTATGTTAGATCCTACAGAATAAGATGCAGTAATCTTTCTTACTTGACCGTCAGCAAATTTCACAAGATTTCCTTTCTTAAAATGAGTTCTATTTATTTCATTATTAGGAATTGTAAATCCAGCAGATTTCCTCCACATTCCTCTATTCCAATCATTATTTGTAAAATTATTTATTACTGAAGTTGCCACTATCTTATCATTTATTGGCTTACTAGGTGTTGGATTCGGATTCGGTGTTGGAGCACTATTATTATTTCCTACTATTTCTATATTTTTTGGATAACCAACATTAGAAGCATTTAATGTAGAACCTTCCAAATAAACACTCATATTAGCTCCATTTACATATACTGCTGTAATTTTCCTTGTTTGACCATCAGCCAATTTTACTGTTGCCCCCTTAACAAAGTCTGATTTATTTTTTACACTAGCAGGAATTGTAAAGCCAGCAGATTTTCTCCATATTCCTCGATCCCAATCATTATTAGTGAAGTTATTTATATTGGAGCCACTATTTGGTGTTGTTATTGGTGGCTGAACAACTGGTGGTTTGATTGGTGACGGATTCATTGATTTTACTGGTCCAAAATCGTCACAAGTTTTTCCAACATACTTTTTAATAGTTGGCCATTGAGGTCTATCTTTTCCATTTATAGGTTCAACCGCTAACTTATAGCTACCCCACCACGGACCTGCCGCCCAATAAGTTGTAGGGATACATTGATCACTTAAGTACTTTAATGTATTATCCATTACAACATTCCAAATTGGATTATCATCTGGTATTCCCATTTCTCCTATATAACCTCTTAGATTATTCTCTTTTAACCAATCTACGAAAGGTTTGACTTTTTCAATTCCTAAATTGGCATGTACCTTGCTCATATCTTGTGGAGCATATACACCACTTTCATTGCTATCAAAATAAATATGGGCAGAAAAAACTAAATTATTATATGGATCTTTTAAGTTCTTTAATCCATCACTAAATATTTTCCAACGGCTTGCTGTTGAATAGGCTTCTCCTTCTATAAATATTGGTCTTTTTTTATCATATGATCTTACGGCATCAATTCCTAGCTGTGCTGCTTTAGGCCAATTTCCAGTAGGCATTCCATATGGTTCATTCATTATATCCCAACCTAGAATAGAGGGATGATGGTTAAATTCCATAACTAATTTTTGTATAAAAGTTGAATATCCTGTATATGGAATGTCTTTTCCTATTATTTTTCCATAATACCTCCCATAGTTATGAACATCTATAATTATTTGCATATTATACTTCTTTGCATAATTTAATGTCTGTAATAACAACTTTACTTGATCTCTATCTAAATCTGCATTCAAAGATGTTTGCATTCTTTCCCAAGTGATAGGGAATCTTATTAATTTTACTCCCTTCGAACTCCAATTCTGGAAGTAATTTTCTGTAGGGTAAGTGTAATTTGTATTTAATTTACCCGGTAGAACTGTTGTTCCAAAACCGGCGGCTGATAAATTTAGACCCATCATCTCTACTGATGCATTTGAATTCTGAGTATATGACAATCCAGTGATTGCAGCTATTGCTGTCACCATTGTTATTTTATTAGTTAAACTTCTTAAAATAGACATTATTCCTCCTGACCTATTTAAATATTCTTTATATAAAAAAAATAGATTTAAAAACTATACTTTTTATTCCATTTCGTTTAGGATAACTACATAAATATTAAGTGTCAATATTTTGATTGGCATATTATTGACGCTAAATGTTATACTATTCCTATATTAATTTTTGTTTATTCCCTATAAATAAACTTTTATAATATATAAAAAAAATAAAAAAAAAAATTTACTTTTATTAGTGTTGATATCTATATGATATTATTAGTTTAAGAGTTATACTATAATATCTTTTTTATTTAATTTAAAAGTATTATATATTATGTTTATTAAAGGATATTATTAAAATTTAAGTCCTATGATAAATATATATAAATAAATTAAAGTATAAGTTTAATTTTATTTTTTTTAATTAATAAATATTCTTTATATTTAATTTAAAGAATAATTTTAATACATATAATATAATGTAATTTTATTAAATTTTTCTTGATCTATTTTTTTTATTTTGATATACTTTGTTCCTGTTATTCATTAAGGAATAAGAAAATGAGCATCCCATTTAAAAAACATCCTCGCACCTACCATTTCGAATTCAGTGGTGGATTACAATCAGATGACAAACTCATCGAGAGCCTTGCGGCATTTGAAGGAAAAAGAGTTATTGCTACCGTAAAAATGGATGGTGAGAATACTTCTCTTTATACTAATTACACTCATGCTCGGTCTATTGATAGCCGTCATAACTTTACTCGTGATTGGGTTAAAAAGATGCATTCGGTTATTCGTCACGATATTCCAGAAAACATTGCTCTAATTGGCGAAAACCTTTGGGCTGAACACTCAATTCGTTATCCTGATGGCTATTTGAAAAGCTACTTTTACCTTTTTGCTGTACTTGAAGATGGTGAACGTTATCTATCCTTTGATGATGTGATTGCTTATGCTGAAATGCTTGACTTACCAGTGCCTGACGTTCTTTATGATGATATTTTTGATCTTGATAAGTTGAAAAATATCGCTAATAACCTTGATACTTCTTTGGTTGAAGGTTTTGTTGTTCGTGTCGCTGATTCTTTTACTTTTGATGAATACTCATCTTGTGTTGCGAAGTTTGTACGCAAAGGACACGTTCAAGAAGATGCGGAACACTGGTTGAAAAATGCGCGCCAAAACGGAGCGTTGAAAACTCCAGTAAAACCCTACTTTATGGAGTAAATATAAGGCCACTTAATGTGGCCTTTTTTATTGCATTAAAAATCTTATTTGTGTATAATCTATTCATTAACCATTTAGGAGATTCATATGAGCACTTTCCCAGAAACTTTCGAAGAATTCGTTAAAGAAGTTTCGGAAGTAGAAAATATCTACAGCAGTAATGACTTTAGTTACCGTAGTGCTTATAGTTTGGGTACACCTAAAAAAAAGAACAGTAAATGTGACATACTCACGGCAATAAAT
>DJWL01000126.1:2306-5305 GCA_002441545.1 Flavobacteriaceae bacterium UBA6231 | reverse complement strand
CGGCCATTTCTTACGGATTAGGGCAAGGTGCAACCGTGGTTGCTGCCATTTGGGGCATTTATATCTGGAAAGAGTTTGCTACAGCTCCCAAAGGAACAAAAACTCTATTAAATATTATGTTGTTGTTATATGTAGCAGGATTAACAATGATTATCCTATCAAAATAAATTTATTTTAAGAGTTCCATTTGATATATAATTTAAAAGTATTTAAACAATTTTGTACAAAAGAGAAACATTAACCAGGCAATTAAAAGATAATCCCTATTGGGATGTTATTGTTATTGGAGGGGGCGCAACAGGACTAGGAGTTGCTTTAGACAGTACCACCCGTGGATTTAAAACGCTTTTGCTGGAGCAGGTAGATTTCGCAAAAGGAACCTCTAGCAGGAGCACCAAATTGGTTCACGGCGGTGTGAGGTACCTAGCACAAGGCAATATAGACTTGGTTAAAGAAGCTTTGTATGAAAGAGGGCTATTATTAAAAAATGCCCCTCACTTGGTCAGTAATCAATCCTTTATAATCCCAACCTATAAAAGATGGGATAATTTCCTGTACACGTTTGGACTTAAAGTTTACGACTTTTTGGCGGGAAAACTAAGTTTTGGTAAATCTGAGCATATTTCAAAAGAAGAAACCCTGTCTAGATTAAAGACCATTAAAAACGAAAATCTTAAAGGAGGCGTAGTCTATCAGGACGGTCAATTTGACGATTCCAGATTAGCAATAAATATTGCCCAAACCTGTATTGAAAATGGCGCCACGGTTCTAAACTATTTTAAAGTTCAGAAACTGCTGAAAAACAACCATGGAATTGTTGATGGTGTCATTGCCCAAGATATTGAAACCGGTATTTTTTATACCATAAAAACCAAAGTTGTCATTAATGCTACGGGGGTTTTTACAGATGAGATTTTAAAAATGGATAATCCGGAGGCAAAAAATATCGTTCGTCCCAGCCAAGGGGTTCATTTGGTTGTGGAGAAATCCTTTCTGCCCGGAAATGATGCCATCATGATCCCCAAAACCAATGACGGCAGAGTCCTGTTTTTGGTGCCTTGGCATAATAAAGTGCTTATAGGTACCACCGATACACTTATTGAAAACCACAGTTTAGAGCCAAAACCATTGGAAGAAGAAATCGATTTTATCATTTCAAACGCAAACAGCTATTTAAACAAAAACATCAACAAAAAAGATGTGCTAAGTGTCTTTGCGGGATTAAGGCCATTGGCTGCTTCAAAAGACGAATCTGAAAAAACAAAAGAAATATCCAGAAGCCATAAAATTATTGTGTCCCCATCAAAGATAATCACTATTACGGGCGGTAAATGGACCACTTATAGAAGAATGGCCCAAGATACTGTTAACAGAGCAATCCTCTCCAGTGGGTTGCCCAACATACCATGTAAATCAAAAACGGTAAAAATCCATGGAGCTATTGAATTGGCTGATAAAACCAACCATTTATATATTTATGGAAGCGATCAAGCTGCAATACAAGAGCTAATCAAGGAATCACCTGATTTAGGAGATAAATTACACCCAAGTTTACCCTATACCAAAGCAGAAGTTATCTGGACCATTAGAAATGAAATGGCCAGAACTGTTGAAGATATTTTAGCAAGACGGGTACGTGCGCTATTTATAGATGCTAAAGCTGCTATAGAAATGACTACTTTGGTAGCAACCTTGTTAGCCAATGAATTGAATAAAGATGAAACATGGAAACAACAACAAATTAAAAATTTTATAAGCATTGCAAATCAGTATGTTTTATAAATTGAATTGCTATATTTAATGACGCCTGTCAAACCCTCTAATACATTGATGACTATGAAAAAATACATACTCGCTCTCGACCAAGGAACTACAAGTTCAAGAGCCATTATTTTTGACAAGCAAGGGCATATTGTTTCACTCGCTCAAAAAGAATTTAAACAATATTTTCCGAAACCAGGTTGGGTTGAGCATGACCCTATTGAAATATGGTCTACTCAAGCAGGAGTTGCTGCTGAAGCCATTGCTAAGAAAAATTTAAACGTTGAAAATATCGCCGCCATAGGCATTACTAATCAACGTGAAACAGTTATAGTTTGGGACAGAAAAACAGGGAAACCAGTTTACAATGCAATTGTTTGGCAAGATAAAAGAACATCACATTTTTGTGATGACCTTAAAAAACAAGGTAAAAGTGATTTTATTAGAAAAAAAACAGGATTGGTTATCGATTCTTATTTTTCAGGAACTAAAGTGAAATGGATTTTAGACCACGTTGAGGGTGCAAGGAAGAAAGCCGAAGCAGGCGACCTTATCATGGGAACCATAGACACGTGGCTTATTTGGAATTTCACAAAAGGGGAACAACATGTAACCGATGCTTCTAATGCCTCCAGAACCTTGTTGTTTAACTTGAATACTATGGATTGGGATGATGAACTGCTTGAATTATTTACCATTCCAAAAAGTATGTTACCACAGGTTAAGCAATCCAGTGAAGTTTACGGGCATACACATTCTACATTTTACGATACCAAAATTCCTATTGCGGGAATCGCCGGAGATCAACAGGCTGCATTATTCGGGCAAATGTGTACCAAATCCGGAATGGTTAAAAACACCTATGGCACCGGTTGCTTTATGCTCATGAATATTGGCGAGAAACCCATTGTTTCAAAAAACAGCCTATTAACCACCGTTGCTTGGAAAATTAATGGAAAAACCCATTATGCCCTTGAAGGCAGCATCTTTATTGCCGGAGCCGTGGTGCAATGGCTACGGGATAGTTTAAAAATTATTAGAACGTCTGCCGATGTTGAAAAATTGGCAAGTTCGGTTGACAGCACAGAAGGGGTTTATTTTGTGCCGGCATTTGCTGGTCTGGGAGCCCCGCACTGGAATCAGCATGCGCGAGGCACCATTTTAGGTTTGACCAGGGGAAGTACAGATGCCCATATAGCACGCGCTGCCTTAGAATCCATTGCCTATCAAACCATGGA
>DJWL01000126.1:0-2288 GCA_002441545.1 Flavobacteriaceae bacterium UBA6231 | reverse complement strand
GAAATCCAACAAATATGGCAAACAGACCAACGGTTCAATCCTACCTTAAAACGAAAAGAAATAGATAATCATATTAAAGGTTGGCACAGAGCCATAGATGCCCTAGAATATTGGACAAAAGATAATTCATAACTTAAAAACGTATAAAATGACACCATTTATTGCAGAAATCATAGGAACAGCATTACTTATCTTATTGGGAGGAGGCGTTGTAGCCAATGTAGTTTTAAATAAAACTTATGGAAATAACGGTGGTTGGATCGTTATCACAACAGGTTGGGCTCTGGCCGTTTATGTCGCTGTTGTAGTAACCGGCCCCTACAGTGGTGCCCATATCAATCCGGCAGTAAGTATCGCCTTGGCCATTGCCGGTAAATTTTCTTGGAATTTGGTCCCTTTATACATTTTGGGCCAGATGATTGGGGCCATGCTAGGCGCTTCTTTTGTATGGCTTATCTATAGAAACCATTTTGACGAAACCGATGACGCCGATTCTAAAAGAGCCATCTTTTGTACGGCTCCGGCAATAAAAAATTTGTTTTCCAATTTATTCAGTGAAATACTCGGTACGTTTGTGTTGATTTTTACCATATTATACTTTACAGGTGCTTCAATTGATGAGACACAAACACCCATTGGCTTAGGTTCTTTAGGAGCTTTGCCCGTTGCTTTTTTGGTCTGGTCTATTGGTTTATCTTTAGGGGGTACAACTGGTTATGCCATTAATCCGGCCAGGGATTTGGGGCCAAGGATCGTGCATGCCGTATTGCCAATCAAAAACAAGGCAACAAACAATTGGAGCTATGCATGGATTCCTGTTTTGGGGCCTGTTATAGGGGCAACAATTGCAGCATGGTTAATGATGCTATTATCTTAAAACATGAAATTAAAACCTATTGAATCCTCTAATATCTTTTAAAATAACTAAAGTGCTCCAAATGAAAAAGTTTTATGTTTCCCTAATAGGAATACTGCTATTAATCTCTTCCTGTTCCCCAACAAAAATAGCCTGCGTGGGCGACAGCATTACGTATGGTTCCGGGATTGAAAACCGGGATTCGCTGTCTTACCCAAGCCAACTTCAAAAACTTCTAGGTAACAACTACAATGTCCAGAATTTTGGTGTTAGTGGTGCTAACATGATAAAAAAAGGCAATAACCCTTACTGGCTTATGCCCGAATTTGAGGCTGTTAAAGAATTTAAACCCAATATTATTGTGTTGATGTTGGGAACCAATGACACAAAAACATTCAATTGGAATCCTTATAAGGAAGACTATGCCATAGATTATAATGCCATGCTTAAAGTCTTTAAAGAAATGAACCCGAAAACTAAATTTTATATTGGTCTGCCTCCTCCCATCTTTGAAAACAGATGGAGTATGCAAAAAGATGTTCTTAAATTTGAAATGTTGGATATCATAAAAAAAATAGCATCCGATAACCATATTAAAACCATCGATTTTTATGAAACTTTTCTGGATAAATCTCATCTGTTTCCAGACGGGGTCCATCCCAATGCAGAAGGAGCCAAACTAATGGCAAGTGAAATTTTTAAGGTTTTAAAAAATTAATTAACAGCAATTCTATTTTCTTGAAAAGAAGGGCAAGCCTTTCTCTTTTGGGGGATTACTACTACTTTAGCAATGGTTTACAACCTAGAGGTTTGGTTAGAATGGTGCTCCATATACGAGATAAATATAATAGGATATTTAACACATGAAACGTCTGTAAGGCCTTTTAGATTTTCGTTGAAGCACATTCAGATAAAGCTGACTTATGCTGCTACGTGCTTTGCACTCCCCTCACAAGTTAAATGAGCTCTAACGCCTGCTAAACCTAATTACTTATGGCATATATATATGAACTACAGCTCCAGCTGACAGGCTCAATCCTTTTAAGTGCCATAGCAGGTGCTAAAAGCAATTTAACCCTGCTTCTTGAACTCCCAACCTAATAAATTTAACAACTAACGGTAGCTCCGCTACCTAGCCGACAATCAATGATTTGAGACTTAATTCCCAAAATCTGTCAAATTCTCAAATCATTGTTGCTTAAATTTATTATCTTTTCCTTCGCAAAGCAAACCTGTGTTTAACAGGTCGTTAGCATATATTTGAGATGAACAAAATAAAAATTGAACTCATTTACATTTTATTGATTTTTACAAGCTGGCTTCAACTAAAATTCTGACCAAAAATCAAGTAATTGAAATAGCGGAAATTTATGTTATCGAACAAAGTTCCTCAGATAAAAAAATTGACTTGAAAAAGACGGAAATTGACTCT
>DJWL01000184.1 GCA_002441545.1 Flavobacteriaceae bacterium UBA6231 | reverse complement strand
AAAAACTCTTGAGGATTTGCTTTAATATCTATTCTTTTTATTTCATCACCTTGCTCATTGAGTTCTATTAAATAATGTTTGTCATCTTGATTAAGCATTTGAAGAAAAATTTTTAAACTTCCGTCTTCATTATAAAATTTCATGGCTTCAAAGTTGTCATAGTTAGATGATATTTGCTCTGAAAATACTTTACCGTTTTTTATGTTTTGAGTAATTGTTTTGCCATCTTTTATAAACATTTGAGAGAGTATATTTCCAATAATATCATACGAAGTAGATTCAACCGTTTCTTCATTTTCAATTTTTGATTCATATCTTATTTGCCCACTTTCAAAATACTCTTTGCTTTTTCCGTATTTAACGCCATTTTTATACAAATCAACAGTTTTAAGCGCTCCAGACAAATAGTATTTTTTATCTTCTCCGTTTACTTTACCATTTAAATACAATGTGTTTGAAAACATTTTTCCGTTCTCATGAAATACAATATATTCTCCATTTAAAATACCATTATTTAATTTAAACTCTTCCCATTTTCTTAATTTATCACCAACTACAATGTTTCCATTCATTGGTTTACTCGTTTTATTATCGCGATAAACACTAATTCCATTATAAGAATCTATGGAGTATGAATTTCGTTCTACAAATTTGTATGCTAATTCATTTTTTTCTTCTTTACAATTTAGAAGAAAACAAAAAGTTGAAGAAAGCAAAATGGTTGATACTGTTTTAAAAATTGAATTCATCATTGTTTGTTTTTAAATATGCTTTCCTTTTTCCCAACCATATTTACCAAGATATGTATTACCACTTTCAACAGCACCTTCTTCAATAGTGGTTCCCATAGAATCATTCCATCTGTTTAAATATCCAAATAAAGAAATAACCCCAAGTATTTCAACAATGTCTCCTTCATCCCAATATTTATAAAGTCTTTCCTTTATTTCTTCATCTACAGCATTTGGTATTTGAGAGGCTGCCAAACTAAAATCCAACGCGGCACGTTCGGCTTCGTTAAATGCAGGATGTGTTCTGTATTCCCAAATGTTGTCCAATTGTTCTTGTTCAGCACCATAGCGTTCAGCAGCTCTAATAGCGTGAGCTTGACAATAACGACAACCAGAGGTATTACTACTTACCCAGGCAATCATACGTTTTAAGGCAGACGATACATTGCCTTCATTCGCCATTACAGCTTTGTTTAGATTGATAAATGCTTTACTTATTGCGGGTCTTCTTTGCATGGTGAGAACTGAATTTGGACAAAAACCAAGAGTTTCATTAAAGAACTCTGCTAGAGTTTTTGTTTCCAAATCATGGTCTACAGAAAGTGGTGTAACTAGAGCCATAAATATATGTTTTTGTTATAATCAAAGGTATAATTTTATTAACTTTCACGCTTAATAAAATGATATTTTATGGAGGTTATTTTAAAACCGTTCGAACTAAAATTAAAACATACTTTTACAATTTCTAGAGAGTCATATAATGTACAACCTAATTTAATTGTTGAGCTAAAAGACGGAGCTTTTTCTGGGTTTGGGGAAGCAACATCCAACCCGTATTATGGGATTACAGTTCAAAAAATGATGGATGCTATTACACCTCTAAAAAAAATAATTGAAGCTACTCAAAACAAAACTCCGGAAGAGTTTTGGGACAGCATGTATCCGCATTTAAAACATAACATGTTTGCGTTATGCGCTTTAGATTTGGCTTATAATGATTTATATGCTAGAAAAAAAGGCAAAAAACTATATGAATTATGGGGTTATGACATTTCAAACAATCCATTAACAGATTATACAATTGGAATAGATTCTATTGAAAAAATGGTAGCTAAAATGAAAGAGTTACCATGGCCGATATATAAGATTAAACTTGGAACAAAAGAAGACATTAAAATAGTTACAGAACTGCGTAAACATACTGATGCTATTTTTAGAATTGATGCCAATTGTGGTTGGAACGTTGATGAAACCATAAAAAATGCAATTGCATTAAAAGAACTTGGTGTCGAGTTTTTAGAACAACCCATGAAAGCAGATGATTGGGATGCACATAAAGTAGTGTTTCAAAAATCTGTATTACCTGTTATTGCCGACGAAAGTTGTCAAGTAGAAGCAGATGTTGCTAAGTGTCACAACCATTTTCATGGTATAAACGTTAAATTGGTTAAATGTGGAGGTTTAACCTCGGCACGAAGAATGTTAATGCATGCAAAAGATTTAGGAATGAAAAGAATGGTAGGATGTATGACTGAATCATCGGTTGGTATTTCTGCAATTGCACATTTACTTCCTTTATTGAATTATGTTGATATGGATGGAGCACTTTTGTTAGCTGAAGATATCGCCAAAGGTGTAACCATTACGTATGGAAAAACAGAATATAGTTCTTTAAACGGAACGGGAGTTTCTTTAATTTAACTATAAATGATTGTTGAACGTTTTCCTGATAGAACCATACATGTTGAAGGAAAAGATTATTTGTATTTTGGAGGTACTGCTTATTTAGGGCTTCCTACAAATAGTGCTTTTCAAAGTACCTTGGCTCAATGTCTTCTTAAATGGGGTTCTTTTTATGGAAGCTCAAGAAATTCTAATATTAAATTATCTGTTTTTAACAGAGTTGAAGAATTTTTTGCCAAACAAATAGGTACAGAAGACTCTGTTACTACTTCATCAGGAACCTTAGCAGGACGATTGATTTTAGAATATTTATCAAAATCTAAGCATGTGTTTTATCATTATCCAAAAACACATCCAGCTATTTTGCAGAGTAATAGTTTACCACTATTTATAGAGGATAAATTGCACCCAAATTTGCAAAACAATGTTCAAGAAAATATTGTTATAACTGTAGATTCTGTTTTGGCATTAGAAGTTAAACCTACATCATTTGACTTTTTAAATGATATTTCAAAAAAGAAAAGAATAACTCTTGTTGTTGATGAATCTCATAGTTTGGGTATTGTTGGTAAAAATGGAATAGGTATTTTTAATACGATTTCCAACGAGAAAATAACAAGAAAAATATTGATTTCTTCATTGGGTAAAGCCCTTGGTTTATCAGGCGGAATCATAGCATCAGACAAAGATTTTATTGACTCAATAAAAAAAGAAAATCTTTTTATTTCCTCTTCATGTGCTAATCCTGCTTATCTAGAGGCTTATATATTATCTCAAGATTTAATCAAGGGTCAACAACAAAAACTTAAAGAGAATTTAGAATTTTTGTTTAAAGATTTAAATCTTAAATCATCATTTACTTTCAAAAAAAATTATCCTATTATTTACTGTAATGATGAAAATTTTTATAAAACCTTGTACAATAACAATATTATCATAACAAACTTTAAATATCCAAATTATAAAGGATTAATGAATAGAATTGTTATTACGGCTAATCATACTAAAGACGATTTAGAGAAACTTAAGAAAGTTTTAAAGGCATAATGATAAATTAAAAAATCCCACTTAAATTTTAAGCGGGATTTTTTAATATTAACCTCTATATTTAACTAGGTGTATTCCACCAAACTGGAGTTGTCATTCTAACATATGGATCATTGTTAGGCATGTTTTCATAATTTCTATCCTCCTCATTATATTCATATGGTATAGCTTGAATCCAATCATTAGCATTTGGGAATATATCAAGATTTACATTAACGGGACGTTCTAAACCAGGGTAAATATCAGAACTATAATCCATTCTTCTCATGTCAACCCAAGTTTCTGGATTCAATACATTTGAGATGTATTTTTGAACCATAATATGTGATAAACTAATGTTACTAGCTCCTACTTCGGTATCTAATAATGCTAAATAAGCTGCAGATGCTCCAGAATCTACTCCAACTTTTTCAAGATCAGCTTTAACCCCTTCTTTAAAGGAAGCATAAGCCCCAGGTAAGTCATTGCTTCTAAATTTAGCCTCAGCCTCAATAAATTTAACCTCACTATAAACCATCATATAAGTAGGTGATGTTGGAACTGTATAAAAGCCACCATTTCCTGTAGAATAATTAGCACCAGAAACACCATTTAATCCTTGCCCAACCGGTAGTCCAACATATCCACCATTTACAGCTTGAGGAACTATTAATGTTAATCTTGGGTCTTCAACAGGAACGGCTAAATTTAAAGGGTTTTTCAACATGTTAACAAAAAAGGTTGAAAAGTACTTAAACCTCGAAGAACCATAACCGCCAACGGCAAATGGCTGTCTTTCATTTTCAGCAGTTCCGCCAGAAAAATTTTGTTGAGCATTCACAGCATTAGAATTAATAGCTAAGTTGCATGCTGTTAAAATAGCACCTGTATCATAAGCCATGTCTCCACTTGTTTTTTTACTTAAATGGTTTAAGTATCTAGCTTTAAGAGCATATGCAAATTTTTTCCATTTTTCATGGTCACCTCCATAAAGAACATCTCCACCTTCATCATTTAACCCAATATCACTAGGCTCATCTAATTCAGCAATGGCTTCGTCTAAATAGTTAATTATAGCTTGATAAGCTTCTTTTTGTGTATTGAATTTAGGAGTAATATTCATTGTAGATTCTCCGTCATAGGTATCGTTTATAACAATATCTCCGTATTGATCTGTAGTTAACCCAAAAATAAAGGCTCGTAAAATTTTGCCTACAGCTACATAGTTAGGAGCATTATATTTTTTTCCTAAAACAATAAGATCTGCTGTGTTAGGCAACGCATATACATAAGCATTTTGCCAAAGAAAGTAACGACCTGTTACAAACGAAGTACCAGCAGAAGTCCAAGAATCAGAATAATATGCAGCTGTGCTCCAAGCACCATATTGAGTAACTGCTAAAATTTCTCGAGCACCTCTATACAACGCTGTGCCTGTAGTGTTTTCTATTGCTCCTTGTATTCTAAACTGAGGAGGTAGTGACGTTGTTGTAGGTTTAGTTTCAGAACTGTTTACATCAAAATAGTCATCGCTACACGAAATAGTTAAGGCTATTGTAAATAATATTATATATTTATATAGTTTCATATTTTTTATTTTTAGAATCTAACTTTTAAACCAAAATCAACACCTTTTGTGTTAGGTGTACCTAAATTATCTATAGACATTGATCCAGCGCCAGCAATTCCGGCACCGAAAGTATTTACCTCAGGATCAACACCACTATAATTTGTTATAGTAAATAAATTTCTTCCAGTAACTGATAATTCTAATGAAGATAATGACATTTTATCAAGTAATGTTTTTGGGAAATTGTACGCAAAGGTTACATATCTTAATCGAGCAAATGAACCGTCTTCAATAAAATTCTCTGAATTTTTATAATAATAATTTTGATAAAAAGCTTGATCCATTGCAACAGCAACGGTATTTGCAGCTCCATTTGAATCCACACCTGGTAAGATTATAGTTTCATTTCTATTAGCTGTTTGCTTACTAACGCCGTAGTAATCTAATGCGGATTCAGTAGCGTTATATACATCAAATCCTTGTACAAGATCTAACAAAAATGATAGGCGGAAATCTTTATATTTAAAAGTATTGGTGATTCCTAAAGTCCAATCTGGCATACGATCTACATTATCAAATGTTTCTTGTACTAGGGTTGGTAGTCCATTAGAATTAATAACAACTTCACCATTAGCATTTTTTTGAGGTCTGTAACCTCTTAAACCAAATAAAGAACCATCTAGAATAGCAGCACCAGCGGCGGTTGAGTTGAATGTCCATGAATCAGATAAATAAACTTCATTAAGGAAGCCAGGTAATTCATTAACCTTACTGGTATTTGCGCCAAAATTAAAATCAACATTCCAGTTAAAAGCTGAGGAAGGAGGTAAGACTTTAATAGAAAGTAAAGCTTCTAAACCACTGGTTGTGATAGAACCACCATTTAATGTTGCGTAAAAAGTACCTGTTGTTGGAGGAACCCTTATATCTCTTAATATTTGGTTTTCTGATTTACTTTTATAGTATGTAAAATCTAAACCTACTCTACTTTCAAATAAACGCATATCAAAACCTATTTCAAAACTTTTTGTGAATTCTGGTTCTAAAAGTGGGTTTCCAACATTTACTCCATTATAGGTGTATGCTGAACTTGCCAATCCATTTATATTGGTACCTAAAGAACTTTCTAATGCTCCAATTGGAGCATCTTTTCCAACTTTAGCCCATGTAGATCTAAGTTGTAAATAAGTTAAGCCATTTGAAGATGTAATATCATTACCAGCATTTTTAAATAAATCGGTTATCACAGCAGACAAACCAATTGATGGATAAAAGAACGATCTTTTGTCTTTAGGTAATGTTGAACTCCAGTCATTTCTTCCTGTAGCTGTCAAAAATAAAGCATTTTGCCATCCTAATTTTAATTCTCCAAAAACACCAACAATACGTTTTCTGGTGATTAATTCTGAAATACTTTGATTTTCTTTTAATACGTTTCCTATACTATATATTCCTGGAGCTTGGAAACCATCTCCATAAGTATATACGGTTCTAGCATCAAACTCTTCTACAGAGTTTCCTAATAAAGCATTTACAGAGAAATCTTCTGTTATGTTTTTTTGATAAGTCAACAATAAGTTTGAATTCAATCTTTTACTATCACTTTCATACTGACTAATATAACCATCTTCTCTATTTTCAATAAGCGAACCATCACCGGTTATCTTTTTATTGAATTGGGTAAAATTATCTATTCCTAATTTATAGTTAAGATTAAAGTCGTTTAAAAAGTTGTAGTTTAAATTTATGGCTCCTATTAAACGTTGTACATTGTCTTTATTGGGACTGTGTTTTTCACTCCAGTAAGGGTTGTCAAATTGTTGGTCTACAAAAAAACTTTTTTGAGAACCATCTTCATTTAAATAATCTTTGGCATCAACATTGGCAGGATATGACAATAAACTTAAAAAACTACCTCCAGAGGCATTACCTTGTTTTGTGCTACTTGTTTTTGTAGTGATATAGTTTCCTGTGATTCCTAATGTTAGGTTTTCAGTAATTTTAGAAGTTGTATTAATTTTAAAGGATGTTTTATCATAACTAGTACTTTTAATAACACCGTCTTGAGAAATATCACCAATAGAAAAATATAAGCTACTCTTATCATTACCACCAGAATAACTTACCGTATGATTTGAAGTAATAGCGGTTGTATAAAAATCTTTTAGATTGTTAAATTTTGAGCCAGAAATAGTATTTCCCCAAGAGAAAGCAGATTCAGGGTCAATAGTTGTTCCTGTTTGTCCAACAATTTGATTTCCTTGCCCATAAAGTGTTTGGATATCTGGAGTTCCTAAAACATTATCTATAGATAACGAGCCAGAATAGGTAACTTCGCTTACACCAGCTTTTCCTTTTTTAGTTGTTATTACTACAGCACCTCCAGCTGCTTGAATACCATATAATGCAGCAGCAGCTGGTCCTTTTAAAACAGAGATACTTTCAATATCTTCAGGATTGATATCTGTAGCTCTATTAGTACTTGCTACTTCTAAACTTGAACTAGTAGAGTTGTCAATTGGAAGACCATCTACAATCATTAAAGGTTGGTTGTTGCCAGTAATAGATGAACCACCTCGAATTAAAATAACGGCAGATGAACCTGGTGCTCCACCAGAGTTAACAACGGTTACTCCAGAAATTTTCCCCTGCAAGCCGTTAACTAAACTAGTTTGATTACCATCAGTTAGTCCTTCAGCTTTTATAGATTGTACTGAATACCCAAGAGATTTTTTTTCTTTTTTAATACCCATAGCAGTTACTACTATTTCGTCTAATTTGCTTGCATCTTCCTCTAAACTTACGTTTAGTGAAGTGCCACTTACTTTAACTTCTTTAGTTTTAAAACCTAAGAAAGAAAAGATTAATACATCGCCTTGATTTGCAGAAATTTTATAATTCCCATCAAAATCTGTTGAAGTTCCGTTGGTTGTGCCTTTTACTTGTATATTAACACCAGGCAACGGAATGCTTGAAATGTCAGAAACAGTACCACTAATAGTTATGTTTTGAGAAAACAATAAACTAAATGCAGTTGTAAAAAAAACAAGAAAAGAGAGAATGGTTTTGTTTTTCATAAAAAGGAATTTGAGTTGTTTTATACTCAAAAATAATAAAAATATGCAGTTTTTTGCAGTTTTGTGCTTTTTTTTGCAATTTTTATGAAAAATTATTTTGTTTTTTTACTATTGAGATAAAATTATGTAAGGTTTTAATTAACAAAACATGTAATAAATTTTGATTGATAAACATATTTTATAAAAAAGGCCACCTATTTAGGCAGCCTTTTTATAAAATACAATAAGTTTTTGGTTATTCAAATAACCAGATATTTGTCACAGAGCTACTTTCAACAGTTGAAATATTATCGTTAGAATTCGATTCATTTTCTGGATAATAAGCACGTCTAAACCATTGTCCAGCATACTCGTCTTCAGGTTGATACACACGAACATCTAGACCCTTAAAGACATCAGGTGAAAAATTATACCTTCTAAAATCGTTATAGGTTTCAATACTGTGAAAGTCAGCTATATACTTTTCACGCATAATATTATTTAAAGCTAAATTTCCAGCGCCAACAGCTACAGAAGCATCAGCCAAATAGGCACCACTACTTACGCCTAACATATCCATATGTGCTCCTATACCAGCTAAATAAGCTGAATAACTATCAGTTGTGGCTCCCACACTTGTAGTTGTTCCTCCATTTGCCAAAAATGCAGCTTCAGCTTTTATAAACATAGCTTCTGAATAAGTAATTAATATAAGTGGAGAAGAAGCACTGGTATAATAACCTCCGTCTTTATAATAGGTGTTTCCACTATTTCCATCTGATGATTCACCCAGACCTCCATTTAAAAAGCCTCTCCAAGGATCTGTTGATGGAGCTGGAATACCAACTCCTGTCTCTTTAACAAACATGGCTGAAAGCCTTGGGTCCTCTGTGATAGTAGCAAATGGATATTGGCTACCATTCATTAAACTGATTAATTGGTCGTTAGGAGCGTAATAAAAGTTAGAAGTACTTCTTTGTACTACATTAATTGTATAGTAAGGATTATTACTAGGAGCATCGGTATAACTTAACATAAAGTTATCGGCATTTGATGTAAATCCATTATTAATTGATGATAAAACATCTGATGCAGATGTACCACCATTCTTCATCAATTTAAGTTGCATCCTAGCTTTAAAAGTATAAGCTGCTCGTAACCATTTATCTAAATCACCTCCATAAATCATATCTTCACTCCCAACTATTAATCCAGAATTATCAGTTGATTGAAGTGCGCTTATGGCACTATTTAGTAAATCTAAAGCCTGAAAATATACTGTTTCACCGTCATCTAAAATTGGGTAAGGATACACTTCTGGTTGTGTTGCTTGAGAATAAACAACATCTCCCCAAAGTTCTACGGCTGTACTTAAATTAATGGCGGTTACAATATCTGCAATGGCTCCATAATGGATAGCTCCAGATGATGCAACTTTTTCTTTTATTAAACCAATGTTTGGTAAAATATCAGTGTATATTACGTTCCAAGCGCTAGCACAACTACTTTCTGCCGATGCACCATAACCATAACTTCCAAAGTATTGAGTGTAATTACTAGTTACAGAAGCTGCATAATAGTTAGCTAAAATAGAATTTTTTAAAACTGGAGCTAAAAGGTCTTTTGGGCCCAATTCTGATTCGGTCTTTTCGCCAGGTATTGTGTTTACGTCCAAATAATCATTACAACCTATAGTTATAAAGGCTAGAGTTAATGTTAGTATGGATCTTATTATATTATTTTTCATATCTACCTATATTTAAAAATTAAACGTAACCCCAAATGTATAATTCTCTGCTAAAGGAATACTTCTTCCTGTAAAAGCCGAAAGACCAGGGTTTCCAGGACCGTAGTCCGAGCTTTCTGGGTCGTAACCGTCAAAAGGAGTCCAAATAAGAATATTATTGGCACTTGCTTCGAATTGAATAGAATCTATAAAATTAAGACCTAAGGTTTTTTTGTCCAATACATAAGAAAGGCTTATGTTTCTAAGTTTTACCCAAGAGGCATCTTGAAGTAATACTTCGGCATTACGTCTGTAACCTGTACCTCCATTGAAAAGGTTGTATACAACCGTTGAAGTTGGAGATGTATCAATTTCTGTGGTATTAGGTATATAGTTTCCTGGATTTGACGGATCTTCCATAACACCATCAAACACATACGTATCACCTTGTCTAAATTGCATTGAATATTGTGAACTACCAAACCTGTTAGTTACATATCTAGACCAAGTGTATTTATCACCTCCTTTTTTCCATTCAAATAAAAAGTTAAACCTAAATCCTTTGTATTTAATTGTATTACCAAATCCCATAGTAAAATCTGGAGTGGCATCACCTACCAAAACAGTTTCGCTAAAATCGGTTGTTGGCAAACCATTGGTTAGGATTAATTCCCCGTCTTCAGTTCTGTTAGACACATAACCATAAATAGAACCTATTTTATCACCTAGTCTAGGTTGTAAATACAATCTTGCTCCTGTAGGATCAGGATCTGGAGATAAGAAGTTAATAGAAGGTACATCTTCAGGCAAATAAGTAACTTTACCATCTGATGTGTCAAACGTATAATTGATACTGAATGTTAAATCTTCATTTTTAATAATATCACCACTTAAAGCAATTTCATGCCCATAGGTTTTATATTCACCAGCATTTCTGTATAGTTGGGTAAACCCTGTAGAGGTAGCTGTAGAAACTGGGAAAATAGAGTTGGTAACTTTATCGGTAAAATAAGTATAATCCAATCTCAAACGGTTGTTTAAGAACCTTAAATCAAATCCTGTTTCCCATCCTTTTTTAAGTTGTGGTTTTATGTTAGGATCCACTTTTATATCTTTATACTCATAGCCACTTGCTCCTCCCCAAGGGAATCCTGATCCAATAGGTAAATTGTTTGTTAAGACTCTAGTCAAACCTGTACCAACTTCAGCATAAGACAATCTAACTTTTGCAAATGAGATAGCTTTGCTTTCATTAAACAAGCTTTGTCTAAGATCATAACCAATACTAAAAGAAGGATAGAATACTTGCTTGTTTTTAGGCATTGTAGATAGCCAATCATTTCTACCAGTAACAGAAACAAATAATTGGTTATAAAGACTAAACCTTAATTCTCCAAAAACCCCAATATTTCTGATTTTTGATAGACTGTTGGATACTCTAAAATTTTCTGTAGCATTACTTATATGAGTATCTCTAGGGAACAATAAGTTTTCTCCATATTGTCTGTTAGATTCCCAAGAGTTATCGGTTACTTGGTTACCTAATAATAAAGACGCATTGATGTCTTCAGAAAAATCCTTTTTTAAGGTTACCAAAAAGTTAGATTCTATTCCCTTAAAAATAACGTCTTGATCTACTATAAATCCATTTTCTCCAGCACCCTCATCAAGGTCTGGTGCCACAAATCTGTGGTATTGAGATGTATAATTATCATACTGTAATGAATAATTCACGTTTAACCAATTGGTTGGATCCCATATCAAGTTTCCTTTTGCCAACCAACGATCGGTGTCTTCTGTTAAAGAACTAAAGTCTGCATTATAAAGAGGGTTGTCGATAAAGCCAGGATAAGGGTTTCTTCTACTTCCATCTGGATTTAAATAATCTGAAATAGGATATGTAGGAGTCCAATACCCTAATGCACTCATTATTGATTTATCTCCACCGGTAGGTTTTCTAGAGCCTGACGATGTAAGTGTAAAAGATGTATTGATTTTAAAATTATCTGCCGCTAAATATGAGGAGTTAACTCTAAAACTCGTTTTATCATAATTTGTTCTAGGCACAATACCATCTTCACTAACATTACCAACAGATACAAAATAGTTAAACTTGTCTGTAGCTCCAGCCATACTGGCATTTGTGCTATATAAGTAACCTGTTTCAAAAATGCTGTATGGGTCATAATACTTGTCATTGCTAAGATCTACAGTAGTACCATTGTACGTGAAACTATTATCTGTATAACGGACACCCCAAGTATATGGGCCATTACCACTTCCAACACCTGTAAGGGTATAACCATCTTCTGCATCAGGAGTGTAAAGTCTGTAAGGTCTTCCATATCGACCTTCCCTGAACACATTTTGTAAGTCTGGTGTTTTATCCACTTTACTACTTGTAATACTTGTAGATAAAGTTATTTTTGGTTTACCTAATTTACCTTTTTTAGTAGTAATAATAATTGCACCATTACCGGCCCTACTTCCATAAAGTGCTGTTGCAGCAGCACCTTTAAGGATGTTGAATGTTTCAATATCGTCTGGGTTTATATCGGCAGATCTAGTGGTGGCCGAATATTTTTCATTACTCAAAATATAGCTATTTTCACTATTTCCTAGTAGCGAAGGTGAATAAGAGTCATTATTGAAAGGAACGCCATCAATGACAATTAAAGGTGTACTTGGGACACTTGGATCCATTGAAGTTATTCCACGAATAAGGATATCGATACCTCCTCCTACAGAACCAGAAGTCTTGCTAATTCTTAAGCCTGGTACTTCACCCTGTAATGCCGTAATAGCATTAGTTGACCCCGTCATGTTTAAATCTTCGGCCTCCACTTTGGTTGCAGCATAACCAATTTCTCTTATATTTCTTTCAATACCAAAAGCAGTAACCACGACTTCGTCTAGTTTGCTAGCGTCTTCTTCTAAGCTTACATTTAGAGAAGAACTATTTACTGTAACTTCTTTAGTTTTAAAACCTAAGAAGGAAAAGACCAGAATATCACCTTGACTTGCAGAAATTTTATAATTTCCATCAAAATCTGTTGAAGTTCCATTTTTGGAGCCTTTTACTTGAATATTTACACCTGGTAACGGGACGCTAGAAGCATCAATAACAGTACCGCTTACAGTTATGTTTTGCGAAAACAATAAACTAAAGGCAGCTGTAAAAAAAACAAGAAAAGAGAGGGTAGTTTTTTTTTTCATATGGATGAATTTGAATTGTTAGTTATCCAAAAATAATAAAATATTGCAGTTTTTAGCGTCTTTATGCATTTTTTTTGCAAAATTAATTAGTTTATCGCATATTTATAAAATATTAGTTAAGGAATATGTTAAAACACGAGAGGCATCAAATAATTTTAAATAAGTTAAGGTTTAATAAAACGGTTTTATCTGTTGAATTAAGTGAGGAATTGCTCGTTTCAGAAGATACCATAAGAAGAGATTTAAAAGAACTTGAGTCTAAGAATTTAATATATAAAGTACATGGTGGGGCTTTGTTGAAAGAGCGAAGAACATTATCTTATGACGAAAGAAGCGTTGCTGATATTGAAGAAAAAAAGAAAATTGCGCAAAAAGCCGTAAAATTAATCCATGATGGTCAAGTCATAATTATGAGTGGAAGCTCAACTAATTTAGAATTGGCTAAAATTATTCCGCCAGAGATTAATGCTACGGTTTATACTTATAGCTTACCTATAGCAGCAGAATTATCGCATCATCCTTTAATAGAAGTTATTTTTATAGGGGGCAAATTAAATAAAGCGGCTCAAGTTACTGTAGGCGTCGATTTGGTTAATTCAATTTACCATATAAGTGCTGATATTTGTTTTATGGGTACCGATGGCATAGATATTAGTAAAGGATTAACAGAACCAGATTGGGAGGTGTCCCGAATTAAAAACAGTATGATACATGCCTCTAATTATGTGGTAGTTATGTGTATTAGTAGTAAAATAATGACGGCCAAAAGATATACTGTAGTGCCAATTGAAAACATTGATGTTATTATTTCTGATATTGACCCTGATAATGAAATTTTTAACGAATTCAAAGCAATTGACTTGACTATCATTTAATTTTCAATTAATGTTTATGCCTAGAAAACTACTTTTATTAATCTTCTTAATCTCTTTTTTATTTAGCTGTAAATCAGCGTATATTTCTAAAAAGATAAACAAAAGTTTCAATGATGGTTTTTACGACAATCAATTTACAGGACTATTGGTTTATAACCCTAAAACTCACGATACCATATTTAAGTATAACGCAGATAAGTATTTTACTCCAGCTAGCAATACCAAAATATTTACGCTATATACGGCTTTACATACATTACCTGAGCAAATCCCCGCATTTAAATACACAATACAAAATGATACCATTAGTATTTTAGGAACTGGAAGCCCTACTTTTTTACATTCTTTTTTTAATGACAGTACAGCTTTAAAAATAGCTGGAAATTATAAAAAAGTAAATTTAGTTTTGAATAATTTATCTGATGAAAAGTTTGGTCCAGGTTGGGCTTGGGAAGATTACGATACCTATTTTAGTCCAGAAAGAACCAGTTTTCCAATGTATGGTAATGTAATTACAATTAGCAATACTGATAGTTTACAAAGTACTCCAAGTATTTTAAAAGATTCAATTAAATATTCAGAAAAGGGAAAGTATAGAAATTATAATGAAAACACTTTTTATTATAATTCAAAGGAAAGAGATACTATAGAAGTTCCTATGGTAATTGATACCATGTTAATTTCGAAATTATGGAATGACATTTTACCTGGAAAAGTTTCAATAACTGATTTTTCAGGTAAAAAGATGGAACATGTTGCGTACAGTATTCCATCAGATTCATTGTATAAAAGAATGATGCTTGTGAGTGATAATTTTTTAGCTGAACAAATGTTAATTATGGCATCTTCAACTATGTCAGACACGTTAAGTTCAAGTAAAATGAGAGACTATGTTTTAAGTAATCAACTTAAAGATTTAAAGCAAAAACCTCGTTGGGTTGATGGTTCTGGATTAAGCAGATATAATTTATTCACACCAACATCTTTTGTACAAGTGCTTTCAAAGTTGTATAATGAAATCCCAAGAGAGCGTTTATTTAATTTGTTCCCAGTAGGAGGTGAATCGGGCACATTAAAAAAATATTACTCAGGCGTTTCAAAACCCTATATCCATGCAAAATCTGGAACAGTTGGCAATAATTACTCTCTTAGTGGTTACTTGATAACAAATTCAGGAGAAACATTAATTTTTAGTTTCATGAATAATCATTATAAAACACCTACCAATGAAGTAAAAAAGAGAATGCAATCTGTTTTTGAAGTACTTCGTGATAATTATTAAAACATTAACAAGGATTACTTATAAATCAAAGCATTTTTAAAGTGGCTTTCTTTTGTTTTTAAATTAATTAAGAAACCATTGATAACGGCATATTCGAAATTATTTTCTTTTTGCAACAAAAATGTTGAACCAACCCCAGGCATTAATACTAGTTTAGGCACTTTATATCCTACTTTAATTAAATTTATAGGTTTAGATATTTCTTTTTTATTTTTTGGCAAATCCTCAATTTGCATATAAGTATAACCAGACTTTAAAAGCTCAAAAACATCAAAATTTGAAATTTCATCAATAGACTTGAATATTTTTGGATACACTTTTCCTTCAACAATTTTATATCCACTGGCATCAAAAGTGTTATAGCCATAATAAGTTGATAAATCACCTTGGTCCATAACTTTTCCAATATTGTAATAGCTAGAATGGGTATCATTATCCATTTCTAAAAGATTAATACCTAAATCAATTTTATAATCGTTGTTTAACAAACTATATGTTGCTCCAATAATTTTTAAATCAAATAATTTCCTGTCATTTTGAGGGATTTTTTCATAGTCATCAATAGAAATATTTTTATAGTTTTCTTTAGCAATGCTATAAATAGCAGATAGAATGGAGACGTAATTCAAGCGTCTAATTTCTTGTTTCTCCATATCATTTTTAAATCCACCAGATTCAATTAAAATGGCACTTGTTCCCCATTTTTGAATGTTGTCACCAAAAGCTCTTGGCTCAAAAGCATCATCATATCTACCTACTTGACCAGGTGCATATTTTTGAATGATACTATTCATAAAAACAATAACTTTCATAGCATTTGCGCGTACTTCATTTATATCTTTTTCGTAATTGTATGCTGGTGCTAAATATGAAATAGTTGCAGGTTTATCTGTCCGCTCTGCGTTATAATAGGTACTTTGATCATGTAAGTTAAATCCAAAATCAGCATTGAGGCTATCTCTTATGTGTTTTAAAGTTTGACTTTCTGGCGATTGTAAACTTACAGCATCTCTATTCATATCAACCCCCAAAGCATTTCTACGTGTAAATTTTTCAGCACCATCAGGGTTTAGCATAGGCAAAAAGTGAAGCGTTAAATTGCTTAAAATAGCTTCCTTTTCTTCTAAAAAATCTGGACTATTAAAGAAATTAAAAATATCAAAAATAGCTTGTGTTGCAGTAGGTTCATCTCCATGCATTTGAGACCATAAAAACACATTGGTTTTCCCTGAACCTATACTAATTAATGTTAAATCTCGACCTTCAATAGACTGACCTGCTTTTTTAACGGTATATTTTGAATTGCTTTTAAGTTTTGCAATTAGTGGTTGTAAATCTTTATGTTTTATGCGTCTTTTGCTTATTGTAGGCTCTTTATACTTGTTGTAAGTTTCGTATAAATTAGAGGTAATATCATTGTTTTGGCCAACAACAGATGTTGTAATTAACAATACTAAAAATACTAAAATGTGTTTCATGTTAAATACTGGATTTTTTAGGTGCATATTTTAAGTGAAGTCCTTTAACTCCTTTTTTTACGGCCTTCATAAAATCTTCACCCGGATCAGTTTTTTCTGTTCTGTAATTGGAGTCTTTTTCTAACCACAAATCGGTTCCTTCAAAATTTGTGTATTCATAGTGGCCAATTAAATATTCAATATCATATTTTTTAGCAAGGTATTTTACCAACCAAATATTAGCCTTTTTTTGCCTTTTTGTTAAAGGCAAGTCTTTTGTGCCTCCAACATTTTCAACACCAATGGCACAATAATTTAAACCAATAACATGTCTTGCCATGGTAGTTTCTGGCATCAAACCATAAATAGTACCATCTTGATCTACTACAAATTGAGACGACACATTTAATCCGCTTACAGATTTAATATCTGGCCTCTGATTAGGTATGGTTGAACTATTGAAAGCCTCAAATGTTTTTTCAAAAGTTGGAATAGCCGTCCAATGTAATACAATCATTTTTGGAGTAATAGTTGGTGACTCCTGTTTTAAGCCGTAACGATTATCAAGATATTCTAAGGTTAACTGTTTTCTTTGGTCATCAAAAACAACAGGTTTTGAAACAATTTTTTTTGAAGTACCACACGAAAACAATAGAAACAGACTTAAGCAAATAGTAAAATATTTCATATAGAAGAATTTGACTTTTATTAATACTTATATTGAGAAAGCTAAGCGAAATTTAAAGGTATAAATTTATAATTATAAAACATCTGTTAAAATTGTACAAATGTAAACTTGCATGATGTTTGTTTTAAGTTTATATATAGTATTTTTGATAAGTAAAAATTAAAAAACAATAGAAATGTCAATTCATATTACAACAACCTGGAAAGGCAACATGAAGTTTGAAAGCACTAATCCATCAGGTCATAATTTATTTATAGATGCCGGACCAGAAATTGATGGACATGGAGAAGGCTATAGGCCAAAAGCGTTGATGTTGTCTGCTCTTGCAGGATGTTCAGGCTTAGACGTTGCTTCTTTAATAAAAAAGATGAAGTTAAAGGTTGATGATTTTAAAATTGAAATAGATGCTAATCTTACTGAAGAGCATCCAAAGTTTTACGATAAAGTAACCATGGAATTTCATTTTTTTGGAAATGAACTGAAAGAAGAAAAGCTTCAAAAAGCGGTTGATTTATCAGTAGAAAAGTACTGTGGAGTTATGGAGATGTTTCGTCAATTTTCAGAATTAAATATTAAAACATATTTTCATAATCAATAATTCCTAAAACAGTATTCTAACATTAGTTATTTAAATGCGCTGGACACTAAAACCCAAACCAGATTTATTTAAAATTGAAGCTTTGCAAAAAGCACTTCAAATAGATTCTATTGTTGCGACCTTACTTTTAGAAAGAGGTATTGAAACCTACGATGAAGCTAAAAAATTTTTCAGACCTAGTTTAGAAGATTTGCATGATCCGTTCTTAATGAAAGATATGGATAAAGCAGTTGCGCGTATTGAAAAGGCAATAAAAAATCAAGAAAATATTTTAGTTTATGGTGATTATGATGTTGATGGAACTACTGCGGTGGCTTTAATGTCCTCATATTTAAAAACAAGATCTGAGCTTATTTTAACCTATATTCCAAACCGTTATGATGAAGGCTATGGAATCTCTTTTAAAGGAATAAATTTTGCTTTAGAAAATGATTTTACACTTATTATAGCTCTAGATTGTGGTATTAAATCGGTAGATAAAGTAGCTTATGCTAAAGAATTAGGTATAGATTTTATTATTTGTGATCACCACAGACCTGGAAGTGAAATTCCAGATGCTGTTGCAGTTTTAGACCCTAAACAGGATGATTGCCGTTATCCATATGATGAGTTATGTGGTTGTGGAGTAGGCTTTAAACTAATTCAAGCACTTGCATCTAACGAAGGAAAAACAATTGAAGATTTAGTAGAATATCTTGATTTAGTAGCCACTGCTATTGGAGCAGACATTGTTCCCATTACTGGAGAAAACAGGATATTGGCATATTTTGGATTACAGGTTATAAATAGCAATCCACGTCCAGGAATAAAAGCCATCCTTGACTGTGTTAATAAAACAGAACTTACCATAACAGATGTTGTTTTTATAGTAGCACCCAGAATTAATGCTGCGGGCAGAATGCATCATGGTAATTTTGCAGTGACTTTATTGGTTGAGACAGAATATGAGAAAGCGCTTAAACACGCCATTGAAATTAATAACTATAATTCAGATAGAAGAGAAGAAGATAAACGTATTACTGAAGAAGCGCTTATTCAAATTGAAAAAAACGGAGAACAAAATAAATTTACAACGGTAGTTTATCAAGAAGATTGGCATAAAGGTGTTATTGGAATTGTTGCTTCTAGACTTACCGAAACCTATTACAGACCAACTTTAGTGTTTACAAAAAGTGGAGATAAATTGGCGGCTTCGGCTCGTTCTGTTAGAAATTTTGATATTTATAATGTTTTAGAGGCCTGTAGTGATTATATTGAACAATTTGGTGGGCATAAGTATGCTGCTGGCTTAACGCTTAAAGAAGAGAATTATGAAGCGTTTAAACAAGCTTTTGAAGATGAGGTTTCAAAAACCATTGATAAATCATTATTAATTCCAGAAATTAAGATTGATAGTAATATTGATTTAAAAGATATTGCACCAAAATTCTATAGGATTATTAAGCAATTTGCCCCTTTTGGACCAGGAAATATGACGCCGGTTTTTATGACTGAAAATTTGAAAGATACCGGTTATGGCAAATGTGTTGGTGACGACAAAACACATTTAAGAATGACGGTTACACAACCAAATTCAAATAGCTTGGTAGCCATAGGTTTTGGAATGGGGGATAAAATAGATTTAATTAACAACAAAAAGGAGTTTAAAGCGGTTTACTCAATTGATGAAAATGAATGGAATGGCAATATAAGTTTGCAATTGAAATTAAGAGATATTAAAGCTCAAGATTCAGAGGTATGAAAAAAAATGATCCTTATGCGGCTTTAAGAATTAAGGAATTTAAAATATTTTTATTGTTAAGGTTTGTGTTAGTGTTTGGTTGGTCTATGCAATTTATTGTTATAGAGTGGGAAGTTTATAGCTTAACTAAGGACCCTTTATCACTAGGGCTTATTGGTTTAATGGAAATTATTCCGGCATTTACAATGGCATTATTTGCCGGCCATATTGTAGATCAAAAGGAAAAACGTAATCTCTTAGCAACTTGTATAGCGGCCTTTTCACTAATTAGTTTAGGGTTGTTTTTACTAACATGGCCTGTTATTGTTTCAACATGGAGCACCAAAACCATTTTGTATTCAATCTACGCATTGGTATTTTTTGGTGGTTTTTTACGTTCCTTTTTTGGGCCTACTATTTTCTCATTAATAGCACTTATTGTTCCTAAAAAGTCTTATGCCAACGCAGCTACTTGGAGTAGTTCTACATGGCAAATGTCATCGGTTTTAGGACCTGCATTTGCTGGGTTTTCTATTGGTTGGATAGGAGTACATTGGTCTCTTTGTATCATTTTTAGCTTGATTTTTTTATCATTAATCATTGTGTTACAGATTAAGAAAAAACCTATACTAAATCCAAAGTTAGGAGAACCTGTTATTCAAAGTCTAAAAGAAGGGGTTCAGTTTGTTTTTAAAACAAAAGCTATCTTAGGAGCTTTAACTCTAGATATGGTTGCTGTTTTATTTGGTGGAGCTGTTGCGTTATTGCCTGTATTTGCTCAAGATATTTTAAAAGTAGGCTCAGAAGGTTTTGGAGTTTTAAGAGCTGCACCTGCTGTTGGGGCTTTTTTAACCATGTTAATTACTGCCTATTTACCAATTAGTAAAAATGCAGGCATGAAACTTTTAGGAGCTATTTTTGGTTTTGGAGTTTGTATTATTGTTTTTGGAGTATCATCAATTTTCTGGATTTCAGTTATGGCTCTATTTTTTAGTGGCGTAACAGACGGTGTTTCTATGGTGATACGGCAAACTATTTTACAAATAAAAACTCCTGACCATATGCGTGGTAGAGTAGCTTCGGTTAACTCTATGTTTGTGGGATCTTCAAATGAACTTGGAGCTTTTGAAAGCGGTTTAACAGCCAAACTTATGGGAACAGTTACTGCGGTTGTTTTTGGAGGAACCATGACGTTAATTACCGTTGTTACTACAGGAATTGTATCACCTTCGTTCAGAAAGTTAGATTTAACAAAGGATATTGAAGATCACGAAAAAGATTAATATTTTTTCAATTCCATCTTTTCGCCATCAAAAACGCCATATGTGTAATAGCCAATCCAGTCACCAAGATTGATGTATTTTGAAGTGTTTGTAAGATTGATTTCTAAAGGTAAATGCCTATGTCCAAAAATGAAAAAATCTCTATGTTTTTCATCTAATTTTTTCTTACTGTATTGCACTAACCATTCATTTTCTTCTCCAAGAAATTTAGCATCACCATCTCCAGAAATTAATTTATTTTTTACCGATAAATATTGAGCAATTCGCATACCAATATCAGGATGAAGCCATCTAAAAAGCCATTTAAAAAAAGGGTTGGTAAACACTTTTTTCATACGTTTATAACCTTTATCACCAGGACCCAAACCATCACCATGTCCTATAAAAAAAGTTTTATTATTGAGTTTAAATTCTTGAGGTTTATGAAAGACTGGAATTCTAAATTCTGTTTTAAAATAATCGGTCATCCATAAATCATGGTTTCCTACAAAGTAATAAATAGGAATTCCAGAATCACTAATCTCGGCCAATTTACCTAAGGTTCTGGTAAACCCTTTAGGAACAACTGTTTTATACTCAAACCAAAAGTCAAACAAATCACCCAGAAGAAAAATAGCAGCAGCATCTTTTTTAATTTCATCTAACCAAGCAACAAATTTTTGTTCACGAGGCAAAGACATTTCATATGTTGGAGCACCAAGATGATTATCTGAAGCGAAGTATATTTTTTTTCCTTCTGAAAGAGTTATTTCGTTGTTGTTATTCATTATCACTGGCGTACCATTCTGCAAAAGAGGTGTCTGTTTCTTGAAGTTTTAAAGAATGAAGTTTTATATGTTCGGGCAAACGCTTTTTAATTTTATTTGAAAAATCAATAACCATCATTTCGCTTGTTGGCTGATAATCTACTAACAATACATTGTGCCCTCTTTCTTCAAGCTCTTTGGCTAATTCAATATGTGGGGTGTTTTTATTAAAAACCGTTGCATGATCAAACACGTTAACAATTTCTTCTTTGACAATAAACTTTAAATCACCAAAATCAATAACCATCCCAAATTTTACATTCGAGTTGTCTTTTATTGGTTTTCCTATTACTGTAACAGATAATTTATAACTATGCCCATGAACATTTTTACATTTACCATCATAGCCATATAGAGCATGACCTGTTTCAAAAGAAAATTGTTTAGTAATACGAATGTAGCTCATTAACAGTGTTATTTATCTTGTAAAGATACTATCTTCTTTTTTTTCTGTTGAAAAAAAATATGATTATTAGTGCCAAACCAAGTAAAAGGAATAATCCCCTACCGGCTATAAATTTTAAAGTTTCCATCAGTCTTTATTTATTCTATTTTTATTATATCTATAAATTAAATAGGCTATAGCCACTAAAATTACAAATGGTAGTATAGAGCCAATAAAAACGCCTATTTCATAATTAGAATCAGGAGCATTTTTTATTTTATCTTCTATATTAATATCTTGAATAAGAGTTATTAATAACATTAATTAAAAAATTATTTTCAAATTTAGGCTTTTTTAATAAAGCATTATATATTCTTTTTACTGTTTGTTCGATTTATTTAGTAATCATTTAATTGATTACTTTTGCGTAACATTTTATTGTAAATTTAATTTTTTTAAAATTTTACTTAATGAAAAATATATTAGTACCAGTTGGAACTTCAAATAATACACTAAGTCATTTGCAGTATGCTGTTGATTTTGCAGAAGCTTTTGGAGCTAGACTTTATGTTGTTCATATTTACAAAGTGTTTACAAAGGCCGGAACTATGATAAATTTAGATCATATTTTAGAGCGTGAAAGTAAGGATTATTTAAATGAGTTAATTTCTAAAATAGACACAAAGAATGTTGAGGTTGTTACAAAAGCATTAAAAGGAAAGGTTGTTGATACATTGGAATTGGTTTGTAAAATTGCCAATATTGATTTGGTTTTGATACAACCTAGAACTAATTCTGTAAATGATGAAGTTTTTTTAGGAGAAACATCTGGAAAAATTATCAAACAAATGAACGGTCCTGCAACCATGATTGTACCTGAAGGATTTGTTTTTGAACCTGTTCAGAATATATTAATGGCTATGAAATCGGCTATTATAAAAAAGGAAAATGCATTAGAATCGCTTAAAGCTTTAAAAGCAAAGTTTAAATGTAAAATTGATTTGCTGTTAGTAAAAACACCATTTCATAAGGAAGGAGACTTTGATGTTAACGAAGAATTATCTGCGTTGGTTGATGATATTTCTACTACAGAAAATGCTACAACATTTCAGGGCGTATTAAGGCACTACGAATCGCATAATCCAGATATGTTGTGTGTAGTAAGACGAAAGAGAGGATTTTTTACTAAACTATGGGAAAAAAATGTAATTTTGAAAAAAGATTTTTCAAGTTCAATTCCTGTTTTGGTATTAAGCGAATTAAAATAACATTAGGGGATGTAGCTCAGTTGGCTAGAGCGCTTGGCTGGCAGCCAAGAGGTCGTGGGTTCGAGCCCCATCTTCTCCACTAAAATGAAACTCTATCTGTTGTTAATCAATTATTTAGGGTTTTGTTATTTTGTATCTAGTCCATATCTAGTCCAAATTTGGATTAAAAGTAAAAACTCAAACATAAAATGTAATTGAGTTTTGTTTAGTAGGCGAATAGAAAATGTCGAACCTATTAATTTGCGAATTAGAAAAATTTGATTCAATATGTTAAATCTTGAAAATCAGTTTAGGTGCCAAAATCAAACAATTTTAAAGATTCAAACACCACACTTTTAGAAGAAAATAATAATGACAAAAAACCGATGCTTAACTATTCCTCACATCGGTTTTAATAACTAAACTAACTCAAATAAAATAACTAAGCGTGTACATAAAAATCCTTTATTATTCACTATTTATGGTTAATTATATGTTACAATATTGCTATTAAAAGTTATTTTATGTAATTTTTTTTGTACTAATTATTCTTCTTTTCACGGTTTTCCAATCGATATTCATCTTGCTCTTTACTCTCTCGCAGCATATCTTCTTCATTATCCATTTCAGGAGAATCATTCAAAGATTTCCAATCAAATTTTTCGTCAAATGGATCTAATGCTTTTTGCGGATTGAAAATTCTCATATCCACTTCTATTGCGTTATATGGTTTGTAGTTTGGTTTGTTTGTAAAAAAATCTGATAAATCTGTAGCACTCGCATCATATTGATTTAAATATGGTAAATTCAAAACATTCCAAAAAGTTTTGAATATACTGCCAAAACTGTAATGTACATGACTAACATAATCTCGCTTTACCCAAGGAGAAATAAGCATTAAAACACTTCGATGGGCATCAATATGATCGACCCCATTTTGCGCATCATCTTCTGTAATTACGATAAGCATATTTTTCCAATACGGTGTTCTTGAAAGATATTCAACAATTCTACCTACAGCCAAATCATTATCTGCCATATAACTTTCTTTAAAAGGATAGCCTGTTTCTGGTCTATCACCAGCACCATGGTCATTAGGGATAATAACTGTTATTATTTCGGGCATGGTATCTTTTGCTTTAATCCATTTTTCGTCAAATTCTTTTTTGAATTGATCGATCCGAAACTGATCTGGTATTGATGTGTTATAGGTTGGATATTTTTTAGATGTTCGTGTAAACAACGGTTGTGGCATTGGGTAATTTACAAACTGTTTGATGCCAGTATATTTGAATTCTGCCTCATAAAGAGCAGGTTCGAACATAATGCTAAAGCCAAAATTGTAAAAATCTGTTTTATTGCGTTCTAAATGATCCCACATGGAGCCAGCTTCATTATAATCTTCAGGATAAATAGCTCCTGCCGCTCCATTCATTGCGAAAATACCGGGTGCTTTGGATTCGGGTTTGAAATTTCTGTTATCACCATAACTGGCAGCAGTAGAAGTTTCACACCATTCGTTAGGATAGGTATTCACTAACCATCTATGTCCATCGGCAGACACATCAGAATCCACATAAAAATTATCGGCTAATCCAAACTGTCTTGCTAATGCTAAATGATTTGGCATAACGGTAACATTGCTAAGAGAATCGGTTTTCTTTTTGTTTGAAAAAGAAGCATTCTCACCATACCTTGCAAGTGATTCATCGCCATTCCCCTTTTTTATTTGCCCAAAAACCTCATCATAAGTTCTGTTTTCTTTAGAAATAAATACAATGTGTTTTATTGGACTTTCTTTTTCTCCAGGATATAGTGGAATAGGATTATCTTTCCTTTTATTAAAAATAGTATCTGTTGACTTTGAAAATTTAAAATTATTTGAAATGACTTTTTTAGTCATGTCGTTCAATTTTTCATCTGAAGGAATATCAGCTACTTGAACTGTACCTTTCATCAAAGAACCTATATAACTCCCTTCTGGACCCAATTTAAAATTACTACCTCCGTTTGGTCCACTTCCAAAACCTTTTGCATTAGCAATGATTAGTTTTTTCCCATCTTTTGTTACTTCTATTTTTGATGGAAACCAACCTGTTGGAATATGGCCTAAAACTTTTTGATCTTCAACATTTATAACCCCAATTGCATTTATTCCAGATTCAGCTACATATAATCGTTTTTGATCTGGGCTAATAGCTAAACCAAAAGGAATAACACCTCTAAATTGCTTTACCCTATCTTCTGGTTTTAAGGAAATCGTGTTGATAACGGTGTCTTTTTTTATTGAAATAACCGATAGATTATCATTAGTTGCATTACTAACAAACACATAATCGTTAGTAGCTACAATGGAGTTGGGGCTAGAACCACCAACGGCGGGAATACCTTCAACCATGGCACCAACTAAATGTCCTGTTTTAATTTTGGCAACCACTTTTGGGTTTTCTTTATCTTCTAAATCTATTGCAAAAACCGAAAAAGCCTCAGGAACATTTACGTCACCCAATCCTTTAATATTTATAGTGTCATTTTTTATGCCTTCAGCCATCTCTTTTGAACCGTAAGCTGAAGCCGGATAACTTATTGGTGTTATTTTCGCATCTTCTTTATCGCTGTCTTTTATGTATGAATATTCAAACATGCCAACGTTTGCCACATATGCCTTTTTTTCGTCTGGAGATAAACAAATGCCGAATGGATAGCGTCCAACTGGTACAGATTGGGTTACCTTTTTAGTTTCAACATTTGCAATAATCATTCGGAAGCCAATTTGATCTACGGCATAAATGGTTTTTCCGTCTTTAGTGAGTTTTAAATCTCCAATATAGCCATCAGTATAATCATGATTCTCGGAATTAGAAGCACAATCTATAAATCCTTTTGGCTCTCCATCAGCCAGATTAAAAAGATAAATTTTGTTTTCTTGTCCTCCAGCTACATATACTGTTTGATTATCAGGAGAAATGGCTAATCCCATAAAAACCGATGCCAAAACACCTTTGTCAGTAGTTGGTGTTGATGGAATTTGTTGTACCTCAGGATGGTTTGATAAAATATTATGGATGATTGTTATTGATATTGGATTTGTACCAGAATTTGCAGTAACAGCAATATTATTATCAGGACTCAAAATTAATCCATAAGGATGGGGTGCGGTTACAATACTTTTTCCCAGTGGTGTAATAAATCTTCCATTTGGAATAACTGTTTTTCCTTCTGAATTAATTTTTGTTATTTCATCACCGGCGGGTGCAGAAATAATCCATACACCGTCTTCTGATTTTTTGTTAGAGTTGCAACCAACAATTAATATTAACACCAATAATTGAAGTAATTTTTTCATCTGTATATGTATTATTAAATTTTATGCTAACTAATTAAGGCTAGACTTTCATCTAAAATATTTAATGCTTTATCTATTTCTTTTCTAGTGATTGTGAGTGCGGGCGACAATTGCAAAACATTCCCTGCCGATACCTTAAAACTCAATCCTTTTTTAAGACAATTGTACATTATCTTTTCTGCTTCATCAATAGCTTTTTCTTTGCTTATCTTGTCTTTTACTAATTCTATACCCCATAGCAGTCCAATACCTCTAACATCTCCAATCAACTTGTGCTTTGTCTTTAATGCCGATAATGCGGCTCTAAAGTACACTTCATCTTTGTTTGCTTTTTTTAGAAGACGTTCTTCTTCAATAATATTTAGGGTGGTTAAACCTGCAATGGAACCAAGTGGACTTTTCTCATGCGTGTAATGCCCCAAAGAAATGTCTTTATAAGCATTATAATCATCTCTTGTAATAATGGCAGCTTGTGGGATAATGCCTCCTCCTAAACCTTTACCTATGCAAAGAATATCTGGCTCAATATCATAATGTTCAAAAGCGAACATTTTACCTGTTCTGCCTAAAGCGATTGGGATTTCGTCTAAAATTAATAAAATCCCATGTTTATCACATAGCTTCCTAGCTTCTTGCCAAAAGTTTTTCGAAGGAATTTGAACATCTGTATTTCTAATGGTTTCGGCAATAAAAGCACCAATATCATTTTCTTTAGAAAACACATATTCTAGATATTCTAAGCATTTGTTCTCATTATTTTCAAAAATCCCTCGATATGTTACAGGTGGTGGAATGCGTTCAACACCTGGCATTAATGGTCCCATATAATCCCTAAAGACGGACTCACCACCAACACCTATAGCATCTAATGAAGCACCATGGAACGAATCCCAAAAGGACACTACTTTAAATTTTCCAGTAACAGCTCTAGCAAGTTTTAGTGCAATACCAATAGCAGAACTTCCATTTGGAGTAAGTAAAACCCTGTTCAAATTTGAAGGCGTTAAAGAGGCTAATTTTTCAGCAAATTTTATTGCAGGTTTATTTGTGTAACGTCTAGGAGAAAAAGACAGTTTGTGTAATTGTTTAATAAGATTTTCAATCAATATTGGATTACCATAACCTATTTGATGTACGTTATTACCATGAAAATCTAGATATTTTTTACCAGAAATGTTTTCAATATATGGGCCATCGCAACTTTTTAAAACATCTAAACATGGCGTTGACATAGATTGATGTAAAAAATAACGTGCATCTTTCTCTAAAAGAAGCTTTGTTTCTTCATCAATTTCTGATTCAATCCAAGCATGTCTTTCAGAAGATAAATTAATATCTCCTTCTGTTTTTTTATTAGTGTTGATTTGATTCTTCAATTTTATTGAAATTTAATAATCTTTTTTCTTAAAAAATGTTGATTGCAAAATTTGTTTTGTTTGGCTGGCTGTTTGGTAATATACATCTAGCCAACCGCCACCACCGCCATTAAACCAAACAACCTCAAGCGGATACGTGCCAGGTTTTAAATGAATTGAACCACCTTTTTCTTTAACACCGTGATCGCCATCATTATTAACAATCTCTTCATTATTGATTTTTAAAATACTTCCATCATCAGATCTTAAGAAAAAACCATATGTATCTTCTTTTTCAATAGTGATATTTGTTTTAAATAGAACTGCTGTGTTCTCTTTTATTTTATCCCTTATCTCATCCGAAGTTATTTCAAAGCAATACCCTTTTTCATTTGGCGTTTTCTTTTCTAAAAATGGCACACTACTCAAATTAGAAAGATAAAATATTTCATAAGAAACGGATGGTTTTGCATTGGAAGGTATTACTCTAAAAAAAGCTTCAGAAACAGTGCTTACAACATGTCCGTCTTTAAGCAAGGCACTTTTTACTACCGTGTTTTTTGAAACTTTAAAAGGAGTAGTATATTTTTTAGAAACCTCTGACGGCATGGTGCCATCAAGGGTATATCTTATATCTCCACTACCACTTATTCTTACTTCTGCGTCATCAACAAATAAGCCTCCTGCCTGTTTGTATGAACCTGTTTTTGGTAAAATAATAGGCGCTGTAAATCGCTTTGTAATGGGGTAATCGTCTGTTTCGTTAAAACTAACAAAGGCATTTTTTACAGGCCTGCCAATACATGCCATAGGTAATTTAAAACCCAAAACGAAGGCAACAGTTGCCGCATTATCATATTGATACACCGGATAATTCAATGAATAGTTTTCCTTAACACCTTTACCCCAAACAATAAATGGTATTTCCATTTCCTGCAATGTTTCGCCACCATGGCCATTACCTAAACCACCATGGTCGGCACTTATAATTACGACGGTTTCATTTGCCATTGGCGAAGACGTAATAGCTTTCATAACTTCTGCTAACAATGTATCTGCTTTTTCAACCGACTTGTAATACTCTGGTGTTCCATGTCCAAATTCATGTCCGGCATGATCCACATGATCAAAATGAATAAATGTGAAGGTGGGTTGTTTTGATTTAATGTAATTACTTGCAACTTTGGCGGTTTCATTTTCGTTCTTTGGATTGACATCATAGTCTACAGCACTTTTTTCAAAAAGCCTTCCAAAACCATCCCAATGATAAATAGCTCCTATCTCAGCATTAGCGATTTGCTTATTAATATCATTAAAAATAGTTGGAAACAAAAAGTCTTCACTTTTAACAATTGTAGGCAACACAAAATTATTTTTCTCCCAAGCATTAGATGTTATACCATGTTGTTCTGGTCCCGCACCCATAATCATAGAAGCCCAATTGGTGCTTGAGCTAGATGGTAATACCGATCTGGCATGCATGGTTGAAGCGCCTTCACTTATTATTTTATCAAAGTTAGGTGTGTTAGCATGTTTTAATCCGTTAGGACTCAAACCATCAAAACCTATAACAACCACATGTTTAACAGGTTGTAATTCTTGTGCTTTTATTGAAAGACAAAACCATAGGGAACAAATCCCTATGGTTGTTTTAATTATATTATTAATTTTCATTTAGTTGCTATTTGATAAGCCACATAGCTTCGTTGATGTCATCTGTACCACCATATTGTGAATTTAATGCAGTATTAACATTATCAGCATTGTTTTCAAATTCACTTTGAGGATATTTCCAACGTAAAGGAATTTTACCACCATTTTTGTTTGCTGGCCCAATATCAAATGTTGGCACACCAGTTCTTCTATAATTAAAATAAGCCTCAAAACCAGAATTATTGAAGAATGCAATATACTTTTGGTTTAAAATTTGATTTAAACCATTGGTATTATCTCCTTTATAAATAATATTGGTATTGGTTAAAAATGTATCGATATCAGCTTGCGCTACGCCATAAAATTTCATAGAACCAGTAATGCCGTTAATATAATGAGTCTCTGCATCACCAGAAGTCCATCCTCTATTAATAGCTTCAGCAATAATAAATTCTTGTTCAGAATACCCTATTTGGATATAGGGCTCACCTTCAAAATTGCTATAATATCTATCTTCATTTGGATAGCTGTATTTACCAGCATCTGAATCTACTTGCATTTGTCCTTGGTCATCACCTGTTTTAGCACCTATATAGGCATTAAGGCTTAAAGGATTGTTAGCATCGTAATAAAACGAGGCAGGATCGGCAACGATGTAAATTCTTGGGTCGTTGTTGGTTTTAAGTAAATCTAAATAGGTTGCTCCCATGATATTTCTGTTTCTGTTGAAACCATAATTACTAGGGTTTAATTCATATCTGTTTCCTTGTTCATCAGAAAAAGTGCGCATCATATTATCTTCAATACCAGAAAATAAAGGGTATTTTGTAGGATTGGTTAATATGGTGTTTATTTTACTCGCAATATTTAACTCAGCATTTCTTTTGCTTAACGACATTAAAACTCTTAAATGAAATACATTTATTGCTTTTTGCCATTTGTCTAAATCTCCATCGTATAAAAAGTCTCCCAAAATGTCAGAGGTTCCTACCTGAGCTTTTGCCGTTGTAATTTGATCGTTTGCAGCTTCTAATAAATCTAAGATAGCAACATATACTGATTGCTGATCATCATATTTTGGTTGTGTAATTGGTGTTTCTGCAGAGGCTTGTAAAGCCTCAGACAATGGTATATCTCCAACTCTTTTTGTCATGTAATCAAAGAAATAAGCTTTAAAAAACTTTGCTAAAGCCTCATACTTATCTTGATTATCAAGACCTTGAGCTTCCTTTTCCATAGCAATAACGTTGGATAATGTATTGTATCTATAGCTTGCTGCTCCCCAGTTATAATCTTGGTCACCATAATAATCAAAAGATATTACCCAGAATTGGTTATCTCTTTGAGGCTCTTCCCAGGCGCCATCATTACCTATGTTGTTTAACACACTTAAAACTTCAGATAATAACTGAGATGGTGGAACACTAGTTGCCTTATTAGGGTCATCTACTAAATCATCAAACTTAGTGCAAGAAAAAACAAGCACTAAAATTGATAGGAGTATTAATACTTTTTTTAAATTATATGTTTTCATTTTCAATTTTTTTAGAATTTAAGGTTTATGTTCAAACCGTAACTTTTTACTGTTGGAGACTGTAATGGTGAGCCTTTTTCATTATTAAACTGATCTAAATCAATATCTTTATGCTTAGCGAAATAGATTAAATTTCTTCCTAGCAAAGAGATAGTAGCATCATTAATAAAAGTATTCTTCAATAACGTTTTTGGAAATTTATAAGTTAAAGTAACCTCTCTTAACTTGAAGAATGTTTTATCAATAATATTTGCAGCAGTTCTACCATGGTAAGATTTTGAATAATCCTGATAATACATTAAAGTAGTGTTAGGCGCAAATGTTCTGGTATCTGATATTACATTTCCTTCCCCATCAGTAGTTAAAGCACCTCCTGTAACGACAACACCTTCTGTCACATATGACTTTATTCCTTGAACATCATTAGCCCTTTCAGGAGTATCTGTGCCTACATGCCTTCCACTTTGCCACATTTTTAGAGCAACATAATCTTCTATTTTTCCTCCATATCTTCCATCTAATGAAACATCTAGTGAGAAATTCTTATAGGTTAAATTACTTGCAATACCCGCTGACCAATCTGGTGCGGCATATCCAATTTTTGTTTGATAAGGATTCAATAATGGTTTACCATCATTACCAACAATAAGTTGCCCATCTGGAGTTCTCATAAAATCGTTGATATAATAGGTATCTATTCTCTCTCCTGTTTTTATTCTACCAAGATTATTTATGCCATCATATACTTCTACTAAGTATTCCTTGTAAGCAGACCAGTTAACACTAATATCCCATCTAAAATTATCAGTTCTTATTGGTGTTGTTGTTAATGCTATTTCCCAACCTTTAGTTTTGGTTGTGATACCATTTTGCTTTTTACCACTATATCCTGAGGCTTGAGAATACTGTAAGTTGAAAATTTGAGGGCCATTCTTGTTTTCATAATAAGTAACATCCAATCCTAACTTATTTTTAAATAATCTTGTTTCAATACCAAACTCAGTAGAAGAGTTAAAAGCTGGCTCTAAATCTTCATTAGATAAAATAGAATTGACGTAGGCAGGATTGTATGTTGTTCCTCCAATTGTAAATGGGGAATTTAATGCATAAGTGTCTAAGTTGCTATAAATATCTAATGAACTTCCCACTTTTGCGTAAGAACCTCTAACTTTAAGATAGTTAACATTTGGGATATTTAGAATCTCACTTAAAACAGCACTTAATGATACGGAAGGGTAGAAAAACGAATTATTTTTTTGTGGCAATCTAGAATCTTTATCTATTCTACCTGTTGCGCCTAAAAACAAGAAATCTTGATACGAAAAATCGGTAGATACATAATATCCTTGCGTTTCATAATGGCTTCTATAATTTGTTGGTTGTACAGGTGTTTGAGTATTACTTAATGTATATAAACCTGGTACAATTAAATAATCTGTTGTAGCATATAAGCTTCTATATTTTTCAATGTTTAGATTGGCTCCTAATGTTGCTCTAACACCAAAATCACCAAACGTATTATCATAGTTTAACATTAAATCGGTATAACTTTTCATATTATTATTATACCATTCTTTATAATCACCTTGAGCTTTTTCCCTACCATAAGTTGTCATAGAATATGGAAATTTTTCATCTTCGAACTCATTCTCTAGAGCAATGTTGGTTCTTAAAGTAACATCAAAACTATTAGTGAATTTATGATTTAGACTTATTTGCCCAGTGTAATCATTTGTTTGCTTGCCCCTCAACCACTCATAAGCCATAAAATAAGGGTTGTTATAACGTGTATATTCAAAATTCTTTTGTTGAATACCTTCCTTACCTTCTTGCCAATAATTTCTAAGATCTCTAATGTCATAATCTGCTCCACCCCAAATAAGCATATTGTAGATGTAGCTGTTTGGCCCATAATTTACATTAGGATTGTTGGGTGACGTTTGAAAATTAAAATTAGCACTAGCATCAATAGATGTTTTTTCGCTAAAATTATATTTACTACTTAAATTGAAGTTATATATATTTAACTTGGTATTAGGATTTATACCTTTTTGATAGGTGTGAGATGCAGAAAAACGAACATTTCCTTTGTCAAATTGAGACGCAATACTAAGATTGGTAGTTTCCAAAAACCCAGATTCTATAAAATTATCAAAGTTATTTGCACCTCTTGCCAACCAAGGTGTTGGAATTAAATTTCCGTCTACGTCTAATGGACTGTCATATTGAGTAATTAATTGTCCATCAAATTTTGGCCCCCATTGGTCGTAATCGGCATCATTGATACCCCCACCTTTACCGTCTTTAAAAGCATAATTACCATAAGACCCTGGACCATAACTATTCTGCACTTTAGGGACAGCATTAAATCCATCTTGGATGATACTGTTCTGGTTAAATTCTATAACGAAACCACGAGCATTTTTTGTTCCTCTTTTAGTTGTAATCTGAACCGCACCATTGCCTCCAGCTGAACCATATAGAGCAGCTGCATTTGCTCCCTTTAATACATTTATACTTTCTATATCATCTGGACTAATATTCCAAGTATCAGTTCCTAAAGGCACACCATCTACAACAATTAAAGGCTTTTTTCCTCTCAAATATAAACTGGGAGCTGTAAAAAATTCTGCAGAAGAAGCAACAATCAAACCAGATACTTTACCTGATAATGAGTTCATAGCATTTGGATCTCTTGCTTTTGTAATATCTCCTTCTACTTCTTGAACAGAATAACCAAGCCTTTTCTTCTCTTTTTTAATTCCCAAAGCAGTAACCACTACCTCATTTAGTGATTCAGAGCTAGGAAGTAATGTTATTACAGCAGAAGCAGTTCCTAAAGTGTCAAAATCTTGAGATGAATATCCAATAAAAGATATTACTAAAATTTCATTTCCAACAGGTAATTGAATTTGAAAATTTCCATCAAAATCAGTAGCCACTCCATTTGAACTTCCTTTAATAACAATCGAAGCTCCTGGCAAAGGAATTTGATTTTCATCTAGAACCTTCCCAGTAAACGTGGTTTGGGAATGGCTTATGGTAATAGCAAAAAGTGCGGTTACCATTGTAAGCAGAATTTTTTTCATTTTTTTCGTATTTGTAAACTTTAGTTAATTAATATGAAACAAATATCTACTGCATAGGTTAAAAAATGACCTTATTTATATTAATTAATTGCTACCTAACCGTTAAAAACATTATTAAATAGTTAATCTAAAAAGTTTACAAATAGTTAACTATACTAAATTGATTTTTTATAAATTTTACCAGTGATAAAAAAATGTTTTTTTATTGATTATACAATTACAACCCTTAAAAATTATATATGTTTGTAATTGAAAATAGTATATATGGAAGATTACCTTATTGGAATAGGAAAACGCTTAAAAGAAATTAGAAAAGTTACAAATAAGACCATAAATGACATAGCAATTAAAGCTGGTGTAACTAATGGGTTGATTTCTAGAATTGAAAATGGTAGAACCATGCCTTCGCTACCTGTTTTATTAAAACTTATTAATTCTTTAGAAATTGAGGTAACAGATTTTTTTAAAGGGATGCCTCAAATAAATAATTCTAATTTTATTATCTCTAGAAAAGAAGAGAACGCAATTATTGAAAAGGAAGATGAAGCTCTAGGTTTTACATATAAATATCTTTTTGGAAAACAGCTTGCTTCTTTAGGCTTTGAATCTGTTTTATTGGAAGTAGCACCAAATTCTAAAAGAGAAAAAGTAACTACTGATGCTTATGAGTTTAAATACATATTATCTGGTGAGTGCTACTATATAATTGGAGATGAAGAAGTATTGTTAAAAGAAGGAGACTCAATTTTTTTTGATGGAAGAATTCCTCATGTTCCAGTAAATAGAGCCAGTATTGCTTCAAAAATGTTGGTTATTTATTTTTTTGTGTGATAGAACAACCAACACTTAAAATTAATCTAAAAGTATTTTTTTAAGTTCTGTCAAAGAGTTTACTATATATGTTGGATTTGCTGAAACTAGTTGTTCTCTAGTATGAGCTCCTGTTGTAACACCAACAGTTATTCCACAAGAAGCATTTTTTCCTTCTTCAATGTCTATAATTGAATCTCCTGCTTTTAATACTTTTTCTGAATATTTTATATCTAGAATTTTCATGGCTTCAAAAATCATATCCGGATTTGGTCTTCCCCTTTCTACATCATCCGCAGTTATTAGCGCATCATAATGAGTGCCTAATTTCCATTTCATTTTATTTAATAATAATTGTGCCGTGTATTTATCGTATCCCGTATTTAAGGCCACTTTAATATTTACTTTTTTTAAATCTTGAATCAAATCTTCAACACCAGCATAACTTGAAACAGTCAATTTATTATAGGCTTCACTTAACATATCTTTGAAATCCTCAAATATAGTGGTCGCTTTTTCATTAAAATTTTCAACTTCAATTTTTTCTAAAATATCTCTTATAGCTTGCTGTTTTTCTTTTCCAGCACCAAACTCTAGTACAAAGTCTAATGTCAAATTATACCCCTTTTTGTTAATAGCCATATGTAACGTTTTGTACACTACATTATCTTCATCAACTACAGTTCCAGCCATATCAAAAATGACTAATTTTATATTTTGCATATTAAAAATTGAAAATTAATTTTATATTTTGTTTTGAAAAACCAGCACTTCCAGTCATTCCTTTTCCTCCTATCCCTGTAACAATATGGATATTTGTGCCAATAGTATTTTGATAAATATCTGAAGTTTTACATTGAGAATACATTCCATACCACCGGCGTTGAATCTCATAATTTGGTAAATCGATTATTTTTTTAGCCTCATGAATAATAAAATTATCTATATCCATATTCAAGTCGAAACCTAAACTATCCATTTCTGCGGCACTTGCATATTCATGGGAATCTCCAAGAATAACGGAGCCGTCATATGCTTGTTTAAACAAAATATGAACACCCCATTTTTTTTCTAAGGACTCTTTACATTCGTTTGCTTTTATCACACTATAAGAAGCGCATTCTTCAAACGCTTCATAGCGTCTTATTGAAAGACCAGTTAAAACAGATCCTTTTAACTTATAGTTTTGTTGTGGTTTGGTAGCCATCATTTGTAACTTAGAAACTATTAAATCACTCTCATTAAAAATTAAAGGATATAAGGTTTTAAAATCACTTCCATTACAAATGATTACTTTTGAAGCCATAAAAACTGTACCAGTTGTTAAAGTTGCAATGACACCATTTACTGTTTCTTCACAGAGCACTACCTTAGCATTAAAAAACAAATCCATACCATCTTCTTTTAAAAAAGCATGAAGTTTATTTATCATTATGGATGGTTCTACAATAACTTCCTCTGGAAAAAACAAGCCCGTTTGTACATAATCCTCTCTAAGTCCACTGTAATTATTCAAGCATTCATCTTTAGTTAAAAGTCTAGAACTATAACTATTTGATTTATTAATTTCTGCCAATTCTTCTAAAAGCTGAACTTCCTCATAATTTGAGGCTAAATAAACAGAACCTTCTTGACGAATTGATATATCGAATTTAGACTGAATGTCTTTATATATTTCAAGGCTTTCTCTTCCAAAAGCCTGCCATTTAGTATTCATTCCAGATGGTACAACTTGACCAAAGTTTCGTACTGTAGCACTTTGTGGAAATTGGTCCTTTTCCAATAGAGCCACTTTTAATCCTTTTTGTTTAGCATGATAAGCGTGAAAGGTCCCTAACACGCCTGCTCCAACAACAATTAAATCATATTTTTGGTTCATAATTATGCTATATTAAGATTTGTTTGAACATGTCTGCTTTCCTTTTTTTTATACTTTCTTCTAAAATGGGTTAAGGAAATAAAAGAAATCACAGTTCCAAGAATGGCGATAAAGTAGGTTCCATTTATAAAAAAATGGAGCCATGAAATAGAGTTCTGTCCAAAATTTTTATAGAGTAAAACGACAATACTTCCCAAATACCCAAAAGCATCGGCAATATAAATAAGATAGCCTGCATTACCTTTAATACAAAATGTTGCAATCATTCTATCGAAGAAAATGCAATTAAAAGGTACGTAACTAATGTATAGACCAAAGCCAATGCATATCATCCAAAACATTGAAGAAATTATTCCTATTTGAAATAATAATGTAGATGCCCCAATAAAAATTGTACCAAAAATTAATAAATAGTGATATGAAATGAATGCCTTAAAATTGTTTTTTACAAATCCTAAGCCTCCAATAATAATTAATACTAAAATAGCAATTGGAATTTCTGAAACTGTGTAAACAGATGTATTGCCTTCAAAACCTATGGCATCCCAAATTTCTCTTGAAAAATTATCCCTAAAATCGCGTAAAGCAGTTAAAAAAAGGTAGAAAAACACTAATATGACTATTGGGAAAAAGAACGTTTTAAAGACCTTTTTTCTATCCTTTGATGTCATTGGGTTTCTTTCTACCCGTAGCCGTTTATCTTCTTTTGTTGGTTTGGGCATTTTATTTAACAAAAGCGAAAAAACAACAAAAGGTATTATAAATAGAGCTCCTGTAACTGCTGGCATCCAAAATTGAGAAACTTGCAAGCTATTCATAACTAAAAGACCTACGGTCTTAACAGCCCCACTTGAAACGATAAAACTAGAACATAATGCGACACCTAAAAATTCTGTCAATTTTCTGCCTTCTAAATATGAAAAAACTACACCCCACACCATACCCAAGGACAATCCGTTAAAAAACATGAAAATGAAATTATAAGGAATAGGTGTTATTGCAAATAGTATTAAGCTTGATTCTGCAAAAAATATCATACCAAATAAATAGTAAATTCGTTTGCTAGGTTTTAATTCGGAAATCAATTTTATACCCAAAAACTTTGATAACATATATCCTAATACTTGAGCAATAATTAAAATAATTTTATAATCGATATCCCAAAAGGAAAGATTTTCAAATGTAGCTACGGTAAATGGTTTTCTAAAAGCATACATGCAGAAATAAGTCCCAAATGAGGCGAATGAACCATATAATAAAAATTGGAAATCTTTTTTAATTAATTTCAAAATAAATAAATTTACTATTAGTAAATAATTAAATGCAATATTCATTATTATATTACTAATAGTAAACTTTTTTATATTATAAGATTGTTATAAAAAGATTAATAAAATAATAAATTCATTAGCTCATGAACCTAAAAATTCCTGTTTAATATAAAGTCTAACATTTTTATTTGATAAATTCGTTTATAATCTTTCATTTTTTGCTATTTCCATTAGAACTATTTTTTTCATGTCCATTCCATTTCCTTTGACGGTTTTGTCCTCCCCAAGCGCGCATTTCTTTTGCTTGAAACGTATTTACATCTGTTATTTTACCTATTAATTTCACCTGTTCTCCTTTTTTTAAAGACACAGAAGGAGATATAAACGAATCTCCGTAATCAATGTTCCACCTTTTATTATTAAAATCGATTAACTGGAGGTTGTCTCCATCTATTTTTTCAATAACCCCAGACAAAAACCCTTCTTCTGGTTTCATCCATATTTTTTGTTTTTGTTGTTGTATACTTTCATAATAACTTACCTGCTCGGCAAAGGTATTCTCAAGCCAATGACCACCACCACCTATAAAAAACATAGTGCCTAGTAAAATACTAACAGCTGTACTTAATCCTAGCAAACGAGTCCAGCCAAACTTGTATCCTTTTTTTGATTTTTTAAAAGTGAATAGAGCTCCTCCAAGAAAAATGAGTAATATAACAATCCAGAAAAAAGGAAGTAGTCCTAAAAAAAATTCTACTTTGGAATGAGACATGTGGGATACTAAGTTGAAATCTGTTTGTTGGATTGAAAGCAAGACAATAGAAAATGCCGCTGCCCCAACAAAGATTAGAATAATAAAACTCAACCAAATCAGGATATTAGGTACTACAAAATACCATTTTGGTTTCTGCCTGATGCGTTCTTTCTTAATTTTTTCTATTATTTTTTTTGATTCTTCCATTGGATTGATTTTAGTTAAAAAAAGAAATATGATTATTAGAAGCTTCTTTAATAAACATGTTTTTGGCTCTATTGATCCAGGTAGCTACTGTGCCCTCAGGTATTTTTAAGACATCAGAGATTTCATGATAACTCATGTTTTCCATAAATTTCAAAACTAAGACAGTCTTGTATTTTAAAGGCAAAAGTTTCAAAACCTCATGAGTGAGTCTCTCTTTTTGTTCGTTATCTTCATTCATTTCAAAATTGATGGATACATCTTTAAAAAGTGTCTCATCAAGCGTTACTTGCCTGTCTTTACCAAAGGACTTTTGCTTTCTCCAGTACGAAATGGTCTCATTGTGAACAATCCTATAGATCCAACTTGATAATTTCAAACTCTGATCATAATCGTTTAGGTTTCGCCATATTTTGATGAATGCTTCCTGAAGAATATCTTTGGCCTGTTCATCATTTACTAAAGCAATACGTTTAATATATCTCAAAAGCCTCAATTCATAGCGATCATACATGCATGAAAAATATTCAATATCAACAAGTGATTTCTTTACGATTTCCTTGTCGCTTAATTGTTTACATATAGCTTCAGTAATAATCATTTATGTAAAATTAACTTAAATATAAGCCACATTTTGATTTTCAAAATTTATTATGCTTCATATTTTCTCATTGTTTTTCATTTTCTGAAAATTTGTAAAAATTAACACCGTTAATGCATCACATCATGTAACGGTGTTTATCTTAAAAGAAAACAGGAAAACTTTCAAAATACAATCCTGTTTGACCTGTAATTTGTTAAGGTGTACTTTGCCTGCTAGTCTTTGTGTTGTTACTGTTTATAGGGCATTGATAGCCATTAGGGCAAGCTCCAACTCCTCTGTTTTTGCCATTTCCCTGTTTAGTGCATTGACCCATACCATTACCCTTTTGAGCTACCAAACAATTAGCATTGTTTCTGTTTAAACCCGATCTTGTGTTGCCTATAGTGTTTCTATTAAGCGCGCGGTTAGCGTTTTGATACTCGTTACGCGAAAGTTTTCCATTCTTGTCAACATCAAATTCATCTAAAGAACCAAACTGATATTCTTTTTTGCTAATAAAGCCATCCTTATTGGTGTCAGTGTCTAAAAAACTTTGGGCTTTGTTAGTTATCAACAGTTTGTTTTGTTTAGGATTCTGTGCATTTACTGTTCCTACTGAAAAGAATGTACTAATTATTGATACAATCCATAAGATGTACCATCTGTTGCTTATTAAATTTTTCATAATTTATATATTTATTTTGTTTGGTTTTTGTTCGAGTTAAAGATTATTATTTCCCAAATTTATAACTGATGCCAGCCATCCAATAAAAAGTATTTTCCAGATCCTCTTTAATAACGGAAGTGTCAGCAACTATGGTGGCACCATTTTGTGGTAATACCAGCATTGGTAGTAACGATAGGGTAATGGCTTTATGGCTATACCACATAGGGAAGCTTAACTGGATCGCCATCAAATTGAATTTTTCGCTTTCCTGTATGGTTACTGTGGTAACTATGGTTGTTGTGGTATTTGAATTTCCTTTTCCAGAGCTTCTGGTTCCGTTGCCCAATCGGTTATAATTGTAATATTCTTCATAAAAATTTTGTGAACCAAAATGCAGCTCTATCATTGGGCTAAATTGAAATTTATGATTAGTAGTCAAAAAATCATGACTAAGTTCTGATGATAAAAAGAAATCTGTACTACTGTTTTTATTAAAATAGATACTGGCATCAAGGGCTAAATTCACTATGTTTCCAAAATCATATCTAAGACTTGAAGTTATATCTGCCTCAATTTCAGAAATAACATTATAACTGGCTTCATTAAAAAAATACTTTGTAACAGAAAAATCACCACTTAAGTTATTGGCTGAAAAATCATAGCCTGCAGATGCTAAAAAAAGGTCTATTCGGCTGTCATTCGGTTTTGTGAGATATGAAAAAGAACTTGTGCCGTAGAATCCAGATTTATGATGATAGGTCACTGACGGATAAAGATAAGGGGCAGATATGGAATCTTTTCTTCCCATAAAAACAGCATCACTTATATAATTTAAAGACGTTGAAAGGTAAGAGGTGCTGTTTCCTTCTTTTTGTGGTATTGAAGCAGCATTTTGACCAACCATTGTCATAGATAATAACCCTGCCATTACCATTATATATTTAAGATTTTTCATGATTCTGTTTTTAAAAAGAGGCCATCCTAAGTGATATGATCCTGATGTTTAGATAAAAAGGAAATCTGAGATTTTAATTTTATACAATTGCTATATAAAGATTCTTGTTTTCTTTCAGAATAAAATGTTTGAGACAACCTCTTAGGCTTTAACTAACTACTAGCCCCTTTTTTAACACTCTTTTTTTGAGCATTAGGCTTTTTTTGCACCTCTTTTTTCATCATTTTGGTGTTAGCTTTCATATTCATATTTTTCTTAACTACCGTTTTTCTGTGCTGCAAAGTGTTTTTGTACATTTTTCCGTTCAGGTTTAAGTACTCACCATCAAGAAGTTGTAATTGCTTACGGTCACGTGTTTGGTAAGTGCCATCAGGGTTTAAAATGGTACCATTGCCTAAAGTCATTGAAGCCTGTAATCTTTCTTGTGATTGATTTTTAACTTGAAGCATATCACCATTAATGGCAATGACATGATAGCGGTTTTGGTTACGTTCTTGAATTTGTACTTGTGTTAAGTTTTTGTTTTCTTGATTTAATCTAGACATGTATTGATATTCACTGGCATATTTAACGCCATCTGCATCTAAACATTCACCATCGCGTAGGCGAAGCTTGTCTTGATCTTTTATGTAGGTGCCATCTGGGTTTACCACCGTACCATCATTTAAAACTATTTTGTCTTGTAACCGTATTTGATCACGATCTTTTATTTGTAAAAGATCACCATCAACCAATAATAGGCGTACTTGATCCCGATCCTGATCTTTGTCAAGAGCTGGGTCTCTGTCTCGGTCTCTGTCTTGTGCTGTTAGCGCTATGGTTGTAAAAACCACAAACACTAGTAAAAACATTTTTTTCATATTATTTATATTTAATTAATACAGACGTTTTAAATCTGCTTACAATCTTTACTACGTAAGCGATCATAATTTCTTTCACTTTAATGTTCTTTTTTTATAAAAGATTTAAGTAGATGTTTAAAAAGTATAAATGAAGGTTATGAAATGGTATCAAGTAATTTAAAAGAGAAAAGAATACTATGTATAAAAAGGATTTTTAAAGAGCTTTGTCTGTCTTGGTTTTAAGTGAATTAAAACAGTAATTTTGAAGTACAGCTTCGTTAGCTAAAGTGTTTGATGTTAATGAAGGGATTGTGGGTTCAAGCCTTATCTTCTCCATTAGCGATTAAATGCCTGTACTTAATATTTTAGACTTTTTTATTTTAAAAAGGAAATAATCGTTTGAATAACAAGATTTAAATGATTAGGAATTTCATCTGATTTCCATGGGTGAGAGGCTCCAAAGACATGGTTTGCGTCTTCTATGGTTACTAATTTACTTTTTGGATTCCATTGGCGCAATGTTTTTGCTTCTTCAAAAGAAACACTAGTATCTGCGTTTCCATGAATAATTAATTGTGGTATTTTTATGTTTGAAACAGCTCTTTTTATGTTTAGGCGCTCTTCATTATTTATAAAATCTTCATAAAATTGATAATAATGTGGCATTTGTTGTTTGGTTCTCGCGTTTAAAACATATTTAACGCCCTCTTTTTTCCATTCATCCAAATCGCCAATAGTTGCTGTTCTTTTACCAAAATCACAAACCCCTGCTAAACTAATCACTTTTTTTATTCTAGAATCTTCTTCTGCTTTTATTAGTACAATTCCACCACCTCTGCTATGACCAAGTAAAGTAATTTGATCTTTATTGATGTCTTTTTTAAGTTCTTCATTTGAACACACCCAATCTATAACAGATTCTAAATCATCTAATTCTTTTGTGTAATTATTGTTTCCAAAGGCCTCTAAATCCGGAAAATCTATGGGTTGTTCTATAGTTCCACCATTGTGAGAGAAATTGAATTTGATAAAGCAATAACCAGCTTCAGCAAATGCATTGGCCATTAAGTTCCATGCTCCCCAATCTTTAAAACCTTTGTAACCATGACAAAATATAATGATGGGTTGCTTTACCTTATTAGGTAAATAACGGTAATCAATTAAAATTGTTTTTTGGTGTTTCCCTTGAATTACAATGCTATTTTTAATCATAAAATCTATACTTCTTTTTCAGTAAAAGGGATGTTTGGGTTTGATATTTCTATGATGAGTTTTTTTAGCTCTTTTGTAAAATTCTCTAATGTTTCTGAGGTGATTAAGGTATCTTTTTTAGTATAGGGACCAGGTTTATCTTTTTTAGTAAATTTTAAAAATCCAGTTTTCAAATTTTTAAAAGAAATAATACCAGCTTCAAGAGGTAAATAGATTTGATTTGATTGTTGCATCATATAGGCGTATGTCAGTACTTGGAAGCTTTTGCTGTATTTTTTATAATCGGTGGTAATATTTTCCCAATTTACAATTTCAACGTCTCCTTGTTCAACTTTTCCGGTTTTATAATCTATAATTCTTGTAATGCCATTATATTCATCAACTCTATCAATTTTACCAGTAATTTTTACAGGAAAATTTAATGCAGGAATATCTATAACTACTTTATATTCTGACTCGATAGCTACTATTTTTATTTGATTTTCTTGTTTTAAATCAGAGAGTTCTAAGTCTAAAAAATTGGAAACATAGCGTTTGGCAATTTCAAAAATGATTAAGTTTTTTCCTTTGGTAATGTCTCCTTCTTTATAAACAGATTTAAAATGATGCGTTACTGTTTTTTCAATTTGAAGTTTCATGTTTTTAATATCATCAACAGATAAAAAATCACCAATTAAAGGAGTATAAAAATCTTGAAGCGTATTATGTATAACGGTTCCTAAAGTGTTTGCTGCAACTGTTTCTTCTGCATCATCATACTCTTTAATTTTTAAAATCTTCTGAAAGTAAAAATCTATAGGATTTCTTATGTAATTGGTAAGTGATGATGGTGAAAATCCTTTTTCAGCTATTTTAATTATTTCATCAATTACCTTTTGTGTTTTTTCAATGGTGTTTAATGGATTGTTTATTATTGGTACTGTTGGTGTAATTATTTGATGAGATAAGTTATGAGTCTTTTCAATTTCTAATTGCGTAATAAACCTACTTTTTTCACCACCAGTCAACACATCAGATTCGGTATTATATAAAATGAAAACATTTTTTGCCCGTTGTAAAAGTCTGTAAAAGTGATACGTATAAACAGCATCTTTTTCTTTATAAGTAGGTAGTTTGTTTTCAATTTTAACATCATAAGGGATAAATGAATTATTGCTTTTCCCTGCAGGAAGTATCCCTTCATTTACAGATGATATGATAACCGTTTCAAAATCTAAAACACGAGATTCCAACATGCCCATAATCTGCAAACCTTGTAATGGCTCACCTTTAAAATCTAGAGTTTCTGAGCTTAATAATTCGTTATAAACACTATATAAAGTTGTAATATTTTTTATGTGATTATATTTTGAGTTTAATGTGGTGAGCTCGTTAAATAGCTCGTGAAACCGAAAAACATATTCTAAAGAAAGTAAATTTGTTGATTTGTTTTCATCTAAATGATTTTTAATACTTAAGATAAGTTGTGAACAATTTTTTAAAGCTAAATCTATGGTTTTATTCCAGCCCTCAAACAAAATTTCAATTAGGGTATTATTTGTTGCATCCGTGATTTCTTTTAATCGTTCAGTATTTATATAAATCAGGTTATTACTTTCAATAATTTCAATAAGTTTTGAAGCATAATCGACACCTTTTATATAAAATAAAGGGCGAATAAATTGATGGGACACAATTTTAACAATGTCTTTATAATAAAATAAGTTTGATGATTTTTTATGAATATGAAATAAATGCTCAAACAAAGAAGCTAATGGGATAGATTTTAAAGGAAATCCCATGGTTATATTTAATGCTTCTATATTTGAAGGAAGCGAGTTTAAAACAGGAATTAGTAAATTTTCATCACTTAATATTACAGCTGTACTGTTTAGTGAACCATTCTCTGTTTTTAGTGTATTTAATATGGAGCCGATATATTTAGCTTGACCAATATTTTTTGGAATTCCAGAAACAGAAATATTTTTTTCTTTGGAGTAGTTGTTTGTTATCCAATTAAAAGAATTAGTCTTAAAATAATTCCAGTTTTTTTTATGATTTCTGGTAAAAAATCCAGCATCGTGCATGGGGTTATTTATAAAAACATCATCTATATCCCAATAAATATTAGCCAATTCATTTTGAAGCAACTCTTGAATAATAATTTCTTCGGAAGAGTTTAACGCATTAAACCCTAGAAACACATGTTTAGTCTTTTGATTGTTTTGAATATAACTCTCTAAATTTTCAACGGCTTCTCTGTAAATAAGCCCTTGATATCCAATCTTTTTATGAATGAGTTGCTCTGTAAAATGAGTATAATAGCTATAAAGTTTATTCCAGAAGGATAAATAGTTAGCAACAAAATCTGTTTTGTTAACTTCTAAAGACCAGTGGCTTAAATCTTGAATGGCACTTAAATACTCGAAGATCTGTTTTTGAGGGATAAGATACCTATCAATCTCATTAAAATCTTGAATAAGAATTTGAGCCCATTTTGAAAAAAATTCAAAGGACTCTTGGTCTTCTTTATTTGTTAAATGTGTATACGTGTTATAAAATTCAAAAAGCAATTCTGTATTTGAAATGGTTTTAAGGCGTGAAAGATCTTCAACAAACTCTTCAATACTTAAAATATTTGGAGAAAATATACTTTCTTGAACAACTTGAGACAGTTGGTATTTTAAAAACAATCCTGCCCTTTTACTTGGTAAAACAAAGGTTATTGAAGATAGATTTGCGTTTTTGTTTTGCAAATCTTTTAGTACATCAAAAATAAAAGTAGCCATTGTATAAAAATAAAAAACGCTTCGGATATCCGAAGCGTTTTTAAGCTTATTATTTTTTAGCTATTTTAATTATTTAGCTAAGTTAATTTCAACACGTCTGTTGTTCGCTTTACCTTTGCTTGTAGCATTAGTGTCAATAGGTTTAGATTCACCATAACCAATTGAAGAAAGTCTAGATGCATCGATACCATTTGTTACTAAGTAATCTTTAACTGAACCAGCTCTAGCTTCAGATAATTTTTGGTTAGTAGCATCACTACCAACACTATCAGTATGACCTTCTACGGTAAATTTAGAGTTTGGATATTCATTAAGAATTTTAATAATATCACCTAATACAGCTTCAGATTGAGTTTTAATGCTTGATTTACCAGTATCAAATAATATTGTTTTAGCGTAAGCGTTTAAAGTTTTTTGAACCTCGTCAGAAACTTCTGGACAACCACTATTTGCAACAGTACCTTTTACAGTAGGACATTTATCATCTTTATCTAATACACCGTCACCATCGGTATCAGGCCAAGGACAACCTTGGTTAGCAGCAGGACCAGCAACGCTAGGACATTTATCGTCAGCATCAGTAACACCGTCACCATCAGCATCTGGACAACCAGCTAAAGCTTTTAAACCAGCAACTGTAGGACAGTTGTCATTTTTATCAGCTACACCGTCACCATCAGTATCAGGACATCCGTTAAATTCAGCTAATCCAGCTTCGTTAGGACAATCATCTTTACTATCTTCAATACCGTCACCGTCAGTATCAGGACATCCGTTGAATGCTACTAAACCAGCAACATCTGGGCAAGCATCATCTTTGTCATAAATACCATCACCATCAGTATCAGATCCACCAAATTTGATAGAGATACCTGCAGTATGTTGGAAATGAGTAGATAAATAATCTTCAAAAGAATGTTTGTAAGAAGATTGAACTGTTAAACCAATATTTTCATTAAACCAGATGTTGAAACCTAAAGTTCCATTAAGTGTTCCAGCTCCAATTTCGTCTACCCAAGTGTAACCTCCACCAACACCTAAATAAGGATCGAAAGTTTTACATCCAATTAAATCTTGTAAACTATATTTAATTGTACCATCTATTCCATAGTAAGATAAATCATCTCTTGAGTCATCCCCGAATTTGTCAATTTTATTTATTGATCCAGCAACTCCAAAAGAGAAACCATCACTTAAATATTTTGACACAGAAATAGTGGATAAGGAAGGTAAAATATTCCAATGATCACCTACATTGAAGTATTCAGCAAAAATATCTCCTTGAGGAGCGTCTTCTCCTACAGGGAAAAAGTCAACTGCGTTTGCCCCAATAGTAATTTGCCATGGGTTGTTTTTGTCTTGCGCATTAGCGTTGCTATAACCAAGTACAAGCAACATAGCGAACAATAATCTGCTAAGATTTTTCATATTCAAAAGTTTAAATTTTTAAGTGTTAATTGTAAACAAATGTAAGTTGTTAAAATTTATTAACAAAGACAAATATATAAAAAAATTGAAGAAATCGTTTAACTATCAATAGTTCGGAATGATTTTATATAATATTTAAGGCTTTCCCAATTTTTGAAAATGCAAGAATAGCCTTATCTAAATGCACTTTTGTATGGGCTGAGGACAGCTGTACTCTTATTCTTGCTTTTTCTTTTGGAACAACTGGAAAAAAGAAGCCAATAACATAAATTCCTTCGTTTAAAAGCATATTTGCCATAGTTTGTGACAGTTTTGCATCATATAACATGACAGGAACGATAGCTGAATCTCCATCTATAATGTCAAAACCAGCATTTTTCATCCCTTTTTTGAAATAATTAGTATTCCATTCTAAGGTGTCTCTTAATTTGGTGTTGTTGCTTAACATATCAAAAACCTTTATAGAAGCACCTACAATTGCTGGCGCTAATGAATTTGAAAACAAATAAGGTCTTGAGCGTTGGCGCAGCATTTCAATAATTTCTTTTTTGCCTGTAGTATAACCTCCCATGGCGCCGCCTAAAGCTTTTCCTAATGTACCAGTAATGATATCTATTCTACCCATTACTCCTTTTTCTTCAAGGGTTCCACGACCAGTTTTTCCTATAAATCCTGCTGCATGGCACTCATCAATCATCACTAAAGCATCATATTTATCGGCTAAATCACAAATTTTATCAAGTGGCGCCACCAAACCATCCATTGAGAAAACACCATCGGTTACTATAATTTTAAACCTAGTACCATTTTCATTAGCCGCAATTAACTGCTGTTCTAAATCTGCCATATTGCTGTTTTCATAGCGATATCTGGCTGCTTTACATAAACGAACGCCATCAATAATGGAAGCATGATTTAAGGAATCTGAAATAATAGCGTCTTGTTCACCAAAAAGCGGTTCAAAAACTCCACCATTGGCATCGAAAGCAGCAGCATATAGTATAGTATCTTCAGTTTGGTAAAAGTTTGCAATTTTTTGTTCTAATTCTTTATGAATATCTTGAGTTCCACAAATGAATCTTACAGAAGACATTCCAAAGCCATGAGTATCCATGGCATCTTTGGCAGCTTGAATAACATCTGGATGTGATGATAGTCCTAAATAATTGTTTGCACAAAAATTTAAAACTGTTTCGCCAGTGTTTAATGTAATTTCAGCTCCTTGGGCAGAAGTGATTATACGTTCATTTTTAAAAAGACCGTTGTCTTTAATCTCTTTAAGTTCTTGCTGCAAATGTTGTTGTAGTTTGCCGTACATGATTTTTATTTTTTTACAAAGTTATATTTCTTTTACTTGAATGACATCATTTATATAAACAAGAAATTTATTAATAACCTTAAAACTCATCGATTCTAATATATCTTGATAAGAAATAATCTGTTGAATGTGACTTTTATCTTCTTGTCCTGTTTTGTAGTCAAGAATGATTGCTTCTTTTTTTGAATTGATGACCACTCTGTCTGGTCTTAAAATTTGACCTTCTTTAGTAATGATATCTCGTTCATTATAAATATGATGTTCTGAAATAAAACAATCTTTAAGGTGTGGATGTTCTATAATTTCTAAAGCAATTTTTTTAAGAATAATGGCTTGTTTTTTATCAATAATAAAGGATTCTATAAAATCATTTAATACAAAATTAACATCTTCTTTTGTGTTGATATGCGACATGATGCTATGAATAAGATTTCCTTTTTCAATAGCTTCTTGTTGACTGGAATCCCACAAATAACCAGAATTTGTGACTATTTTTATATTGTGGTCTTCTTTTGCGGTTGAAATAAAGTCTAATTCTTGTAAAGCTGTTTTTTCAGTTGAACTTTCTTGAGCCTTTTCACAATTTCCAAAACTGTATATTAAATCAGTGTCATTCCACAATCCTAAATAGGTAAGGTAATTGATAAATAATCCCGAATATTTCTTCTGATTAACCTCTCCTTTTGAAGAAATATCTTTTTTTGAAATTATATATAACTGTTCAATAGCACGAGTTAAGGTTACATAAAGCAAATTTATATTGTCCAATTCTTGTTCAGATTGGTGTTTGTTATAAATGTTTAAACCTTCATCTCCAAAAAACTCAAAGTCTTTATTATAATTTAAAAGCGCATGAGAAAAACCATTATAAGTATCATTCTCTAAAGGAAACCATTCTTTGGGCTCTTTTTCAAAGTAAATATCTAAATCGGCATAAGGAAAAATAACAATAGGAAATTCAAGTCCTTTTGATTTGTGAATAGTCATGATTTGAACCGCATTTTGTCCTTTTGGGGACACAATACTTAAAGAGTCTTTTTTCTTGTTGAAATAGTCTAAAAACCCAGAAATATCCGAACCTTTTTTTTGAACGTATTCCAAAACAATGTCTAAATAAAACTGAACATATGCGTTTGATTTTTCAACCAGATTAAAGTTTCTAACAATGGTTTCGGTTAATTCATAAAGTGAAAGTTGCAATAATGCATTGCTATTAACATAAACACCGAAATCCTCAAATTTTTTAAATAATTGTGTTATTGATAAATTTATGTGATTGCTAAAAAACGCATGCTTATCTTCAATTTTAAAAAGTGAGGTTAAATAATTTAAAACGGCTGCTTTAACTTCATTGTTTTTTGGTTGTACTAAAAGTGTAAGCACATTATTGATAAACGCTACTTCGGGAGCATTGTGAATCAACAACGTTTCAGAAGAAATAATAGGAATATTTTGTTGACTCAAATAATTAGCAATAGCAACGCCTTCCTTTTTCTTTCTTACTAAAACACAAATATCTTGAAGCTTATAATTGTTTTCAATGCAGTTGTTTATTGTTCTTAAAACGCTTTCAGAAAATAATTCATCTCTATCATCTTCTTTAGCAATTTCAAGGAATGAAAGATTAACATAGCCATTTTCTTTTAAAAAAAAGTCTTGATTTGCGTTTTGATAAAGGGTTTCATAATCTTTATTGCTAAACACTTCAGAGGCCAAATACTTAAAAAAGTTATTATTAAAAGCTACTATTTCTTTAAAACTTCTATAATTGGTTGGAAGATTATAAACGGTTTGTTCTACTTGAAAAGGGTTTTTGTTTTTGTTGAACAAATTGATAAACTGTTCTGCTTTTCCACCACGCCAACGGTAAATAGCTTGTTTGGCATCGCCAACAATCATGGCACTTCCTGTTTCTGTAGAGAGTGAGTTGTCTATTAACGGAATTAAATTCTCCCATTGTAAAACCGAAGTATCTTGAAACTCATCAATAAAATAATGATTGAATTTTTCGCCAATACGCTCATAAATAAAAGGCGTTGGCTGATTTTTTATTTCGCTGTTTATAATGCTATTAAATTCTGAAATAAGCATTTTATTTTGCTCGTCTTTAAGTGTTTTAAGTTCTTTATTAATGGCATTTAAAACAGATAAAGGCGTGATGTTTTTGTAAAATGATTTTAAGAATTTAAGATGAAAAACAGCTGATTTTATGGTTTTATAAAACGTTTCAATTTCTGGTAAAATAGAATCAATAGTATTTGCTAAATCTGTATTTAAAGTTTTTGTGTAAATACCAGTACGTTCTATAATATTCTCCTCAAGTTTGTTGTCATATAGCCTGTCTAGGTCTAATTCAGATGCTTTTTTAAAATGATTAGGAAGCGTGCTTCTTGAAAAATCTTTAAACTCCAAACCGCATTCCTCAATTAAGGTTAAAACATTTTTGGCAGTGTCAATAATAGTTTTTTCTGTCAGTTTTATTTGGTCTTTTAATAATAATTTAAGGGCATTAAAATCGGTAATAGATTTATTTTTAAGAGTTTCAATAAATGGAATATCATTTTCGTTCACTAAAAGTTTTGCAATCTTATTAAAATCAAAAGAAACATCCCAACTTTTATCATCATCGGCTTTTTCAATAGCAAAATCCACCAATACTTTAGTAAGATTTTTTTCTATTCCCGCTTTTGATATTAGGCTATCAACAGATTCATTTAAAAGAGAATCTTGGTCTAGTTCAACTTCAAAATTTAAAGGAAGTTTTAAATCGTGAGCAAATGTTCTTATTAGTTTATGCGTAAAACCATCAATAGTTGAAATATCAAAAGCCGCATAATTATGAATAATGGCTTCTAAAAGTTTTATAGATTTTTCATGAAGTGTTATTGGCTGCAACTGTAATTCATCACAAATTGTACTAAACATACTATTAGGAGCATCTAAAATGGCTTTATCAGAAAACTGTTTTAAAGTATCAATAACCCGTTCTTTCATTTCAGCAACCGCTTTATTTGTAAACGTAACAGCTAAAATGTGCTTAAAAGGTTCTTTTTTATTTGATTTGAATAGTATTTTAAGATATTCTTTTACAAGCGTATAAGTCTTTCCGCTGCCTGCAGATGCATTATAAATTGTAAAAGAAGGATAGTTTTGCATAAACATGAAATTTGCATACAAGATAAAAACTATCAATGAGTTGATAACAATTAATTATTTTTAATTGAAACCATTTGTCTGTAAATGCGTAAATTTGAAGGAAATAAAATATTAATAAATTAAAACAAAATAATTATGGCTTTTGAATTACCAAAATTAGGATATGCATATGACGCTTTAGAGCCTCATATAGATGCTCGTACCATGGAAATACATCATACAAAACACCACCAAGGATACACAAATAATTTAAATGCAGCTATAGCTGGTACAGATTTAGAAAGTAAATCTATTGAAGATATTCTTGCGAATTTAGATATGAATAATAGTGCTGTAAGAAATAATGGCGGTGGATTTTACAATCACTCATTGTTTTGGGATGTTATGAAACCAGAAGGGAAAGGATATTTATCTGGTGAATTAAAAGATGCAATTATTGAAGCTTTTGGATCTGTAGATGCTTTTAAAGAGGCGTTTAGTAAAGCCGCCGCAACACGTTTTGGATCAGGATGGGCTTGGTTATGTGTTCATAAAGGAGGAAAAGTTGAAGTTTGCTCAACACCAAATCAAGACAATCCATTAATGCCAGGCGTTACTTGTGGAGGCACACCAATTTTAGGAATTGACGTATGGGAACATGCTTATTATTTAAACTATCAAAACCGTCGTCCAGATTATATCACTGCCTTTTTTAATGTGATAAATTGGAATGAGGTTGAAAGACGCTACGCTGAAGCAAAGTAGTTTAGTTTCAAGACTAAAACCAAAAAACGTTTAGAAATTTTCTAAACGTTTTTTTATTTGAAAAACTTAAAAATTCTTTAAAATGAAAAAGGCGAACGAATGTCCACCTTTTTGCCCCAAATCTACCATGAACTTAACCTACTTATGTTATGGTGAGCCAAAAGTATAGTTATGTATTCAGCAATAAAAATAATTTAGTCAAACTACTAATTTATTGGCTTAAGCGAAACGCTAAATAGTTTTGTCAGAAATTAACTTGAAATAATTAATGGAAGGGCATAAAAAAAGGCGAACAGAAGTTCACCTTTTTTTGCCCCAAATCTACCATGAACTTAACCTACTTATGTTATGGTGATACCAATTTATATGTATTTTAGATATTTTTTTTATTTTTTAGATAAACAGCATTTTTTTCAGATAAACTGCGATTTTCTTGGATTAAGCGATTAAAATTTATTATTTTTAAATTAATAAGCTCTTTTTTTATTGCCTTCATAAAAGTTGATAAATGCCCGGTTTACAACTCTATTTCCACCAACAGTTGGATAATTTCCTGTAAAATACCAATCACCTAAATGATTAGGGCATGCTTCATGCAAATTTTCAACTGATTGGAATATTATTTTTATTTCAGATTTTACATTTTCACCCGTTAGTAATTCTGCTATTTTATCTGAAATCTGCTCACCTGTAAATGGTTCGTAAATTTCTGTTACAAAGTTTTTTACGTTCTTATCTTCTAATTCTGTTTGATCGATACATTTATCATAAACCTCTTTAACTATGTGATATTGATTGGTTTCTTTTAATAATTCCAAGGCTGCTCTAAAGGCCACTAAACTTTCAAGGTTTGCCATATCAATGCCATAACAATCTGGATAACGTATTTGGGGAGCAGAAGATACAATTACAATCTTTTTAGGATTTAATCTGCTAAGCATTTTAATAATGCTCATTTTTAGAGTTGTACCACGAACAATACTATCGTCTATTATAACCAAATTATCAGTTGGTTTAATAACACCATAAGTTACATCATATACGTGGGCTACCAAATCATCACGACTGCTATCTTCAGTAATGAATGTTCTTAACTTAACATCTTTAATGGCTATTTTTTCAATTCGTGGCATTTCAGATAAAATTTCTGTAACGCGTTCTGCTGATAAATTTCTACTACCATTTAAAATGGCATCAGTTTTCTTTTTATTTAGGAAATTTTCAACAGTTTCAATCATCCCAAAAAAGGATGTTTCAGCAGTATTTGGAATGTATGAAAAGACGGTGTTTTTAATGTCATTATCAATGGCTTCTAAAACTTTAGGCATTAATAACCTTCCAAGCATTTTCCGTTCTTTATAAATTTCAGCATCACTTCCTCTTGAAAAATAAATACGCTCGAAGGAACAAGCTTTACGTTCAAGCGGTTTTAATATTTTTTTAATAACAGTTTTTCCAGATTTTTTGGTGATAATGGCATGACCTGGTTCTAATTCCTTAACATCTTCATACTTAACGTTAAAAACTGTTTGAATTACAGGGCGCTCTGATGCTACAATAACAATTTCATCATCTTTATAATAATAAGCAGGACGAATACCTGCAGGATCACGCAGTACAAACGAGTCGCCGTGACCTAATAACCCAGCCATAGCATAACCACCGTCCCAATTTTTTGCAGCTCTTTTAAGCATTTTAGCAACATTTAATCTGTCAGCTATAAGAGGAGAGCATTCATTTTTATTATACCCTTCGTTTTTTAATTCTTTATAAATTTTGCTAACAGAATCATCTAAAAAATGACCAATTTTTTCCATGATTGTGATAGTGTCAGTATATTCTTTTGGATGCTGACCTAAATCAATAAGGTTTTGAAATAATTCTTTAACATTGGTCATGTTAAAGTTTCCGGCAAGGATAAGATTTCTGTGTTGCCAGTTATTTTGTCTTAAAAATGGATGAACGCTTTCTACACTGTTTTTACCAAAAGTACCATATCTTACGTGTCCCAAAAAAAGTTCCCCAATATATGGGATATTCTTTTTTTGAAGCGAAACATTGTCAACGTATTCGGGGTTTTCTGTTAGTTCTTTATTAATACGCTGATTAATTTGAGCAAAAATATCCTGAATGGGCTGTTGCGCGATAGATCTTACTCTGCTTATATAACGTTCACCAGGTTTTGTGTCTAATTTAATACTTGCAAATCCAGCACCATCTTGACCTCTATTGTGCTGTTTCTCCATCATAAGATACATTTTATTCACACCATAGAAAGCACTTCCATATTTTTCTTTATAGAATTCTAATGGTTTTAAAAGTCTTAAAACAGCAATTCCGCATTCATGTTTTAAAGCATCACTCATTTTGTTGTATTTGTTTTTATATAATTAAAAAACGCGCTCTATTTTGAGCGCGTTTATTTATGTTAATTGTATTTTATATGATTTTAATATTTGCTTTTTAAAGGTCATATATAATCTTCTAATTTCCATGACTTAAAAACTACAAATTATCGTTTAAGGCGATTTCAAATTGTGTTAACCTTTTAAATTGAAGTAAGCGCTTATGTACTTCATCATGAGTTAAATTTTTCATTCGCTCAGATCCAAATTTTTCAACACAAAACGATGCTAATGTAGAACCGTAAATAACAGCATTTTTCATGTTCTCAAATGAGGTGTCTTCTGTTTTTGCAATATATCCAGCAAAACCACCAGCAAATGTATCGCCAGCACCAGTTGGATCAAACACTTCTTCTAATGGCAAAGCAGGAGCATAAAATATATTTTCATTATGAAACAATAATGCGCCATGTTCTCCTTTTTTAATGACGACATATTTTGGCCCCATTTCGTTAATTTTTCTAGCGGCAACAACCAATGAATACTCTCCGGTTAATTGTCTAGCTTCTTCATCGTTAATGGTAATAACATCAACGCGTTTAATAACCTTGAGTAAATCATCAAGTGCACTATCCATCCAAAAGTTCATGGTGTCTAAAACAACTAATTTAGGTTTGGTTGTCATTTGGTCTAAAACACTTGATTGGACGATAGGATGCAAATTACCTAACATAACCACTTCGGCATCACGATAATTTTCTGGAACAACAGGATTAAAATCAGCAAGTGTGTTAAGTTCTGTTGCTAACGTATCACGTGTATTCATATCGTTATGATACTTACCACTCCAGAAAAAAGTTTTTCCGTCTTTCACAATTTCAATACCCGAGATGTCAATGTTTTTACTTGATAATAAGTCTAAATATTCTTGAGGAAAGTCTCCTCCAACTACAGAAACTATTGCAGAATCAATATCAAATTGAGAAGCTGATAAACCAATAAATGTGGCAGCACCACCAAGTATTTTATCGGTTTTACCGAAAGGAGTTTCAATAGCATCAAAAGCTACTGTACCTACAATGACTAATTTACTCATGAAGAGGGTTGATATTTTTGTGCAAATATAAGTCTTTTAGATGCTAAAAACCGAATTTATTTTCGCCCAAAATCTGCAGGAATTTCTCCCCAAGCTTTGGTTTCCCATTTTACAATAACTGTTTTGTAGGAGTTGGTTTTTAACCATTGAACAGCTCTTTCAACTAAATCGAAAAGAGATTTATTTTTTTCGTTAAGCTCCAGTTTAGTATTGCAAGTTTTCTTTTTTACCCAACTTATGGCTGTTTTAGAGTCTGTGTAAATGATTTTATCACTATTGTTTTTTTTAAGAAGTGCTAATCCGTGAACAATAGCTAAAAACTCACCTATATTGTTAGTGCCTTCTTCAAAAGGACCTTGAATAAATAGTTGTTTTTTTGTTTTGGTATCAACACCACGGTATTCCATTTTACCAGGATTTCCACTTACTGCAGCATCTACAGAAATAGAATTGTAATTTGGCTGTCCTATTTTCTTTAGTTGCTCAGACGACAATTCACTTTTAAATAAATTTGATTTTCCTATATAATCTTTATAATTTCCTTTTAGAGCCTTTTTAGCAGCATCAAAATTTTCAAAAGATTTATATTGAGCACCCTCAAAATTTGTTATTTGAGCTTTGCAATCATCCCAAGATTCAAAAACGCCAGTATGATGGCCTTTCCAAACAGTGTAATATTTTTGTTTTTTTTTACTCATTAGGAAACAAAATTGATTCTACAACCTTTGGGAAGTATTTCATTTCTAATTCATGAATTTTTTCTGCAACAACATTAGCGGTGTCTAATTCGTCAACAGAGCATTTTGTTTGGAAAATAATAGCTCCTTCATCATAATGTTCATTAACATAATGAATAGTAATCCCGGTTTCTACTTCCTTATTAGCAACAACGGCTTCATGTACATGCATCCCGTACATACCTTTGCCGCCATATTTTGGTAACAATGCTGGATGTACATTAATTACTTTATTTGGAAACTCATTGATAATAGATTCTGGGAACTTCAATAAAAACCCAGCAAGAACAATTAAGTCGGGCTTAATGTTTTTTAAAATATCTAAAACATGATTAGTACTATAAAAAGCAATTTTATTAAAAGACAAACAGCTAACTTTCAGTAAATTACACCTTTCAATAACTTTGGCATGAGGATTGTTAGTAAGCACCTGAATAACAGAAGCATTTTCTCTGTTGTGAAAAAACTTGATTAAATTTTCAGCATTAGTTCCAGATCCGGAAGCAAAAATTACAATACGTTTCATAAAAACAGATAAGAATGTGATAAATATTCAAACAAAAAAAAGAATAATTATTAACAATTAGAAGGTAAATCACAAATACTTAAAAGTTATTTGATAAATTAGAAACACATTTTTAAACTAAAATCGTATTTTAAGAATAAAGTTTTTTATTTTTGCCAACTAATTAAAACCTTAAATTAAAAGATTATGTCAGACATTGCATCAAGAG